>DASYQM010000122.1:0-2250 GCA_036005525.1 Streptosporangiaceae bacterium
GCTGGTGCTCGCTGGCGGCCTGCTCTACACGGCCGGGGCGATTTGTTACCATCGCCGCCGGCCCGACCCGTACCCGTCGGTGTTCGGCTACCACGAGATCTTCCACGCCTACGTCTGCGCCGCCGCGACGTGCCAGTTCGCTGCGATAGCGCTATTCATCATCTGAATCCCGCCTGAAGAGGCCGGGATAACGGGGCCGCACGATCCAGGCAGTGCGGGCCTTCGCCTGCGGCGGCGCGCGCCTGCGCGGCAGTAAACGCCAGCGCGCCGGCGGCGATGTCGGGGTCGGCGTCCTCCTGGTTGGGGTGGGCATGACGGCGGTTGTGCTTGCCGACACACCAGCCACAGCTCAGCCCGATGCCGAGATTGCCGAGCAGAAGGCCCGTGACGGTGGGGTGGTGACCGGTCTGACCCGGTAAGGCCTGCGGCTCATGCCGGGCCTGTACCAGATCGAGCGGCAGCCGGCGCCGCGTCGCAGCCACATGAGTGCCCACAGCGGGCCCGGCCGGGGCGTGGCGGTGACCGGGTTTGGGCCGGGCATGGTGATGGTGCCGCCGGTCTGGCCCGGGCTCGCCGTGGGTTCCACGTTCACACTTGCTCACACGCAGGCTAACTGTCCGTAATGTATTGCCAAGAGCGGTCCTCGTGCCCGCTCCACGGGGACCGGGGGTCATCCGTTTGAGGGGGAGTACGCCATGCGCAAAAACCACCTCCGCCTGCTGGCTGCGGCAGGCTCCATGCTGGCCGCTGAGGCGCTTGCCCTGTCGGGTCTCGTCGCCGCGACTGCGGCGCCGCATGCCGCCCGGTCAGGCGATTCGGGAATCGAGCGTTTCCAGTTCATGTCCACCTCGGAGACGGCCAACAACACGGTGATCGCCCGCGGCGTGTTCACCGCCGGGGGCGTCGACATCCAAACCAGCAACAACACCGACACGCTGAAGTTCCCCAATGGCACGATTAGGCTCAGGCATTCAAACCCCACCGGGCCGCAGTCGTTCAACCCGCGCACCTGTCTGGGCACCGTTAACCAGCACGGCACCTACAAGCTGCTGGGCGGGACCGGCAAGTATGCCGGGATCAGCGGCCATGGGACGTTCCGGCTGCACATCCTGATCGTTGCCGCCCGCTCACACGGCAAGTGCAGCCAGACCAAGCCACCGGTCGCCTTCGAGCTGCTCATCCGCGCCGCAGGGCCGGTAGACCTGTAACGGCTGGTCAGTACCCGCGAAGGGGCTGCGCCGGATTCCTGCGCGGCCCCGGGTCTGCTGTGCCTCTAGGTGCTCCGCTCATGGCGCGGCCGGTACCATACCGACCGGCAGCCGGGCGCAGCGTTGCAGAACACCGCCAGGTTCCTGGCCGGGCTCCAAACGTCCCGCTCCCGGGGCACCGGGCTGGCCGCCGTGCCGTTCCGCTGGCGGCGGCCGCTTTCTTTCCGGGCATACGGTTTAGCCCGCCAATAGCCAGGAGGAATGCGTTACCCGCCGGTCAGTCCTTGCCGTCCCTTGGCGAACGTGTTACCGCTGGATTGCCTGACGCGGGTCTCGCAATGTGCGGTGTCAGAGCTGTCCGCCACTGGAGGAATACGCGGGCGGATTCAGCGAGTGGGGGGAGGAAGCCATGAAAAGACAGCTGACAGGTGCGCTGCGGCGTGCGGTCCTGATGATGGCCGCGCTTGCCGCCGCGGCGGTGCTGGCGGTGCTGGTCACCACCGGCACCACGGCCACTGCCGAGGCGACGACTCCCAGCCAGCAGGCGCACTACTGCAATAAGGTCGACGCGTACCGGATCAAGACCTGCGCCGAGGCCATCCTGCCCGCCGGCCCGCTCGGCCGGCAGCTCCAGTGGGTGCTGGCCCAGCTCGCCGGGGAGGCCGCCACGCTGACCGAGGCCGAGGTCCGGGGCCATGTCTCGGCCGAGTTCCTCTCCGTGGTGTGGCCGCCGGATGTGGTCCTCCAGTTCTTCCGCCAGAACGTCGCCGAGCGTGGGCCTTTCACCTTCGTCGGCTTCGCCTACCCACCGAGGGCCCGGGAGGCCGTGGCGATGGTGCAGAGCGCGACCGGCGAGCGCGGAGCGGTGCCGATCGGGGTCACCGATGGGCGTCCGGCGCGGATCGAGTACCTGGACCTGCAACAGGCCCCACCCGTGGTCGTGCCCAAGGGCCGCTTCTCGGGCTGGTTCGACATCGGCGGCCGGCGGCTGTTTCTGCGCTGCACCGGCCACCGCAACCCCACGGTGGTGCTCGAGGGCGGG
>DASYQM010000123.1:0-12877 GCA_036005525.1 Streptosporangiaceae bacterium
CTCAATCGTCTTGTCCGGGTCGGGAGCCAGGGTGCTGATGTCGACCTCGGACCGCACGCCCAGGCCGTGGCAGGCCGGGCACGCGCCGTAGGAGTTGAAGGCGAAGAATTCGGCGCTGGGAGGTTCGAAGCGCGCGCCGCAGACCGGGCAGACGACCTCCATGCCCTGGGTGGCGACCGACGGCCCGACGCGGTGACCGTTCGGGCACAGGTGCGAGCCCAGCCGCGACATCATCAGGCGCAGCACGTTAAGTACCTCTGACATGGTGCCGACCGTGCTGCGCGGCCCCGGTACTGGCGGACGCTGCCTCAGCGCGAGCGCGGGCGGCAGGTGGTCGATCCGGTCCACGTCCGGCCGCTGGGCCTGGGTCAGCCGCCGTCGGCTGTAGGTGCTCAGGCTCTCCAGGAACCGCTGCATGCCCTCGGCGTACAGCGTGCCGATGGCCAGCGACGTCTTGCCCGACCCGGACACGCCGACCACCGCGACCGTCCGCCACAACGGTACGTCGACGTCGACATCGCGCAGGTTGTTGTGCCGGGCCCCGCGCACGCCGATAACCGTGGGCAAGGTCCCCGGCACCGGAACATCACCAGCCGCCATACCAGGCAACCTACGGCCATCCGTCGGCGGCTGCTGAGCCAGGACAACAGGCAACTCCGGCTGGACCTGCGCACCGGTATTTCATGATGGTGAGCCGGGCAGGTGCCAGTGGTAGGGGGCGCTGAGGCGGTCGAGCGCAGGCTGCGGGCCCCAGGAGCCTGGGGCGTAGGGCTGAACCGGGGGCGGGTTGTCCAGCAGCGGAGCGGAGATCTCCCAGAGGCGTTCAATTGCGTCGGCGCTTGTGAACAGGGACTGGTCGCCGAGCATGGCGTCCAGCAGGAGCCGCTCGTAGCTCTCCAGGGTGTTGGCGGTAGCAAAAGAGTCGGCGTAGCGGAAGGTCATCTCGGCGGCGCCGAGCCTCATCTGGGCGCCGGGTTCCTTGGCCAGGAAGCTGGCCGTGATCGAGCCGGGATCGGCGAAGTCGATAACGATCTCGTTGTGCCGCCCGTTCAGGCTGTCGCGGATCGGGAACATCCGCAGCGGCGGCTGGTGGAAGCCGAGCGTCACCACCTGGCGGCTGGCGGCCAGGCGCTTGCCAGAGCGCAGGAAGAACGGGACTCCCGACCATCGCCAGTTGTCGACCTCGGCCCGTACCGCCGCCATCGTTTCGGTGCCCGAGCCCGGTGCCACGCCAGGCTCGTCGCGGTAGCCGGCGTACTGGCCTCGCACCACGTGCGCGGGATCGGCCGGCTTCACCGCGTCGAAGACCTTGGCTGTCTCGTCACGCAGGTGCCTGGCGTCCAGCGAGGTGGGCGGTTCCATGGCCACGAACCCCAGCACCTGGAACAGATGGGTGACGATCATGTCCCGGTAGGCGCCGGTCTGGTCGTAGAAGCCGCCGCGTCCCTCGATCGACAGCGTCTCGGGCACGTCGATCTGCACGTAGCAGATGTGCTGGCGGTTCCAGACCGGCTCGAACAGGCCGTTGGCGAACCGCAAGGCCAGGATGTTGTCGACCGACTCTTTACCGAGGAAGTGGTCGATCCGGAACACCTGGGACTCGCCGAAGATGGCGTGCACGGTCTGGTTCAGGGCGCGGGCGGAGGCCAGGTCGGTGCCGAACGGCTTCTCGATGACGACGCGGGACCCGGAGGCCAGGCCAGCGGCACCGAGCATGGTCACCGTCGGCACAAAGGCGGCTGGTGGGATCGCGAGGTGGAACAGCCTCCCCGGCGAGCCGCCGATCTGCCGCTCCGCGGCCGCGATCGCCGCGGCCAGCGCGCGGGTATGGGCCGGGTCCGCGCTGGCGAACGAGAGCCTGCGGGCGAAGGCCTGCCAGGCGGCCCCGGCGGGCTGGACGGTCCCGAAGTCGGCGATCGCCTGGTGGCGTGCTCGCGGAACTGCTCGCCACTCATATCCCGGCGGGAGGAGCCGATGATCTGGTACCGCTCGGGCATCAGGCCGGCCGCTGCCAGGTGGAACAGCCCCGGCAGCAGCTTGCGCCGGGCCAGATCACCGGTCACCCCCAGCACCACGATGACATGGTTGCCCGGCCTGAGCACCGAGCCCTGGGACCGGCAGGGCCGGGAAGCCGAAGCTACCGCGGCCTGCTCGCGGTCAGGCGCCGCGCCCGAGCCGGCGGCGGCTCCGGGGGCGATGGTCGCGGACATGGCTGATGCCCCTTTCTCGGGTCGCGCAAGGCGATAACGGTTAGACCGCGGCGTCGGCAAGGCAGCCGGCCACGTGGGTGACCCGGCGGCCGCCCCGAGCGGCAGCTGCGGGACCGTCTGAGCCGTCGGTCAACCGCCTGTCACTTGCGGTAACTTCCGTAACGGAACTCGTCGACAAGCGACGGATGGGACGCAGACCAGCCGAGCTCGGCTCGGGCCTTGGCCGCGTCGGTGCCCTGGTCGAGCAGCAGGACCTCGGCGAAATAGTCGCCCAGGCGGGCCCGAGCCTCCTGCTCGGAACCGGGGACCGCTCCCGGCGCGCCGACCGCGACCGCGGCCGCCTCGGTCAGTTCGGCAACGGTGGAGTCGACTCCGTTACCGATGACGTAGCGGCCGCGAGCCGAATCATCTTCCAGGACACGCCGGAAGAAATCCGCCAGGTCCGCGACGTGCACCGTCGACCAGTGCTGTTGCCCGGTGCCGAGCATGATCAAGTTCCCGGCGTCGTCGCGGGGGGAGGCGAGAAGTGCCCCGGGGATCGCTCCCCCGCCGTCACCGTAGGCGGTACCGGAGACGATCACGACTGCGCGCATGCCTGTGGCCCCGAGGACCCGGCGTTCGATCGGCTCCTTCCACGCCACCAGCGCCGGCGCATGGAACGGGGACTGCTCGGTGATGGAGATGTTGTCCCCGTAGACCCACGCACCGCTGATCTCGATGTAGGGCTTGCCGGTGCCGGCGAACGCTTCGATCACGGCATCGGCCACCGCGGAGTCCAGGCCGGCGGTGGTGGCGTCGCCGGGACTGGCCGTGTGGATGGCCCCGTCTGCATCCTTCAGCAGGCTCACCACTGCCGGCCGGTCGTAGAGGTCGACGACGGCGGCCTTGGCATCGCGGGCGGTGACGATGTCAGCCCGGGAGCCGTCTTGGACCAGCGCGGTCACCTCGTGGCCGTGCTCGCGCAGTTCGGTTAGTACGTGAGATCCGATGTACCCGGTTGCACCGGTGAGTGCCACTTTCATAGCCGGATAGCCTCCTGTCTTGATGATCAGGGCGGCGCGTCGGCCGCGGCGGGCTCGCCAGCCGGACCCGCACCGGGGCCGGCTCTTGCCCGGCCCCGGGTGCGTTGGTCAGGGGTGGACCGCCGGTCCGCTGACGGTGAGGCCGTGGTCGAGGCGCAGTGATTGCATGATCTGGAATGTGGTGGTCCTGGTGAACTCCTCGATGTCGGCGGCGGCCAGGACGCCGGTGTACTTCGCGATGACGGGCGCGGCGGCGCGCTCGGTGACGGTGTCGAGGTGGGCCTTGACGCCGGCCCAGACGTTCTGCCCGGCCGCGATGTAGAAGGGCACCGGGTCGACCGCGGTCAGCGCTTCTTTAGCGCTGGCTTCGATGTCGGCGATGTATTGCTGGTGGACGGCGACGTCGTCGCGGGTGGCGAGGCGGCCGAGGTGGCCGGAGATGAAGTGGGTCCATGGGTAGGACAGGGCGATGGCGGGGGCGCCGATGTAGCCGATGACGTCTTCGGACAGGTTGAGGTTGTAGATGAGGACCCACCCGGCGTTGATGACGTCGATGAACATCAAGGTGTCGTGGCCGGGGAAGTGGATGTAGATGTTGTCGGGGGTGTGGTTGGGGCCGTGCCAGGCCAGTTCGGCGCGCTCGCCGCCGACCTGCAGGGTGTAGCGGTCGGTGAAGGTGATCTCCGGTACCGGCCGGCCCGGGTCGTCGTCGCGCGCCAGCAGCCGCCGGGTCTCGGCGTGGCCGATGCGGGTCACGTCGCCGCCGAACAGGGAGGCCGCGCCGGCGTGGTCGGCGTGGTGGTGGGAGTAGACGAAGTGGGTGACGGTGTTGGGCACGCCGTTGGCGGCGGCGATCTCGTCCACCGCCCGCCGCAGGTTGCCGCCGATGGAGGGGGGTGCGTCGAACACCACGACGCCGTCGGCGGTGGTCAAAAACGCCGACTGGTAGACCCCGTCGGTGACCCAGTAGAGGTTCCGCTCCACCCGCCCGACGTAATACCCCTGGTCGTTGAGGGCCGGGCCGAGCGCGGACTGGGGGATCGGCGCATAGTCGGGCAGTGCTGGTGATGTCACGGTATCTCCCTGGAATCTCGGGGCACGTGCCCTGGCGGCCGTACCTTCACGACGGATCCAGGCTCGCCACTAGCCAGGTGAGAAGCCGTCACCGGATCATGGTGATTCATCAAGCGCCGTACGCCGGCAGTATCGCTCCGCTGACCGGCGCTGCGGCATCGCTGACGAGGAATGCGATCACGCCGGCGATCGCCTCCGGCGCGGCCGCGTGCTTCATCACTTCGGCCGGGAATGTGGCCCGGTTGACAGGGGTGTCGAGCAGCTGGGGCGCGACTGCGTTCACCCTGATCCTGTGCGGGCGAAGCTCTACGTCGAGGATGCGTGTCAGGTGGACGAGAGCGGCCTTGCTCGCGCTATAGGCAGCCATGCCGCCGGTTGGCTCAATGCCTGGGCGGGCGGTTACGTGCACGATGGCGCCTGAGCCCTGCTGCCGCATATACGGCGCCACCGCCTGGCTCAGCCACAGCGCGGGTCCCAGGTTGACGTCGATCATGAGCCGCAGCGTCTCGGGTGTCGTGGTGAGCGCATCTCCTGGCCGGAACGTACCGATGGTGTTCACCAGCACGTCAGGGGGCCCAACCTCGCCGGCGATCCGGTCGATGAGGCTTTTCGCTGCGGCGGGGTCGGTGGTGTCGGCCACTTCGGGGCGGGCACTGCCGACGAGTTCACGCAACGCACGCTCGTTCCGGTCGACCGCCACCACCGTGAGGCCGCTGGCGGCGAGGGCCGCCGTCGTCGCGTGACCAAGCGCACCTCCCGCCCCGGCCACGATCGCCACATGAGCGCTCATGACGCATCCCCTTCAATCTTGGGCACGTCCTTATCCAGCCGTGCGAGCCTTCGCGACAGGCCCAGGCTTGCCATTGGGCAGGTGAAAGGTCGTCACCGGATCCTGGCGATTCGCGTGCCGTTGACACTTTGTGCGCTGGCCTGATACCGAGAGGACTGGGTCGCCGGCGGCAGGGCGTCGGGCGCAGGCACCAAGGCAGGCCTTTGACGGTGGATCGGGCAGGGCCCGGGCTGATCGGCCGGGGTGATCTTCTCGCCGCTCTGGATCGCGCAGCGACGAGGAAGGTGACGATCATCTCGGCTCCGGCTGGCAGCGGGAAGACGTCGCTGCTGCGCGCGTGGGCCGACCGTCCTGGGCAGCCGCACCGGCTCGCCGTCATGCACGTGCAACGCGACCAGCGTGACGCCCAGCAGTTCTGGCTTGCCCTGCTCACCGCGGTCCGCCAGGCCTGCGCCCCCACTAGCCGTGCGGAACCGCCAGCAGCGACACCCGACTTCAACGGGCGGGCGATGGTCGACCGGGTGCTAGCGGAGCTCGCCGGCCAGCGTGGCCGCCTCATCCTGGTCATCGACGATCTTCACGAGCTGATCTGCCCGGACGCGCTCGCCCAGCTCACCCGGTTGCTGACGAACCTTCCCGGCGACGTACATGTGGTGCTGGCTACCCGTCGCGACCTCCCGCTGCGCCTGCATCAGCTGCGCCTGGCAGGCGAGCTGGCCGAGATCCGCGCGGCAGATCTGCGTTTCAGCGAGCGCGAAACGCGCGAGCTTCTCGATGCCTCGGGTATCGCGCTGTCCGAAGCCGCAGTGGCGCTGCTGCACCAGCGGACGGAAGGGTGGGCCGCGGGCCTGCGGCTCGCGGCGATCTCACTGGCTGATCACCCCGATCCGGAGCGTTTTGTCGCCGAATTCTCCGGGAGCGACCGCACGGTCGCCGAATACCTGATCGCCGAGATGCTGGAGCGCCAGCCGGCCGACGTCAAGGATCTGCTGCTGCGCACCTCCCTGCTTGACCGGGTCAACGGTGAACTCGCCGATCTGCTGACCGGCCACCCTGGCTCAGAACGGATCCTGCTGGAACTCGAGGATGCGAACGCGTTTGTTGTATCGCTCGACCCCGAGCGGACGTGGTTTCGCTACCACCACCTATTCGCGGATCTGCTGCGGCTGGAGCTACGCCGGAGACTGCCCGAAGAAGTACCGGAGCTGCACCGGCGGGCCGCGGAATGGTTCGCCCAGCAGGGCCAGGTGGTCGACGCCATCCGGCACACCCAGGCGGCAGGCGAGTGGCCCGCCGCGGCCCGGCTGCTCGCCGACCATTCGTTCAGCATGACGCTCGACGGGCAGACGCAGACCATGCAGGCGCTGGTGCAGGCCTTCCCGCCGGGCGCGGATTACCCTGAGCTGGCCCTAGTGCACGCAAGTGTTGAGCTTGTACAGGGGCGCCTGGACGAGGCGGCCGCCCACCGGGGGGTCGCCGAGAGGTATGCCGAGACGACGCCGCCCGGTCGCCAGCGCCGCCTTCAGGTGGCGATCGCGGCGCTGAAGCTGTCGCTGGCGAGGCGCCGCGGCTGCTGGGCTGGCGTCGTCGAACAGGTTAAATTCCTTGCCTCCCCGGTCAGCGGGCAGTCCGGCGAGGACATCGCGCTCGGCAGCGACCTGCGCGCGGTGGCGCTGATGAATCTGGGGACCGCCGAGGCGTGGTCCCTCGGGCTTGAAGACGCCGAACGCCACCTTCAGGAGGGCGCCGATCTGGCCCGGGAGATCGGTCGGCCCTACCTCGAAGTCAGCTGCCTGGCGCAGCTCGGTTTCGCGTCGAAGATCCGCCCATTCGCCACTGCCCGGCGGCGTTGCCAGGAGGCGATAGCGCTCGCCGAGCGGCACGGCTGGGGCACAGAGCCCATCGCCGCGCCCGCTCTGGTAACGCTGGCCGGCGTGATGGTGTGGACGGGTGAGTTCGACGAAGGCGAACGATGGCTGCAGCGAACCAAACAGGCTCTGCAAACAGACACCGGGCCGGACATCAGGCTGCTGCTGCACCTGACAGTGGGGATACTGCATGCCTGTCGCGGCCGTCACCGCGAGGCGCTCGAGGAGTTCAGCGCGGCCGAACACCTGCGATCGCAGCTAGAAGGATCACACGCGCTGGCGAGCCAGGTGACCGGGTGGCTGCTGGCCACGCAGGCCCGCCTCGGGATGACCGGCGAAGCCCGCGCCTGTCTCGCGGCCCTCGATGACGACCGGGCCCGCTCGGGCGAAATCCGTGACGCCTGCGCGGTGATCTCCCTCGCGGAAGGTGATCCGGCCGCGGCTCTTCGCGCGGTGGAAGATGTCCTGGACGGCACGGCACCGGTCGTCGGTTACGTCACGCTCGTTGTGACCCATCTGCTGGCCGGGCTCGCCCACCGCCAGCTCGGTGACCAGCGCGCGGCAAACCAGGCCGCAGAACGCGCCCTCGCCCTCGCCGAGGCGGACCGGCTGGTCCTGCCGTTCGCGATCACGGGCTCAGCCGAGCTGCTGGAGGCGCTGCCGCGGCATGAGACGGCTCATGCCGCGCTTCTCGCCGACATCCTCGATATCCTGCACGGCTCATCCCTGGCGGCCAAAGACCAGTCCCCCATCCCGCAAACGGAGGAACTCAGCCCCAGCGAGCTCAGGGTATTGCGATATCTCCCGACCAACCTCTCCCGGCCTGAGATCGCCAGCGAACTGTCCGTCTCGGTGAACACGGTCAACACACACGTCCGCAACATCTACGCCAAGCTCTAGGCCCGGGATCGCTCCGCGGCGGTGCAGCGCGCGCGGGATCTGCGGCTACTGTCGGCAGGCCCTACGCGTTAGCACCCTCACCTGATCCTGGTGATGAGGGTTCACCTGCCAGCACTCAATCATGGCGTCATGGACCCAGCGCCCCCCCGGTATGCGATCCGGATCCACGGCCACCTCGGCGCCACAGTGCTATCTGCATTCCCAACGCTGGTGCCGCAGTGGCGCGGCGCCGACACCGTGCTCACCGGCATCTTGGACCGGTCGGCGCTCCACGGGGTGCTGGCTGAGATCGAGGCGCTCAGCCTGGACCTGGTCGAGATCCGCCAGCTCGCACCACAACGCGAATCACCAGAATCAGGTGACAGCCGCTCACCGTGATGGCCACTAACTTCGGCCGTACCGGATTCAGCAACGAGAAGGTGCCGATCCCATGACCAGTGCCCCCGATGCCACCTCCCTCAGCAGGGCCCCGGACCGGCGGTGGTTCATCCTGGGCGTGATCGGCCTGGCGCAGCTCATGGTGGTCCTGGACCTGACGGTGATGAACATCGCGCTGCCGTCGGCGCAGCGCGCGCTGGGTTTCACGACCGTGGACCGGCAGTGGGTGGTGACCGCCTACACGCTGGCGTTCGGCAGCCTGCTGCTGCTCGGCGGCCGGCTCGCTGATCTGCTGGGCCGGAAGGTCACGTTCCTGGCCGGGCTGGCCGGGTTCGCCGTGGTGTCGGCGATCGGCGGCGCGTCGGTCAACTTCGCCATGCTGATCACCGCGCGGGCCTGCCAGGGCGCGTTCGCGGCGCTGCTGGTGCCGTCGGCGCTGTCGCTGCTGACCACCACGTTCACCGCGCCGAAGGACCGCGCCCGGGCGTTCGCCGTCTACGGGGCGATCGCGGGGGCCGGCGGGGCGATCGGGCTGCTGCTCGGCGGCGCGCTGACCGAATACCTGTCCTGGCGGTGGACGCTGTATGTGAACCTGATCTTCGCTGGCGTGGCGTTCACCGGCGGAGCGGTGCTGCTGCGGCGGCAGCCGTCCCCGGTGAAGCCCCGGCTGGATATCCCCGGGGTGGTGCTGGTCTCCAGCGCGGTGTTCTGCCTGGTCTACGGGTTCTCCAACGCGGCCACGCACAGCTGGCACACGCCGTCCACCTACGGGTTCCTGGCCGCCGGCGTGGCGCTTGGCGTGGTGTTCGCGCTGTGGCAGGCCCGGGCGGCCCACCCGCTGCTGCCGCCCCGGGTGGTGCTCGACCGCAACCGGGGCGGCGCCTACGCCTCGATGCTCATCGGCACGGCCGGGCTGTTCGGGATCTTCTTGTTCTTGACCTACTACCTGCAGCAGACGCTGGGCTACTCGCCGCTCCTCACCGGCGTCGTGTTCCTGCCGATGAGCGTCGGCCTCATCGTCGCGGCCAACCTGTCCACGATCGCGCTGATGCCCAGGGTCGGGCCCAAGCCGCTGATCGCGTCCGGGATGCTGGCCGCATCGGGCGGGGCGGCCTGGCTGGCCCAGCTGAGCCCGCACACCGGCTATACCACGGGCGTGCTTGGCCCGCTCATCCTGGCCGGGGTCGGCGTGGGCATGGTGATCGCGCCGGCGATCAACACCGGCACCTTCGGCGTGGCCCCCCAAGACGCCGGAGTCGCCTCCGCGACCGTCACCGTAGGGCAGATGCTCGGCGGCTCGGTCGGCACCTCGCTGCTGAACACCATCTTCGCCGGCGCCGTCGCCTCCTACCTCACCACCCACCTCGCCGCGGCCCGGCTCATCGGCCGCCAGGCCCTGACCGGGCTGGCGCTGGCACACGGCTACGACACCGCGTTCTGGTGGACCGCCGGCATCTTCGCGTGCGGCGCCGTCATCGCCGGAGCCCTGCTCCGCCGCGGGCCGCTGCGCTCGGTGAGCACGCCAGCCGCGGCGGAAGACCGGGTGACAACGGCACAAGCCGAGGCGAGCGAGGAGCGGGTGCAGTGACCGGGGATTCCAGCCCGGCCGCGTGGCTGCGGCAAGCACGCTCCTACCTGCACAATGCCGACCCGGTGCTTGCACGGCTGATCGATGAACGGCCGGAGCTCGATCCCCGGGCGTGGATAGCCCAGCTGCCGCCGATGGATCTGTTCGGTGCCCTGCTGTTCCAGGTCACCGGCCAGCAGCTATCGGTGGCGGCGACTCGCCGGACCCTGGCCAGGATCGAGGCCTTGTTCGGCGGTCATCTGCCTTCGCCTACCGAACTGCTGGCCGTCGATCCCGGCCAGCTACGCGAGGCTGGGCTGTCGTGGCGGAAGATCGCCACCCTGCGCGACTTGGCTGAGCGCATGTCGGACGGCCGGCTGGACCCGGAGGTACTGAGCGGCCTGCCCGACGACGAGCTCATGGCCCAGCTAACGGCCATTTCGGGGATCGGCCCGTGGACAGTGCAGGGCGCCCTGCTCATCGCGCTCGGCCGCGAGGACGTCGTCCTTCCCGGCGACCTGGCGCTGCGCAAGGCCGTCCAGGCCGCCTATCAGCTCGATCACCTCCCCACCCAGCAGGAGGTCCTCGACATCGCCGAAAAATGGCGGCCGTACCGCAGCCTGGCCACTAGTTACCTGTTCTCGACCGCCTTCGAACCGGCCGTGGCACCACCGGCGGCCCGGCGCAGCAGCGCTGGAACGTGAACGGCGGCTGCATGCATCTCGACCCGATCCACAAAGCGCGCCGGAGTCGGCTCGGTCCGGCTTCCTGCGGAAACCACGTCACGAAAGAAGGACCAAGGTGACTATTTCGGACAGCACCGTTGCCATCATCGGCACCGGCAACATCGGCAGCACGCTCGCGGCGAACTTCGCGACCAGTGGTCAGGACTTCCTCCTGGCCGGCCGCGATCAGGAGGCCGCCCGGAAGCTTGCCTCCAGCCTCGGCGGTCACGCGGAAGTGGTGAGCATCGACGAGGCGATCGAGCGGGCCGACGTGCTGGTGTTCGCCGTCTGGCTCGACGCCTTCAGGGAGCTCATCGCCAATTACGGCGAGCAGCTCGCCGACAAGGTGATCGTCGACCCGACCAATGCGGTAGGACCGGACGGAGCCGGAGGCTACCGCAAAGTCATCGGCGAGCAGGAGTCCTCGGGCCAGATCCTGGCCGGGCTGTTGCCGGCCGGAGCACGGCTGGTCAAGGCGTTCGGCACGCTGTCGGCCCCCACACTGTCTGCGGCCGCATGGCGGGAGCCAGAGCGTGCGGTGCAGTTCTACGCTGCGGACGACGACGCCGCAGGCGATCTGGTCGCTGACCTGATCCGCGCCGACGGCTACGAACCGGTCCGCGTGGGCGGCCTGGACCAGTCCATCCGCATCGAGATGTTCGGCGATCTGCACGAATTCGGTGCGCTGGGCCGAGCCGTGACCAAATCCGAGGCGCTGGCGGCGGTCTGACGTGACAAGCCTCGACAACGCCTCTCCTGACTCAGGCACGAGCAGTTGCCGCTCTCCTACGTGGCAGCGGTGGGGTAGGGATGGGGTTCCGGCGCGAGGTGGCGCCGGCGCGGCCGCCTTCCTCATCGGCCGCCTGTTCCGTACCGCTGGGGTATGACAGGCAGGGGCGCATGCGCCCGGATGCGGCGGGCGGGCGCATGTGATGCTGAGAGGGCCCACGAATTGGCGCATCCGGCAGGGAGAACCGATGGCAGGGACACATGAGCCCGTTGCGGTGCTCGGCATTGGCGCTATGGGCCACGGAATGGCGGCCAGTGCGCTGCGTACCGGTATCCCGGTGATCGTCTGGAACCGCACGATGGAGGCGACCCGGGACCTGGTTGAGCGCGGCGCGCAGGTCGCCACGTCGGCGGCCGATGCCGCACGGCGGGCCGCGATCGTGGTCACGATGGTGACCGACACCGATGCCGTGATCTCCATCGCCCGGGACCAGGGCATGCTCGCCGCGCTGGCTCCGGGTGCGATCTGGGCCCAGATGAGCACCATCGGCGTGGCAGGGATCGACCGCGTCGCCGCCATGGCCAGCGCTGAGCGCCCTGATGTGATGCTGCTGGACGCGCCGGTGTCGGGCAGTAAGGATCCGGCGGAACGCGGTGAGCTGACGATCTTCGCGTCCGGGCCCGGCGAGGTACGCCTGCGGGTCGCTCCGCTATTCGGGGCGCTGGGCCAGCGCACGATCTGGGTCGGTGAGACGGGGGCCGGAACACGGCTGAAGCTGGTGAACAACACGTGGCTGGCGTTCGCGAATGAGGCGGTGTCCGCCTCGGTAGCTCTTGCACACCAGCTGGGTCTGGCGACCGGGACGGTCGTGGACGCACTGGGCGGCGCTCCGCTCGTGTCGCCGTGGCAGACGGCCAAGCTGCAGCGGATCGCCGAGGGCGAGTTCTCTCCGCAATTCGCGCTGTCGCTCGCGCTCAAGGACGTGCATCTGGCCCTCCAGGCGGCCGGTGACGCCCCGCTGCTCGCCCTTGCCTGCCTGGCCGACGAATGGCAGCAGGCCGTTGACCAAGGGCTCGGTGACCAGGACCTGACCGTCGTCACGCGCGTGATCGAGCAACAGGGCGGGACACCATGACCCTCATCGGCTACCGTCTCAGGCTCATCGCGGTTGATCAGGGCATCAGGAGAAGGTGAAGTCGGCCCTTCAGGATGGCTGCCCTTCTGCGAGCCGGGTGGTTTCCAGGTCCAGGCCGCGCTGCAGCCGTCTGCGGGTGGCGGCGCTGATGGTGCCGGCGTCGTAGAGCCGGCACAGCTCGACGTGCTCCGCGGCGATGAGTTCGCTCCTTAGCTCCCACTCGGTCGGGGCTCCCGGCTCGGTGCCGGGACTCTGGTCCAGGCGCGCCCGAGTGTTACCGATGCGTGCCTGCAGAGTGCTGCGGAGCCGGTCGATCACCTCGTCGGGGGCGGCACTGCTGTCGGCCAGCTCGTCCAGGCGCGCCAGGCCTGCTTCGGCCAGGCGCAGCCGGGCGATGGTTTCCTCGTGAAGGGGACCGCTGGTCGTGGGCTGGCCGAACCCGGCGAGGCGGGCCAGCGGTTCCAGGGTGAAGCCCTGC
>DASYQM010000124.1:0-4268 GCA_036005525.1 Streptosporangiaceae bacterium
GGATGGGTGTCTTGACGATCCGCACGCCGATGGCGGTGAACACGGCATCGAACGCCGCGGTGAATTTGGTGTCCCGGTCACGGATCAAGAACTTGAGGGTGGCCTGATCGCCGAGGTCCATCAGCAGGTTGCGGGCCTGCTGGGTCACCCACGCGCCGGTGGGGTGGGCGGTGAGGCCCGCGATGTGCACTCGGCGGGTGGCGTGTTCGATGAAGAACAAGACATACAGGCGACGCAGGAACACCGTGTCGACGTGGAGGAAGTCGGCCGCCAGGATCGTGTGAGCCTGGGCTTCCAGGAACTCGCGCTAGGTCTGGCCACGCCGGTTCGGCGCCGGATCGATTCCGGCGTCGTTGAGGATCTTCCAGACGGTCCACGGCGCGACCTTGTAGCCCAGGCCGGTGATCTCGCCGTGGATGCGCCGGTAGCCCCAGGCCGGGTTGTTGCGCGCCATTTCCAGCACCAGATCGCGGACAGTTCGCGGGACAGCTGGCCGTCCCGGACAGCGGTGCGGGTAATCCCAATGGCGCTTGACGATGGCTGCGTGCCAAGCGCAGCAGGGTGCGTGGTGAGACGATCAGGCGAAGCTGGCTTCGGCGCCGGTCGGGGAGCAATCTGGCCAGCGCGGACAGGACCGCCCGGTCGGCCCAGGATGGTCTGGGTGCTTTGACGTGACGCTGGAGCACGGCGATCTGGTGGCGCAAGATCAATATTTCGGCGTCTTTGGCCAGATCTGACCGGGCGAACAGGGCCAGCCAGCCGAGCACGCGTAGTGAGGCCAGGTAGGCGAAGCGAAGGGTCACGGGCGCCGACAGTGTCCGAGGATGAGGTGTCGGCGCGGCCAAAACTTCAAACTAACGGCTTCCGGCCCAGCGTTGTGAGGCCAGGTCAGGCCATGTGACATGGTTCTCGGCACCCACAGGCTCCCTGCCTGAGCGAGGGCGGCGGCACTACGCCCCAGTCTCCGCTACCACGAGCAGGAGCATGTAAACGAGCCCGGCCACGGCGGGGGCTGCCGGGTCGGTCTGGGTACCGGCCGCGGCAACAGCCGCGCGCCGAACCGGGTCAGGTTGTTGTCGAGGGCCTGCTATCTGAACACTAGGTAAAGCCGAGGTAAATGCGGATTTTGCCAGCGGGGATGAGCATGACGTCAATAGCCCCATGTGACCCGGGGATCGGGCTCACCCCCGTATTGCCCGGCCCCGGGCCCGCCCTCCATCCCGTGCTGACCGGCCAGCGCATCGGGCGCGACGACGGCCGCATTGTCGTTCCGGCGGGCATGCCCGTGCCAGTGCAGCGGCACGGCCGGCCGCCTGGTCACGGCCCGCGGCTTGGGGGCGGGTGAGCGGCCCGCGCCGCTCCCTGGAGCCGGGGGGATGGCTCCCGTGCGGGGGGCGTGGCGCGGGCCGCGTCCTTTATGTCAGCGGCGCCACCGCCATGTGCGCAGGGCCAGTCCCGGCGGCGCCGGTACCTGCAGTAGCGGCTACCGCGATCAAGAGCACCTAAACAAGTCCGTCCACACCGGGCTGCCGGCCGGGTGGTACCGGCCGCGTGTGAGCTGCGGTTACCGGATGCCTGCGTCGGCCCGGTAGGCGGCGATCACCACGGCCGCGGCGGCCACCGCCAGGAGCGCGAGCAGGGCCAGCCATGCCAGCGTGAGGCCCCTGCGCCGCGCCCACCTGCGACAGCTGATGTGCTGCCCGTGGTAGTCGAGCATGGCTCCCTCTGCCTCCTTGCGACGCGGGCAGCGGGGCGGGTTCACCCGGCGTGCAACGGAATCGGGGGCTGTCGTCGGTGACGGTGTAGGACGGCCTGTGGGCGGGAGCGCGCTGGCCGCCGGGGTTAGCCGCGTGGAGTTGCTGCTCCCCCTCCGCGCGGCCTGTGGGGCCCGTGGTGCCGTTGTACCCCCCCTCGCGGGCCACGGGCTCCCCATGATCTGCCGTTGCTATGGGACGCGGGCGGCGCTGGAGGTTCACCCGCCACCTGGCTGCTAGTCGGTGTGGGTACCGGCCGAGGCACGAGCCTGGGATGGCGGATTAGAATCGGGATCCTCTAGGCGCGAGGTTGAAGGGCGCCGGTCTATGTCTACGTCTGGTGTCATGGGTGCGCTCCGGACGATCCGTTGCGACTCGTTCTGGGACGCCTTGGTTCTAAGGCTCAAGCTTGAGGAGCAGGGTGTCCGGGTTCGCCGGCCGGATGAGGGCGTGGTCCCGAACCTGGTGGCCTCTGGCGCGCTTGACGCGATCAAGGCTGCAGTGGCGCAATTCAGCGACGAGTGCCCGGGTTCCGGCCTGGTCGTTATCGAGGGCGATGGCTGAGCGGCCCATCAAGCGCCAGTGCGAGGCGCACAAGCGGGACGGCAGTCGGTGCCGTCTCTCGGCAGTTCGCGGCTCGAACGTGTGTCACAAGCACGGCGCCGCAGCGGGCCAGGTGAGACGCGCTGCCGCGCGGCGCGTGGCCGAGGCCGAGGGGGTGGCCGCGTTTGGGGGCGAGGATCGCGCTGCGCCGGTCGTTATCGAGGGCGAGGATCACGCTGAGGACGCGGATACCGTGGATTTTGCTGTGACGGAGCCGCTTCCGGACATCCCCACATCTAACGCGAGCGGGATCACAGAAGAGGTCAAGGCACGGCCAGACATCGACGTGCCGCCCGAGCCAGCCACGGCCGCTCCAGCCGGCCACACGTTGATCCCTGCCCGGCCTCCAGCGGAGCAGCGGCCGGGCCGGCAAACTCGCCATGACGAGGAGGCCGCCAGCCCGGAGAAAGCAACGGCCCCTCGGGGTAACGTGCAGGCCAGCCCGGAGAAGGCGCAGGCCCGTCCGCCGCAGGCAGCATGGCCGAAGGCATGGGGTGGCCGGCATCGCCGCATCACCAGTGGGGTGATCCTGGTGGTAGCCCTCCTCTTCGCCGGGTCGCTAGCCTTCCTGCTGACCCGGCATGTGGCCACGGCGCCCACGACGGAGGGTCACGGGACCGGGGCTAGCACTGAGGTTGCGCTCCGCAACCGGGCCGCGGCCTGGGTTGCCAGTCAAGTTAGCCGCAAAGTCACGGTGTCCTGTGATCGGGTGATGTGCCAAGCGGTCGAGGCACACGGCTTTCCTGCTGCTTTCGTGCTTGAGCTGAGGCCTGGTAAAGTCGATCCGCTCCGCTCCAAAGTCATCGTTGTGACGGCCGCGGTGCTCAGCATGGCAGGCAACCGGCTAATTACCGCTGACGCGCCGACGACCATTGCAAGCTTCGGCTCCGGAAGCATGTGGATTGACATCCGGGTGATCGCACCGCGTGGAGCTGCCGCATACTTCTCCGCGCTACGCGCAGACGTACAGGCCCGCAAGTCGTTCGGAACCTCGTTGCTGCACACCCCGCGGATCACGATGTCAGCAACAGCCCGCAGGCAATTCGCTGATGGCCAGGTCGATGCGCGGCTCATGGTGACCATCGCAAGCCTGGCAGCGGACCGGCCGGTCTCCATCGTTGCTTTCGGCGACCTTCCCCCGGGCGCTAGCCCATACGTTCCCCTCCGTTCCGCCGACCTGGCACCGCCCGCAGGCATGGCTGGGCCTAAGAGGGCCGCCGAGATGCAGCGGATGTCTGATGTCCTGCACGCACAACAGAGCCAATATCTAGCTGCGCGCATCACCGTGGTGCCACTTGCCGGAGGCCGGAACGTTTTGCATGTCGAGTTCCCGGCGCCGAGCCCTCTCGGGTTGCTTAACCCAGCGACCCCGTGAAGCTGACCGGCCCGCGGCCCTTCCCTGGCGCCCCACCGAGCACGTGACCGGCGGGGCTGGCCACCAGCCCGGGTCTGTGTCCCAGGACTCCTGAGGCGGCCGGGCCCTGCCGCGCACCGGAATCAGGCCTTCCAGCTCCAGGAGCCTCCGGACCGCCCGACCGTCACTTTGTGGCAGTCGGCGGCCCTGGCGATCACCGTGTTGAGCCGGTCGGGGTCGGCCAACAGCTCAGCCCGGGCGCGCCCGGCGGGGCTCAGCTGCAGTGACTGCACGCGCCTAGTGTGGCGCAGAGGATTGTTGTGGCGACTGGTATCTGGTGTGACTGGGTTAGATAGGCCCACCGGTTCCGCAGACAGGTAGCAGCCCGCTGGCCTGCGGCGCAGCAGGCCCGGGGAACGGCTGGGGAACACGCCGCAGCGGCCCGTACGCCGTTCAGCCTCTGGCCAGCGGCCTGCTCAGCGGGCCTCTAAGCGGCCGGTTGCGGGCCCTGCTGTCTCGCTGCGCGCTGCGCCTCCCGCAGCGGGCGCTCCAGCACC
>DASYQM010000125.1:0-3269 GCA_036005525.1 Streptosporangiaceae bacterium
GGCCGCGACGACCTCGGAACCGGTGACGGCTCCCAGCCGCTCCCCACACCCGGAAAGGTACATTTCGGCCATGGCACGGTTGGTCATCGGAGGGCCCAACGCCTGCCCGTTATGCCCGTTTCCGGGCGTCGTTGAAGTGCCGAGACTCCCATACGCCCCCCACTCGTGCGGGGCGCCGGCGGGGGAGAGCGCCCCACCGCCGTACAGGGGCCGGCCGACCGTGAGCATCACCCACTTGGTGATGGCGATCAGGACCTGGAACGCCAGGATCATCAGCACCGGTGGGAACGCGGCCACGATGCACCGCCACACCGTCTTCGGGTCGTGCGCGCCGCCGATCAGGAAGGCGTGGAACACGTTGAAGGCGATCGTGGCCACGCCGCAGACCAGCATCACGTTCAGCGGCCACCCGCGGGACACCTGCCGGGCCTGCCGGTCGACCTCCCGCTTCTCCAGGGTGGGGGAGAGGCGGCGCAGGTGCACCGCGCGCAGGATCCCGCCGAGGATCGCCGCGAGCTCGGCGACGATGAACGCGACGTCCAGCATCACCCCGAAGGTCTTGTTGGTGTTCTCGCTGTACAGGCCAAGGAAAGTGACCAGCCGGTAGACGGCGTTATAGCTGGTGGCCACCGCGACGCCGGCGACGGCGAACACCCCGGCGGCCACCGCGATGATGATGATCCGGCCGGGTAGGGGGATGTCGCGGAACTCGGTCATAGGCGGCTACCTCCCGGTGGTGGTGGTCGGGGGAGTGGGGGAGTCGGCGGAGTTGGTGACGGCGTCCCACAGGCGCCGGGCCCGCTCACCCAGCCACGCCCCCGCGTCCGCGCCGGCAGCCGGAAGGCCCGGCCGGGTCGTGGTGGTGGGGGAGTGGGCGGCCTTGGCGGTGGTCGACGTCGCCGGACACTGCCGCGTCCCGGTGGTGGAACAGCCGAGCAGGCCCGGCATGCGCGGGCCGAGCAGGAGCGCGCCGGCGGCAGCGACCACCAGCACGAGCACGACGGGCAGGCGCCACCGCCGCGCGGTCGGATGATTGGCCATGGCAGATTCCTTCCTACGGTGGTGGCGGGGGCGCGGTCGGGGATCCGGGCCGGCTTGGCGCCCCCGCGGGTCATGGGGGAGCGAGCTCCCCCCACATGGATCAGCGGGAACGGGGGAACGAGCGCCAGGTCCAGATGGCGGCGACCAGGAAGACGGCCGTGAGCACGGCTTGGCCGATGGTCAGGGGGATCACCTCCCCCCGCCGAGGAAGGCGCGGAAGGTCCCGCGCGTGAAGGTGGTCCAGGGCGACCAGTCGCGGCCGCCGGCGGAGATCCGGAACGCCGCGCGCGCGTTGACCGCCGGGTCGTACAGGTCCCGGTTCGACCGCAGGCCGAGGGCGGCGCGACGGTCGGGCCCGAGCTGGCCGAGCATGTTGATCTGCCACAGGCCGTAGGAGTCATCGGGCGGGACCGGGTTGTGCGCGCAGGGGCGGCCGCCGCTCTCGGCCCGGGCGACCGCCACCGCAGTGGTCGCCTGATCGGCGGTGAACCCGGCCCGCCGGGCGAAGGTGTGGATGGTCGACGAGGGCAGCGCGGCGCAGCTGCCCCGCCACGCCGGCGCCGGCGGGGGAGTGGCGGTGTCGCGTATACGAGACACCGGGCTGGTCGTCGTCGTCGTGGCCACCGGCCGGGCGGGCGCGGCGACGGCGAGCTGGACGAGGCCCTGGCTCTGCGCCCACCACACCGCCAGCAGGAGCAGAGCCACGATCAGCCCGGCGCCGCCCGGCTCCCGGGCCCTCACCGGGCACCACCACGGCGCCGCCGGCGGACGCGCAGGGCGTCACGCTGGCGCACCGTCAGCCCGCCGCGGACCCCGTCATCCAACCCCGAGGGCAGCGCCAGGGCCTCAGCCAGACACGGCCGCTTCACCGGGCAGCACGCACACACCATCTTGGCCGGCTGGGCACTGCCACCCTTGGGCGGAAAGAACAGCTCCGGATCCGCGTCAAGGCAGGCCGCCCGCTGCCACCAGCCCGCATCGGGAACCGCGGCCGCGCTCATCGGGGCGGGTACAGGTCGGCCAGGAGCTCACCGACCGTCCAGGGCCCACCAGGGGCGCGGCCCTGCGGGCAGTCGTGGGCGAGGAGCAGGGCGATCGAGTCGGCCGCCCGGGCGTCGCAAACGACCTGCTCACAGTGCGTGCAGGTCACCGGATCAGCCGGGGCTGGCAGGGGGAATGGGGGAGTGGGACGATCGTGCAGCATCGCGGGGTACCTCCCGGGTGCCAGCCGGGCGGGAGGGTCGGATCTCCGCGCCCGGCGCCAAAGCGAAGGCCCGCGGCCGGTAGCGTCGGCTGCGGGCCTTCACACCTGTCCGTGCTGGTCAGCGACGCTACCACTGGTGGCTAAGGCGGATTAGCCAGCAGTAGGGTAATCCGGCTAATCCAGCATGTCTAGAGGGAAGTTCGGCCGGTTACGGCCACATCGTGTAGGCGAGCTCCACCAGCTCGGCCACCACCACCCGCTCCATCACCTCGAGCGGCTGGTGGCCGTTCATGTCCAGCGTCACGCGCACCGCGGTGAGCACCCATGCGCCGTTGCGCAGCTCCAGGTCCCGCGCCTCCGGCGGCGTCGCCGGCCGGGCGCGGACCCGCTCGCGCCAGTAGGGGAGATGCCCCTGCTCGACCAGGCGCGCGTACACCCCGCCATCGCCGGTGTCCATGCGCTCCAGCACCGTCCCCTCCGCGATCTCCAGGGGAAAGTACGACGTCGCCTTGCCCAGCGGGTGATCCTCCGCGCTCAAGAGGCGGTCGCGGATGATCGTCTCCTCATCCGGCTGCAGGTGCAGGTACGGCGCCAGGTGGCCGGGGATCGGCCCGCGCATGATCGTGGTCGTGCTCGTGGTCGGCAGAAGGCCTTCGTCGCCGGGGGCGAAGTAGCCGCGGGGCGCCCGCCGCTCGGCCAGGTCCAGGCCGAGGGTGCGCACCACCGGGCGCTCCCGGATGAAGGCACCCCGGCCGGGCACGCTGACGACCTGGCCGTCGGCCTGGAGCGCCGCCACGGCAAGGCGGGCGGTGGGACGGGACACGCCGTACTGCGCCGCGAGCTCCCGCTCCGACGGCAGCTTGGCGCCGGGCCCGAACTCGCCGCCGGCGATCTTGCGCCGCAGGTCAGCCGCGATCTGCTGGTACGGAGGCGTGGGACTCAGGGTGTCGACCACGACAGCACACCTCCCCGGATGGTCTGGACTGGATTAGCCGCCAGGGTATCCTATCCGAGAATTACAGCC
>DASYQM010000126.1:0-24823 GCA_036005525.1 Streptosporangiaceae bacterium
GCTGCCGTCGGCGGAGGCGGCGCTGGCCACCGTGCGCGAGCGGATGGCCGACGACCTTGACGCGCCGGGCGCCCTCGCCGCGGTCGACCGCTGGGCAGACGGGATCATCGCCGCACCGGTCCTGCCGCCCGGGCCACGTGCGGCGGCACTGCTCGTCCGGGACACTGCGGACGCTCTCCTGGGCATCGCCCTCTGACGACCCGGGGAGCCAGTGCACCAACCGCCGACCGCGGTACGGCGTTCCGGTATGCCGAACGGCCCGCCGTATATGGGCAACAGCCGCCCGTATGTGGGCAAAACGGCCACCGAGCGATATCGTGATATCGCATCCGATATCGCTCCCGACCAAGGACCCGGCGAGGAGGCGGCCATGCCCGACAAACCCCCCGATGCCGCCGGGCAGCCCGGCCCCGCCGCTGCGCGGGATCCCGTTCGGGTGCTGGTGAAGGCGATCGGCGCGCTGCCGGCAGCGGACAGGGACCTCGTGTACGCGTGGCTGCTGCGCCGGGGCTTCGAAGAGGGAGAGGCGGGCGTGCTGACCGTCCCTGCCCGGTTCCGCCGCATGTCGGTGGCAACTTTGCGCGAGCCGAACCTGGAACTGGCTACGCGGACGCCCCTGGCGCAGGCCTCCGGCCAGCAGATGGTGCCGGTCCGGTTCTCCTCCGAGCAGCACGCCCAGCTCCGGCAATGGTGCAGCGAGCACGGTTTCTCGATGGCGACCGTGATCCGCGGCCTGGTCGCGCGGTTTCTCGAGGGCCAGCTTCCCGGGGCGGAGAAGCCGGGCTGATCCAGGCCCGCCGCCGGGACCGGGTGGCTGTCAAGACGGGGACCAGCGGGTGTGGACAGTGCGAGCACCGTCCAGGGCTCTGCCCACAGATACCTGCCTGCGTCCCGCCCCGGCCCGCCCGCCGGGCCAGCCTGGCGACATGGACACCACACAGCCCGCGGGCCGCAGTGCCCGCCGCACGAAGGGCCGGCCCGGCTTGTCCCGGGTGCAGCTGAGTTCCCCCGCCGACATCCTCGCCGCCGTTCCCCACCTGCTCGGGTTCCATCCGGCCCGGAGCCTGGTCGTGATCGGCGCGGGCGGGCCACGGGACCGGGTCAAGCTCGGATTCCGTTACGACCTACCCGACCCTCCGCATGCCGCGGCCGCACGCCAGATTGCCGAGCACGCCGCAGCCATCCTCACCGGGCGCCGGGCCACGACCGTGATCGCCGTCGGTTACGGCCAGGGCAGACTGGTCACCCCGTTGCTGGACGTCTTCACCGCGGTCGCCCGGCAGGGCGGGCTCGCCGTGCGTGAGCTGTTACGGGTCGAGGACGGCCGTTACTGGTCGTACCTGTGCCAGGACGTGAACTGCTGTCCCGCCGAGGGGGTCCCGTTCGACCCCGGCTCCCACCCGGTGACCGCGGCGATGTCCGCGGCCGGCCTCGCCGCGTACCCGGACCGGGCGACGCTGGCCCGCACCCTCGCCCCGCTCACCGGCCAGCGGGCCACGGCCAGGGACGATGCAGCGGGGCGGGCGTGCGCGCGGGTGGCCGCCCTGGTCGAGCAGGCGGCCCGGCAGGGCGGCGACCCGCTGCGCCTGGTGATCAGCGAAGGACGACGCACGGTCAGGGACGCGATCGCCCGCTACCGCGACGGCGGTGTGATCACCGACGACGATCTCCTCGCCTGGCTTGTGATCAGCCTGGCCCACCTCGCGGTCCGCGACGACGCGTGGGCGCGGATGGACCCCCCGTATCGCGCTGCGCACCTGCGGCTCTGGACCGACCTGGTGCGCGGTGCGGCCGACGCCTGGGTGCCTGCCCCGGCGGCGCTGCTCGCGTTCACCGCCTGGCAGTGCGGCGACGGGGCGCTCGCCAGCATCGCGATCGACCGTGCGCTGGCCTGCGACCCGGGCTACTCGATGGCGCTGCTGCTGCGCGACATCCTGGACGCTGGCGTGCCGCCATCGGAGGCGCGGCTGCCGATGACCCCGGACGAGGTCGAGCGCAGTTATCAGGGCATGCCGGGCCCCGGCCCAGGTCAACCGGGTGCCCAGGAATAGGCGGGCGACGGCCTCACGGCAGATATCCTGGGCCGTTCGCCCAGGTCGGTGCGAGCTTGCCCACCCGGCCCGGAGCGTTCATTCTCACTGGGAGACCGGCTGCCGCTAGCGGAGGGAGAGTGGCGTGACCAACGCCGCATACGGAGGCCGACAAGGCCTGGCCACCCGGGGCACCGCGCTGCCGCGGGTGCGGCTTCCGGCAACGGTGCTGGCGGAGCACCGGGCGGCGGTGGCCGCCATCCGCGAGGCATACGCGGCCCTGCCGCCGGGCGACCCGGTCCGGCTGGCCAAGCGCACCTCCAACCTGTTCCGGTTCCGCGACCCCCTCCCCGGCCGGAAGGCTGGGGACGGGGGAGGAGCAGGCCTGGACGTATCGGCGTTCACCCGGGTGCTGCACGTGGACCCGCGGCGACGCCTGGCCGTCGTGGGCGGCATGACCACATATGAGGACCTGGCCGATGCCACCTTGCGCCACGGCCTGATCCCGCTCGTGGTGCCCCAACTGAAGACGATCACGCTCGGCGGCGCGGTGACCGGGCTCGGCATCGAGTCCACGTCGCTGCGCAACGGCCTCCCTCACGAGTCCGTCACCGAGATGGAGATCCTCACCGGGGACGGCCGGGTCGTCACCGCGGCCCAGGACCCCGGTTGCGAGCACGCCGAGCTGTTCCGCGGCTTCCCGAACTCCTACGGCACGCTCGGTTACGCCCTCTCGCTCACCATCGAACTGGAGCCGGTCCAGCCGTACGTGCATTTGCGGCACTTCCGTTTCGCCACCCCGGAGGCGTGCATGGCGGCCGTCGGCCAGATCGCGGCGGACGGCAGCCTCGGCGGGCACCGGGCGGACTTCGTCGACGGCACCGCCTTCGGCCCTGATGAGATCTACCTGACGGTCGGCGCCTACAGCGAGGCCGCCCCCTGGGTCAGCGACTACACCGGGCAGCGCATCTACTACCACTCATTGCGCGGGCCGCGGGAGGACTTCCTGACCATCCGCGACTATCTCTGGCGCTGGGACACCGACTGGTTCTGGTGCTCGCGCGCGTTCGGCGTCCAGCATCCGGTGATCCGCCGCGCCTGGCCGCGCCGCTACCGGCGGTCGGACGTCTACCGGACGGTGGTCGCCTTCGACCGGCGATACCGGCTCTGGGAGACGCTGAACGCTCGCCGTGGCCGGCCGCCGCGTGAGGCCGTGATCCAGGACGTGGAGATCCCGCTGGGGCGCAGCGCCGAGTTCGCGCGGTTCTTCGCCGGGCAGGTGGGCATGAGCCCGGTGTGGCTGTGCCCGCTGCGCCTGCGCGGGGACCAGCCCTGGCCGCTATACCCCCTGCGGCCGGGCGAGGTGTACGTGAACTTCGGTTTCTGGGGGACCGTGCCTCTGCCCCCGGGGTGCCCGGACGGCCATTACAACCGTCTTGTGGAAGCGGAGGTCGCCGCGCTGGGCGGCAGCAAGGGGCTGTACTCGACGTCGTTCTACTCACCGGAGCAGTTCTGGGCGCAATACAACGGCCCCGCCTATGCGGCACTCAAGCGCGAATATGACGGCGCCGGGAGGCTCGCCGGGCTGTACGAGAAGTGCGTCCGCGGGCAGTGAGCGAAGGGATGACTGGCATGGCACTGGCCGAGGTGTTCGAGAAGGTGGCGGGGCCGGATGCTCCCATGGAGTTCCGCGCCTATGACGGGAGCGTGTCGGGCACGGCGGGAGCGCCGGTGCGGATCACGGTGCGCTCCCCGGTGGCAGTGTCCTACCTGGCCCAGGCGCCCGGCTCGCTCGGGCTGGCCCGCGCGTACGTCTCCGGTCACATCGACGTCGACGGGGACATGTACACCGCTCTCGCCCGGATGGCCGAGATCGGGCAGGTGCACCTGAGCGTGCCCGAGCGGCTGAGCCTGCTGGGCCAGCTGGGCGGCCCGAAGCTGCTCTACCCCCGGGTGCCGCCGCCCCCGCAGGAGGTGCGGGTGAACCGCCGCTGGCTGGGCGGACGCCGTCACACCAGGGGCCGCGATGCCAGCGCGATCTCTCACCATTACGACGTGTCCAACACCTTCTACGAGTGGGTGCTCGGGCCGTCGATGGCCTACACCTGCGCCTGTTTCCCCCGCGTGGACGCCACGCTGGAGGAGGCGCAGGACTACAAACACGACCTGGTCGCCAGGAAGCTGGGCCTGCATCCCGGCATGCGGCTGCTGGACGTCGGCTGCGGGTGGGGCGGCATGGTGCGCCACGCCGCCCGTGAATACGGCGTGAGGGCGCTAGGGGTAACCCTGTCCGCGCAGCAGGCAGCGTGGGCGCAGCG
This sequence comes from Streptosporangiaceae bacterium, assembly GCA_036005525.1. Classification (GTDB taxonomy): domain Bacteria; phylum Actinomycetota; class Actinomycetes; order Streptosporangiales; family Streptosporangiaceae; genus UBA9676. Next base: position 4,349 of record DASYQM010000126.1, read on the forward strand.
GGCGATCCAGGACGCCGGCCTGACGGATCTTGCCGAGGTGCGCCACCTCGACTACCGGGACGTGCCGGAGACCGCCTTCGACGCGGTGAGCTCCATCGGCCTCACCGAGCACATCGGCAAGGCGCAGCTGCCGGCCTACTTCTCATTCCTGCACCGCAAGCTGAAGCCCGGCGGCCGGCTGCTCAACCACTGCATCACCAGGCCGGACGACAGCGAGCCCGCCCGCCGCGCCGGGGGGTTCATCAACCGGTACGTGTTCCCCGACGGCGAGCTGGAAGGCCCCGGGTACCTGGTATCGCAGATGAACAGCGGCGGGTTCGAGATCCGGCACGAGGAGAACCTGCGCGAGCACTACGCCATGACCCTGGCCGGGTGGTGCGCCAACCTCGACGCCCACTGGGACGAGGCGGTCGCTGAGGTGGGTCAGGGCACGGCGCGCGTGTGGCGGCTCTATATGGCTGGCTCACGGCTCGGTTTCGAGCGGAACGTGGTCGCGCTGCACCAGATCCTCGGCGTCAAGCTCGGTGCCGAGGCAAGGTCCGGGATGCCGCTGCGGCCCGACTGGGAACGCTCGCCCTCCCCGGTGGCGGGATAGGAGCCTCCGGGCCATGTGGTCGGCCACCGCCGTAGGAGCCCCCGGGCCACGCGGCCGGCCGCCGCGGTAGGAGCCCACGGGCAGATGGCCGTGCCGTCGGGGCACAATGACGGGGTGGAATCCGCGCGCACCAGCCCCCGCGATGTCGTCCTGCTGGGCTCGACCGGGTCGATCGGCACCCAGACGGCCGACGTCATCCGGCGCAATCCCGGCCGGTTCCGGGTCGTCGGCCTGGCGGCGGGCGGCGGCAATCCCGGCCTGCTGGCGAGCCAGGCGATCGAGTTCGGGGCCGAGGTGGTGGCGGTCGAGCGCGAGCCGGCCGCCGCCGAGGTCCGCGAGGCCCTGCGCGCGCAGGGGGCGCGCACGCACCCGAAGGTGCTCGCGGGACCGGATGGTGTGACCGAGGCCGCCGGCTGGCCCTGTGACGTCGTACTCAACGCGGTGACCGGGTTCAGCGGCCTGGCCGCCACCCTGGCGGCTCTGCGCGCCGGGCGGGTGCTCGCCCTGGCGAACAAGGAGTCGCTGATCACCGGTGGCCCACTGGTGGCCGGCCTGGCCCGGCCGGGCCAGATCGTCCCGGTCGACTCCGAGCACTCCGCGATCGCCCAGTGCCTGCGCGGCGGGTCCGCCGGTGAGGTGGCCAGGCTGATACTGACCGCGAGCGGCGGGCCGTTCCTGCACCGCAGCCGCGCCGAGCTGGAGCGGGTCACGCCGGATCAGGCGCTTGCCCACCCCACCTGGAACATGGGGCCGGTGATCACGATCAACTCGGCGACGCTGGTGAACAAGGGCCTGGAGGTGATCGAGGCCCACCTGCTGTTCGGAGTGGGCTTCGACGCGATCGAGGTGGTGGTGCACCGCCAGTCAGTGGTCCACTCGATGGTGGAGTTCACCGACGGCTCGACCATCGCGCAGGCCAGCCCGCCCGACATGCGGATCCCGATCGCGCTCGCGCTGGGCTGGCCGGACCGCGTCGCCGGTGCCGCCCCGGCGGTGGACTGGGCCACCGCCCACACCTGGACCTTCGAGCCGCTGGACGAGCAGGCCTTCCCGGCTGTAAGCATCGCCCGTGAGGCGGGGTCGGCCGGAGGCGCGGCCCCGGCCACCTACAACGCTGCCAATGAGGTGTGCGTCGACGCGTTCCTGATGGGCCAGCTTGCCTTCACCGGGATCGTCGACATCGTCGCCCAGGTAGTCTCGGAGCATGACGGCCGCGCGGGGGACACCGTCCAGCTGGCGGACGTGCTCGCCGCTGACCGGTGGGCGCGGGACCGGGCCCGGGAACTGATTGGTCTGCAGGACCGCCACGTCCACCATGCCGTGGACGCCAACAGGAGGGGAGGCCCCGCCGGATGAGCTTCCTCCTCGGCATTCTCATCTTCGTCGTGGCCCTGCTCTTCTCGATCATGCTCCACGAGGCGGGTCACTTCGTCACCGCCAAGAAGTTCGGCATGAAGGTCACCCAGTTCTTCGTGGGGTTCGGCCAGACGCTCTGGTCTCGCCGGAAGGGCGAGACCGAGTACGGGGTCAAGGCGATCCCGGCCGGCGGCTTCGTGAAGATCGTCGGCATGACCGACATGGAGGACGTCGATCCGGCCGACGAGCCGCGGTCGTTCCGCAACCAGCCCGGCTGGCAGCGCATCATCGTGCTGGCTGCCGGGTCCTTCATGCACTTCGTGCTGGCCTTCGCGCTGCTGTTCGCACTGGCGATAGGGATTGGCCTGGCCAACCCGGGCGCCTCAACCGCCGTCGGAGCCATCGACAGCTGCGTGCCGTCCAGCCTGACCGCGGGATGCACGTCATCGAATCCCGCCTCACCCGCCAAGCACGTCGGCCTCCGCGCCGGAGACAAGATCATCGCTATCGGGGGGACGCCGGTGCGGGACTGGACCCAGATGGGCAAGGTCATCCGCCGCGAGCCGGCCGGCACGCCGGTGCCGGTCACTGTGGAGCGTGACGGGCGGCAGCTGACCCTGCATCCATCACTGGCCGTGGTCAAGGGCCGTCAGGGGTCATACCTGGGCATCTCGCCGGTCGTTGTCTTCCGGCGGACCGGGCCGCTGGGCGCCATCACCTACGCGGGCGGTCAGTTCGGCCGGATCGTGGCCGGGTCGGCCGGGGTAGCGGCAAGCCTGCCGAAGGCGATCCCGGATCTGTTCGCCAAGAACCGTGCTGAGACCCCAGGCGGCAACGTCACCAGCGTGGTCGGTGCCGCGGACGCGACCGGCCAGGTGGTCGCCGCCCCGATCAGCTGGCAGGCCAGGGTCGCCGTGGTGTTGCTGATCATCGCCTCCCTGAACATCTTCGTCGGCTTGTTCAACCTGCTCCCGCTGCTCCCGCTGGACGGCGGGCACCTCGCCGTCGTGATCTACGAGCGGTGCCGGGCCTGGCTGGCTAGGCTGCGGGGGAAGCCCGATCCCGGCCCGGTGGACTACCGGCGCCTGGTACCCGTGAGCGTCGGGGTGTTTGCCCTGCTGGTAGGTTTCGGTTTGCTCCTGATCATGGCAGACCTCGTTAACCCGGTTCACATCATCCAGTGAGGCACCACCATCATCCAGTGAGGCAGCAGGCGTCATGACGATAGACCTTGGCATGCCCCAGCCCGCCCGCGAGCCGCTCGCATCCCGCCGCAAATCCCGCCAGATCATGGTGGGCAAGGACAAGCACGCGGTGCCCGTCGGCGGTGGCGCCCCGGTGTCGGTCCAGTCGATGACCACAACGCTGACCGCCGACGTGAACGCGACACTGCAGCAGATCGCCGCCCTGACCGCCTCCGGCTGCCAGATCGTGCGGGTGGCCGTTCCCTCCCAGGACGACGCCGACGCGCTGCCGCAGATCGCACGCAAGTCGCAGATCCCCGTCATCGCCGACATTCACTTCCAGCCGAAGTACGTGTTCGCCGCGATCGATGCCGGCTGCGCCGCGGTGCGGGTCAACCCGGGAAACATCAAGGCGTTCGACGACAAGGTCGCCGAGATCGCCCGGGCGGCGTCCGGCGCGGGGGTGCCGATCAGGATCGGCGTCAACGCGGGCTCCCTGGACAAGCGGCTGCTCGCCAAGCACGGGCGGGCCACCGCCGAGGCGCTGGTGGAGTCGGCCCTCTGGGAGTGCTCCCTGTTCGAGGAGCACGGGTTCACCGATATCAAGATCTCGGTCAAGCATCACGACCCGGTGGTGATGATCAACGCCTACCGCCAGCTCGCGCAGGCCTGCGACTACCCGCTGCACCTGGGCGTCACCGAGGCGGGGCCCGCCTTCCAGGGAACCGTCAAATCGGCGGTCGCGTTCGGCGCGCTGCTTTCCGAGGGCATCGGGGACACCATCCGCGTGTCGCTGTCGGCTCCGCCGGTTGAGGAGGTGAAGGTCGGCATCGCCATCCTCGAGTCGCTCGGCCTGCGTGAACGTAGCCTGGAGATCGTGTCCTGCCCGTCCTGCGGCCGCGCCCAGGTCGACGTCTATACGCTGGCCGACCAGGTCACAGCGGGCCTGGAGGGCCTGGACGTGCCGCTGCGGGTGGCAGTCATGGGATGCGTGGTCAACGGGCCCGGCGAGGCGCGTGAGGCCGACCTGGGCGTGGCATCCGGCAACGGCAAGGGGCAGATCTTCGTCCGGGGCGAGGTCATCAAGACGGTGCCCGAATCCCAGATCGTGGAGACGCTCCTCGACGAGGCCATGAAGCTGGCCGAGGCCGCCGGGCAGGCCGGCCAGCCCGGAGCACCCTCGGTCACCGTCTCCTGAACGCCGCGGAGGAGTGGGCCAGCGATTCCACCAGGCGTTTGGCCGCGCCCGGCGGTAGTTCGGTGTCTTCGCGTCCCCGCCACGCCGCTGCGCTGGAAGACGGCGGCGTCACGGAAGGTGGCGCCCGGTCATGTCGTCACCGTTCGCCATCGCGGGGCAACGGCCCGGGCAGGCCGGCCAGGCCGGATGGGCCGGGTGCCCGCCGTGCTATCCGGTCTGCCGTGCTATCCGGTCTGCCGTGCTATCCGGTCCGGGGTGCGGCCGCTCCGCCGCGTTCGCGATCACGAGCTTGCCGACGCGGTCGCCGAGCAGCGCCCGCGCCTCCGGCTGCAGCCCGTCATCGGTGATCAGCGTGTCCACCTCGGACAGGTCGGCGAACGAGCAGAGGCCGACGGTCCCCCACTTGGTGTGATCGGCCACCACGGTCACCTTGCGCGCCGCCTGCACGAACGCCCGGTTGGTCTCCGCTTCGGCGAGATTGGGCGTGGTGAGGCCGGCCACCGGGTCGATGCCGTGGCAGCCCAGGAAGAGCAGATCAAGGTGGAGGGACCGGATGGTCAGGTCGGCGATCGGGCCGACCAGGGCATCGGAGGGGGTCCGGGTGCCGCCGGTGAGGACGACCGAGGCGTCCCTGGCGCTCTGCTCCGCCGCCTGCCCGCTGCGCAGCAGGCTCACCACTCGCACCGAGTTCGTCACGATGGTGATTCCGGGGATGCCGATCAGCCGCTCCGCCAGGGCGAACGTCGTCGTCCCGGCGGACAGGCCGATCGCGCTCCCCGGCGTGACCAGTTCTGCCGCCGCGCACGCGATCGCCGCCTTGGCCGCCTGCTCCAGGGTGGACTTGGTGTCGAAGCCCGGCTCGTGGCTGCTCGGCGCACCCGGCAGGACGGCCCCGCCGTGGACCTTGTCGATGAGCCCCGCCCTGGCCAGCGCCTCCAGATCACGGCGGATCGTCATGTCCGACACCCCGAGGCGCAGGGTCAGCTCACTCACGCGTGCGCTGCCCGCTCCCTGCACCTCCTGCAAGATCAGCGCCTGTCGGTGCTTGGCCAGCATCTCCTCACCCTTCGCCGGGGCGCCGCGGGCAGCCATCCTTTCTGCGGCGGCCGCCTCCCAGGTGGTCTCACCGGGTCGGCGGGACGTGAGCGGGGGGGCTGCTCAGCGGATGTCCACAGATAGCCACAAACCTACCTCCGCCAACGCTGGTGACCAGCACCGGAGCCGCAGATCACATGTTCGTATCTGAGGGTGTCTGTTCGTTGACGATCAAGCTTGTTTGGCTTACGTTAAGGCCTCACAAAGAGCGAGCCGTTTCGGGTCAACCCCGGGCCGGCCAGCTTTGATGGGGGCAGGTAGTGCTGCCTCGGGACGCCTACAGCGGTGCGGCCCTCGATTCGCTCGGGGGGCCTATTCGCGAATTTCGATCACGAATCGAGGGCAGGCCATGCAGCGAGCCAGGGGAGTTCGCTGCCGGTGTCCGGCGCGGCCCAGGGTCCAGTTCCTTCGCGGGCGTCCGCACCCGGTCCATGTCGTGCAGGCAAGGGCGAACATCCCCTGCCGCGCCCGGCCCGGCTGGCACGGATTGCACCGATGTTCTCCTGATCACTTGTCTGGAGGTTAGATGAGAAACGTCGACCCCAAGGTCGAAGAGGCGATCGATACCCTCAACATGAAGGATGGCCCCACCCGCCGGAAGCTGCTGACCGGCACCGGGCTGGTGAGCGCCACCGCAGCCGCCTCGGCGCTGCTCGCTGCCTGCTCGTCGAGCACCACCAGCGGCAGCACCGCCAAGCAGACCGCCGGGGACTTCCCGTCCACGCCCGCGTGGAAGTTCACCTTCGTCAACCACGTCACGACCAACCCGTTCTTCGTGCCCACCCAGTACGGCCTGGCCGATGCCGCGGCGCTGCTGAATATTCCCAAGCCCGCCTGGACCGGCTCGGACAAGGCCAACATTCCGGATATGGTCAGCGCCACCAACTCGGCGATCTCGTCGAAGGCGAACGGGATAGCGGTGGCGGTGGTCAGCTCGACCGCGTTCACCCAGCCGGTGAAGAACGCCATGAACGACGGCATACCCGTCGTCTCCTACAACGCCGACGGCAACGTCGGCGACCCGGGCACCAACCGGCTCGCCTACATCGGCCAGGACCTGTTCGTCTCGGGGCAGGAGCTGGGCAAGCGGATCGTGGCCGGCATGCCGAGCGGCGGTGACGCGGTTGGCTTCATCGCCACCCCGGGCACGGCCAACATCCAGCCGCGCATCGACGGCGCCAAGCAGGCGATCAAGGCCTCGGGCAAGAACATCAGCTTCACATCGGTGGCGTCGGGCGCCGCCCTGTCGCAGGAGAACACCACCATCAACTCCTACGTCCTGGCGCACAAGTCCACCCTGAAGGGAATCTTCGCGGTGGATGCCGGGTCGACCCAGACCGTCGGCCAGATCATCAAGAAGTACAGCCTGCAGGGCAAGGTCGCCTCGGGAGGATTCGACCTGACCCCGCAGACGCTGTCGGCGATCCAGGGCGGCAGCCTCCAGTTCACCATCGACCAGCAGCCCTATCTGCAGGGCTTCCTTCCGGTGCTGGCCCTGTACCTGTTCAACCTGTCGGGCGGCCTGGTGGCCCCCCCGGAGACGAACACCGGCCTCACGTTCGTCACCAAGGCCAACGTCGGCCCCTACCTGAACACCACGTCGCGCTACGAGGGCTCGACCACGGAGCAGAAGTACATCAAGCACACCGGCCCGATCGCCTGACAGGGAGCGGTGGCTTCCCTGGCCGGCTTGTGGTACGGCTTCGCTCTTTGATATCTGGGCTGGCGGCGGGACACTGGACCCGTGGATGCGCGGGGCCGGTGCCCGCCGTCGGCGCACGAGGGGGGGTGCATCTGTCACTGCTGATGGGTACGTGATAGGGACAGCGGAAAGAGGCAGGAAAGCAACGTGAGCGATACGGTCCAGCGCGCCCCCGATACCGCGGGTGCAGCGCCCGGTGGGCCCGCGACGGGTGGCCTGTCGGGCACCCTCAGGCGGGCGGCCATGATCTTCGCGCAGCAGCGCGAGGCAACGGTCCTGGTGGTGAACATCCTCCTGGTGATCTACTTCTGGCGCGCATCCCCCGACTTCCTCACCCAGGACAACATCGCGAACATCACCTGGATCGTCACCCCCATCGCGATCATCGCCATCGGCGAGGTCTTCCTGCTGGTCTGCGGCGAGCTGGACCTTTCGGTGGGGTTCGTCCTCGGCTTTTCCGGGTTCCTCATGCACTATCTGATCGACTACTACAGCGTGCCTGCGGTGCTGGCGGTGCTGCTGTGCCTGCTCATGGGCGTTGCCGTGGGGTTCTGCAATGGCTTCATCACCGTCGCCCTCGGCGTGCCGTCGTTCATCACCACCCTGGGCACCGGGTACATCCTGCTGGGCATCTTGCTGGTCACCTCGCACGCGTACCCGGCGACCATCCCCGAGAGCGCCAACGGGGTCGGCAAGGTGCTGGGCTCCTCGACCTGGGCGGAGATCATCTGGACGGTCGTGCTGGTGGCGATCTTCCACGTGATGTTCACCCGGACCCGGTGGGGATTGCACACGATCGCGGTCGGCGGCAACATCCTCGGCGCCAGCGAGGCAGGCATCAGCGTGCCCAGGATCAAGTACGGGAACTTCATGCTCACCGGCTTCTTCGGCGCGCTGGTCGGGCTGATGGTGACCTTCCAGACCAACTCGATCGACCCGAGCAACGCCGGCTACCAGACCATGTTCTATGCCATCGCGGGGGCGGTCATCGGCGGCACAGCGCTGGCGGGAGGATCCGGCACGGTCATCGGTGCCTTCCTCGGCGCGCTCATGCTGTCGATCCTGCAAGACGGCTTCAACCTGATCGGGATCAGCGCCAACCCGCTGCCGATCATCTTCGGCGGCGCGATCCTGGTCGCCATGATCGCTAACGTCCAGCTGGCAAGGCTGCGACGGGCAGGGAGGGCGCGATGAGCACGCCGGTACCCGACGACGCGGGCCACGCCGCTGCCGTGCCAGACAGCACCAGCGGGCCGGTAGCCGGTGATGACGTGCTCCAGGTCGAGCACATCAGCAAGCGCTTCGGCGCGGTGACCGCCCTCATCGACATCAACATGCACCTGAAGAAGGGCGAGGTGCTCGCCCTGCTCGGGGACAACGGCGCGGGCAAGTCCACATTGCTGAAGATCCTCTGCGGCTTCCAGCCACCCGACACGGGCCGGATACTGCTGAACGGCGAGGAGGTGACGCTCAAGTCCGTGGACCAGGCGCGGTCGCTCGGCATCGACGTCGTCTACCAGGACCTGGCCCTGGTCGACGAGCTCACCGTCTATCACAACATGTTCCTCAAGCGCGAAGTCGTGCGCTGGCCGCTGCTGAACAACCGGGCCATGCGCAAGATCGCCCGGCAGCGGCTGGACGACATGGGGATCGGCCTTAAGTCGGTCGATCTGGAGGTCGCGAGGCTGTCGGGCGGCCAGCGGCAGGCGATCGCGATTGCCCGCGCGATCTACTCCGACGCGAAGGTGCTGCTGCTCGACGAGCCGCTCGCCGCCATGGGCGCGAAGGAGGCGGCGCTCATTCTCGACCTGATCCGGGACTTGAAGACCAAGGGCGACGTGTCGGTCATCGTGATCGCGCACAACTACGGCCAGGTGCTCGAGATCGCCGACCGGGTCAACCTGCTGCAGCACGGCGAGATCACCTTTGACAAGCCGAGCAAGGACACCTCTGTCCAGGAGCTGAACGACATCGTCATCGCCGAGTACCGGGCAGCCATGGAGGCCCGCCAGCGCGTCGGATGAAGCGGCCCGGCGAACGCACCCGCCGGCGTCGGGCAAGATGGCTGGCATGCCGATGACGCGCTTGCCTGTCCCGCGCCCGGCTGTCCTCGCCGCCGGGGTCCTTGCGTGTGCCATCGCCATGGCCGGCTGCACCTCCGGCGGATCACCGGCCCCGGCCGGATCGTCGGCCGCCGGCCCCGCGGCCGCGACGGGGCAGGGCGATGCGCTGCGCTGGCATTCCTGCTCGGTGAAGGGTGCCCCGATGCGGTGTGCCAGCCTGCGCGTGCCGCTGGACTACCGCCACCCCGCCGGGCGGAAGATCACCCTGGCCCTGTCGGAGGTGCCGGCCACCGCGCCGACAGCCCAGCAACTGGGTGACCTGCTCGTCAACCCGGGCGGCCCGGGTGCCAGCGGCCGGTCGCTGGCGGCGGTCGTGGCCACGGGCCTGGACCACGGCGTGTCCTCCAAATACAACATCATTGGCTTCGACCCGCGGGGCGTGGGTGCGAGCGTCCCCGCCCTGCATTGCGACCCCAGTTTCTTCGCCGGGGCGCGGCCCGATTACATCCCGGCGAACCAGCGTGAGGAGCAGGTGCTCATCGGGCGGGCGAAGGGCTACGCCGCCGACTGCGAGCGCCGGTACGGGTGGCTGCTGCCGTTCATGACCACGGCCGATGCGGCGCGGGACATGGATGCCATCCGGGCCGCCCTGGGTCAGCGGCAGATCAGCTACTTCGGCTACTCCTATGGCACCTATCTGGGCCAGGTATATGCGACCCTGTTCCCGCACCGGCTGCGCAAGATGGTGCTCGACAGCGTCGTGGACCCGCGTGGTGTCTGGTACGCCGACAACATCAGCCAGGACTACGCGTTCGAGGGCAGGATCCGGGCGTTCTTCTCCTGGGTCGCCGATCATGATGCCGTCTATCATCTCGGCTCCACCGAAGCCCAGGTCCAGCAGGCATGGGACCGGGCACGCGCCAGGCTCGAGGCCCATCCGATCCCCGGGCCGTCGGGCCCGATGATCGGCCCTGACGAGTTCGACGACACCTTCCTGCAGGGCGGCTACAGCAACAACCTGTGGCCGGGCCTGGCCAGCGCGCTCGCCGCGTACCTCCACCAGCACAGCAGCGGCCAGCTGACCAGCGTGTACCAGGAGGTGGGAACACAGCCCGAGAACCTGTTCGCCGTCTACAACGCGGTGCAGTGCAGCGACGTCAACTGGCCGCGGAGCTGGGCGAAATGGGACGCCGACACCAGGCGGGTCTACCGGACCGCTCCGTTCCTCGCCTGGGACAACGCCTGGTTCAATGCCGCCTGCGCGTTCTGGCCGGTGCGGGGCCCCGCCCGTCCGCTCCAGATCCGCGGTGCGGGGCTGCCAGGCATCCTGATGATCCAGGGCACCCTGGACGCGGCGACGCCCTACCGGGGCGCGCTGGTGGCCCGCCGCCTGCTGCCGACGGCGCGGATGGTCGTGGTCCTGCGGGGCGGCAACCACGGCCAGTCGCTGGCGCAGCCCCCCAACACCTGCGTCGACGGCTACCTCAACAATTACCTGGGGACCGGGGCGCTGCCGCAGCGGGCCGGCCTGGTGAATGCCGTCTGCCCGGCGACGCCACTGCCTTCCGCGGCCGGCTGAGGGGCTGGGCGGGGCGGCTACCGGGGGCCTCTGCGGGCTGGGGGTCCGCGTCGGGCCGGTGCCGGGGGCCTCTGCGGGCTGGCACAGGCCGATCGACGTCAGCGACGTAGTGCCCGAGACGCGCGGGGATGACGGTGCTGCGGGTAACGCTACGCCCGCTGCCGGCCCCTACCCCGGCCACCGGCCCCTGCCCACACTCCGCCACCGGCCACCTGCCCTGGCCCTGCGCCGGCGCCAGCCCTTCCCCGCCGCCGGGCCCTGCTCGTGGGCAACGGGCGCTGCGTTTTGGGGGTGGCGATAACGGGTGGGTTGTGACTGCAGGGCGTTCTGGGCCGATACGCTGGGAGGGTGCTGCGCACCAAGACGTGGCGGTCGTCGTCGCTGCGCCTGCTCGACAATCGCGATCGCGACGAAGTCATCGAATTGTGCGACCGCGATCCGGTGGTCAACGTCTTCATTAGTTCCCGGGTGCGCGAGGCTGGGCTGGACCCGGCGCGGCTCGGCGGGCAGCTCTGGGGTTACCAGTCAGGCGGGCGGCTGGCGTCGCTGTGCTACGCGGGCGCCAACCTGGTCCCGGTCGCCGCCACGCCGCCCGCGATCACGGCGTTCGCGGGCCGGGCCCGGTTGCTGGGCCGCCGCTGCTCGTCGATCGTGGGGCCGGCGCAGGACGTTTTGAGCCTGTGGGAGATGCTCCGGCCCTACTGGGGCCGGCCGCGCGAGATCAGGCCCACGCAACCCGTGATGGCCATCTCCGGGGCGCCGCAGGTGGTGCCCGACGCGCAGGTGCGCCGCGTCCGCCCCGAGGAGCTGGACATCCTGCTGCCCGCATCGGTGGCGATGTTCACCGAGGAGGTCGGCGTCTCCCCGGTGGGGGCCGACGGCGGGAGCGCCTACCGGGCCCGGGTGAACGAGCTGATCGGGATGGGCCGCGCGTTCGCCCGGATCGAGGACGGCCAGGTGGTGTTCAAGGCCGAGATCGGATCCGTGACCCCGCTCGCCTGCCAGGTGCAAGGGGTCTGGGTCCGGCCCGAGCTGCGCGGTCGCGGGCTGGCCGAGGCCGGGATGGCCGCGGTGGTCGCCGAGGCCCTGCGCAACGTCGCGCCGGTGGTGTCGCTGTATGTCAACGACTTCAACCGCCCGGCACGCGCCGCCTACCGCCGGGTGGGCTTCACGGACACCGCTACCTTCGCCTCCGTCCTGTTCTGAGTCGGCCCCCGACGCAGGAGAAGGGAAACCCGTGTCCGACGTGGCCAAGGCGGTGACCGCCTGCGCCGAGGCGGCCAGGGACGGGGCGCGGAGCCTGGCCGCCGCACGGGATGAGGCCATCGACGAAGCCCTGCGGGGCATGGCACCGCGGCTCGGCGAGGCGGCGGGGGAGGTGCTGGCCGCCAACGCCGCCGACGTCGCCAGTGGCGAGGAAGCCGGGCTGGGCAAGGGCCTGCTGGACCGGCTCCGGCTGGACGGGGCCAGGATCGCGGAGATGGCCCGCCAGATCGGGCTGCTCGCCGGCGCCCCGTTCCCGCCAGCCGAGGTGCCGGTTCGTGACCTGCCGGGCGAGCCGGATGGGCAGGGGGAGCCGGGCGGGCTGCGGCTGACCGAGCGCCGGGTGCCGGTGGGGGTGATCGGCGCCAACTATGAGGCCCGCCCGAACGTGACCGTGGACGTGGCCTCCCAGCTGCTGAAATCGCGTAACGCCGGGGTCCTGCGCACGGGGGGCGCGGCGCTGCGGTCGGCGGAGGCACTCTTCGACCACATCATCGCGCCCGCGGTGGCGGCCGCCGGGCTGGACCAGGGCGCCCTGCAGCTCGTCCGCTCCGCTGACCGGGAAGCCGCCACCGAACTGGTCCGCAGGCCCGGGCTCATCCCGCTGGTGATCCTGCGCGGCAGCGGCGAAACCACCCGCGCCCTGGCGGCGGAGGCCGCCCGGCACGGCGTGCGCACGCTCGCTCACGCCGACGGCGGTGGAGTGCTGTACCTGGACGCCGCCGCCGACCCCGCCATGGCGGCCCGGATCATCACCGGCAGCCTGGACCGGCTCGGGGTGTGCAACCGCCTCAACCTGCTCCTCGTGCACGAGGCCGCCTGGGACGCCCTCCTGCCGGTGGCGCTGGAGGCGCTGGGAGCCTGCGGCGTCGCCGCGTCCCTGCCGCCCCACGGCCACCCGCTCGGCCACGAATGGGCGCTCGATGAGGGCCATGAGGCAACGGTGACGGTGGCCCCGGCCGCGGGCCCGGCGCGGGCCGCGAGGGTCGCCAGCGAGCAGACCTCCGGGCTGGCGGCGAGCGTCGTGACCGCCGACGCCGCCGCGGCGCAGGCGTTCCTGGCCGCCTACACCGGGACCGGCGCGTTCTGGAACGCCAGCACCCGGCTGCTCGACGGGTTCAAGCTCCGTGGCGTGCCGGAGACCGGCATCAACGTCGACCACGTGCCGGGCCCGCGCGGCCCGGTGACCTTCCTCGACCTGTGCCTGCGCCAGTACGTCGTCACGCCCGCTCACCACGACACCGCCAGGTAACGACCCGGGGCAGAGGTCCGCGAGGGAGACCGGTAGCTCAACTCAGCGGGATGGGGACGTGCTTCCCCGGCGGGCCAGGGCATCAACGGCCACCGCAGCGAGCAGGACCGCGGCGGTCCACATGCTCATCAGGACGACGTGTACCTGGGGCTGGCGCTGGCCGCGGAGGGCACGCTGGTAGGCGTACTGGTGATCGTCCCCAGGCGGTTCGCGACCACGGCGGGGGCCACGGCCAGCGTGGGCCCGGCGGGCTGGGCAGGCCGAACAGGCCGGGCAAGCCGCGGCGTCCGCGCCGGTCCCCTCCAGGCCGGAGAAATTTGAATGATCGCCTCTTCCTTCAAGCGGAAGAACTTCAATGACCACCGCTCGGCTCTGGGCGGCGGAAATCCGAACGACCACCGCTCCCACCGGGCGACGGAAGTCCGAACGACCACCGCTCCCAGCAGGCGGCAGATATCCGAACGACCAGCGCTCCCTCCGGGCGGCGGAAATCCGAACGACCAGCGCTTCCTCCAGGCGACGGATTTCGAATGGCCGCCTCTCCCTTCAAGCGGAAGAACTTCAACGACCACCGCTCCGCTCTGGGCGGCGGAAATCCGAATGACCATCTCGCGGAGACTTGCTAGGCTGCTGGCTCTTGTGCCGCATCCCCCCATCGAGGTGATGACGCATGCCCCCGGCCAGCGGGGCCGGTGACGCCGCCCCGCCGCCCAGCGACCCGCCCGACCCGGTGCTCGCCGCCGAGCGCGACCACCTTCGCCGCTCCCGCGAGTTCCTGCGGCTGATGCGCGAGGACGTCCTGGGGCTTCGCGCGATGGCCGGGGACCCGGTATCGGAGGAGTACCTCAAGGCCGACCTGTACCACAGGGCGCAAGCCCTGCGCGACATCCCCGGCGTACCACTATTCTTTGGGCGGCTTGATTACGCGGGCAGCGCCGTTAAGCATGCCGGGGATTTCCCGGCGGACGCCGGTCAGCCTGCGGCGGCGGGTGACGACCGCCGGGGCGGCGGGGCGGCCCAGCCCGGGCGGGCGCTGCCAGGCGAGCGACTGCACATCGGCCGGCGTCACATCCACGACCGCGAGGGCCACCCCGTCGTCATCGACTGGCGGGCGCCGGTGTCTCGGCCCTTCTACCGCGCCAGCGCGGCCGACCCCATGGGCCTGACGCGGCGCCGGCGGTTCGGGTTCGCCGGGGCTGAGCTCACTGCCTATGAGGACGAGGAGTTCACCGGGCCCGGCCAGCCCGCCCGTCCCGGGGCGGGCCCGCCGGTCAGCCGCATACTCATCGAAGAGATCGAACGGCCGAGGTCGGGCCCGATGCGCGACATCGTGGCGACCATCCAGCCGGACCAGGACGACATCGTCCGCGCCGGTGCCGACCAGAGCCTTTGTGTGCAGGGCGCGCCGGGAACCGGGAAGACCGCGGTCGGGCTGCACCGGGTGGCCTACCTGCTCTACGCCTACCCGGACCGGATGCTGCGTGGCGGCGTGCTCGTGATCGGCCCGAACCGGGCGTTCCTGTCCTACATCCGCAACGTCCTGCCCGCACTCGGTGAGGCCGATGTGGCACAGCAAACCCTCCCCGACCTGGTCGCCATCGTCCCGGTCCGGGCCACCGACTCTGGGCTCGCCGCGCGGGTCAAGGGCGACGCACGCATGGCGGAGGTGCTACGCCGGGCGCTGTGGGCGGGGCTGAGCGAGCCTGCCGAGGCCCTGGTCCTCACCCGCGGGTCGTGGCGGTGGCGGGTACCCGGGCACGAGATCGCGGAACTCATGGCCGAACTGCGTGAGCGCGGCGTCCGCTATGGCGCCGGCCGCACGATGCTCAGCCACCGCATCGCGCATGTGATCCTCACCCGGATGGAGGCGGCCGGAGAGGCCACCGACGACCGGACCCACGAGGCGGTGCGGCGGACCCGGCAGGTCCGCGCGGCGGTCGACGCGGCCTGGCCAACCGCCGATCCGGTCCGGCTCCTCATGCGGCTGCTCTCCGATCCGGCCCTGCTCGCCAGCGCCGCGGACGGCGTCCTTGATCCGTCCGAGCAGGCGGCGATCCGCTGGGACCCGGCGCCCCGCGGGCCGCGCACCGCGCGCTGGACCGCCGCCGACGCGGTGCTCATCGACGAGGCCAGCGATCTCATCGAGCGGACTCCCAGCCTGGCCCACGTCGTCGTGGACGAGGCGCAGGACCTGTCGCCCATGGAGTGCCGGGCGGTCGGCCGCCGTTGCGCAACCGGCTCGGTCACCGTGCTCGGCGACCTCGCGCAGGCGACGGCCCCGGCGGCGGCCACGAACTGGCCGCAGCTGCTCGCCCACCTCGGCAAGCCGGAGGTGGGCCTTCAGATCCTTGACACCGGCTACCGGGTGCCGCGGCAGATCCTCGACTATGCCAGCACGCTCCTGCCTGCCCTGGCGCCGAGCCTGGCGCCCGCCCGGTCGTTGCGGCAGGACCCGGGGGCGCTGACGGTCACCCAGGTCACGACCAGGGCGCTGCCCGGGCTTCTCGCCACGGCGTGTGCGCAGGCCCTCGCCCAGCCCGGTTCGGCTGCGGTGATCGCCTCGGACGAGCAGGTCCCGGCGCTGCACCGGATGCTCGGCTCGGCCGGCGTCGGCCATCACGTGCTCAACGGCGCGAACGCGGACGAGCGGCTCACGCTGGTGCCCGTCACCCTGGCCAAAGGGCTCGAGTTCGACGATGTGATCGTGATCGAGCCTGCCCGGATCGCGGCGCAGCCCCGCGGCCTGCACCGCCTCTACGTCGCGCTCACCCGGGCGGTGTCCCGGCTGACCGTGCTGCACACCGAGCCGCTGCCGGAGCCACTGAGGTAAGCGCCCGGGCCTGTGGCGTCCGTGCCTGCAGGCGGTCTGCCGGCCGGGGCATGCGTCAGCGGTTTGCCGGGTGGCGGTGTGCGTCGGCTGTCCGCCATGTGGAGGTGTGTGTCGGCGGTCCGCTGGCTAGCCGTGTGTGTCGGCGGTCCGCCGGGTGGCCGGGCGGGTCTGCACTCTGCCGGGCGACGGAACGCATTAACCCCCCGCCTGGCCGGTCGGTAGCGCGGACGGCGACCCCCGGGCGGGGGATGACGAGCCCGCGGCGGGCTTGCTGGCGCCCGGGCTGGGCGGGTGTGCGCCCGGGGTGGAACGGCCCGGGCGCGGCGCGGGCGGCTCCAGTCCCGGGAAGGCGAGCGACCGGTCGCGCCAGCCGACGGCCCGCAGCGCGGCGGACCGCACGGCCCGCGCCCCGAACACCCGCAGCCCGGCGTCGGGGAGCGCGACCAGGCCGAGGTAGGCGGCCGCCACCCCGTCCTCGAGGGACGCCGCCAGCATGACGGCGGCCGCCCTGTTGTGAACCGGGAACGGGAGCCGGTAGGCGGTGGCCGCCTGCACCGGGTGGGCCCCCAGGGCGGTGATCATGGCGGCCAGGGTGTCCCGTGCGGCTTCATGCGCCGTCCAGTCCCGCGTTGCGGCACGCCGCCTGGCCCCGCCCAGATGTGCCCCTGCGATCCCGTACCCGTAGACCGCCGCGTGCTCGGCGGCCATCGCCGTCTGCAGCGCCCTGACGGCCGCAGCCCGTGCGGGCGGCCGTCCTGCCAGCAGCGCGGCCCCTTGGCGCGCCGCCTCAGCCGCAGGTGGAGACGGGGAAGCGGTCATCCGTCCCACCGGCCCGGTTCGAGCAACAGCGCATGGGAGGCCTCCGAGGCCGCGATGCTGGCGAGCAGCTGAGCGAGGGAGGGCGGGGCGGCCGTAAGCTTGCCCAGCAGCGTCTGCGCGGCGGCCTGCTCGGCGCGCCGGAGGTAGGCACGTGCGGCGGCAGGGGTGCCGGGCACGTGCGTGCCGGCGGGGGAAGCGCGCGCGGAGGGCGGGTGCTCCGGCTCGGTGCCCGCGCGCGGCTCGATCAGCCGTGCCCGCAGTGTGGCCAGGTGTTCGCGGTGCTGATGGAGCAGCGGGCGCAGCGAGCCCGCCAGGGCTGGCATCGTCGCCACGACCGCGCTGTACCGCGAGATCATGAGGGTCTCCCCGTCGATGGCGTCGCGCAGGATGGCGACATCGGGGAGCGGCGATGGCGGAGTGCCCAGCCCGCCGATGCCTCGGCAGCCGACGGCCACCAGAGGCAGCGACGCCGCTGCGGCGAGCACGCCACGCCGTGTCGCCTCCCGCGCCACCTGGCCTCCTGCCGTCCCGCCCGTTGCTTTCCCGCTCGCCTGTCCCAGCCGCCACGGTCGCGCACCGCGCCGTGACCGACGGTGCGGGCATCTCAGCATGCCATGGGCCGCCGACCACCGTCGGCCATCGCGCCATGACGGTCCGTTGCCCAGGACGATCACGGCGTGTCGCCGCCCGGCGCGGGACGGGCAACACGGCTGCGTGGTCCGGATACGCTAGAACGAGGCAGGCAACGGCACAGGTCGCGGACGAGGAGGTCGTGGTGCGCACTGACTCCCGTCACGGATCGTCACGTCCGGACCGCGCCCGCGGCGGCACCGTGCCGTCGGGCGCACCGCGCCCGGGTGGCCGCCGCGACGTCGACCCGGCCGTGCTTGAGCGGCTGCTGGAACCCGTCGTGCGGGCGGCTGGCCTGGACCTGGAGTCGGTCCGGGTCGGCAGCGCCGGGCGCCGCCGCCTGCTGCGCGTGGTCGTGGACGCCGACGGAGGCGTGGACCTGGACAACATCGCGCTGGTCAGCCGCGAAGCGTCCGCGCGGCTGGACGACACGGGGGCGATGGGGGAGGCGCCCTACACGCTGGAGGTGTCCTCACCGGGCGTGGACCGCCCGCTGACGCAGCCGCGGCACTGGCGCCGTGCCGTAGGCAGGCTGGTGCGGGTACCCGTGAGCGGGCCCGGCACTCCCGAGCCTTCGTCCCCCAAGCATGCCGCGGGGCCGGCCGGGCACGCCGAGGGGGCGGCCGGGCACGCCGAGGGGCGGGTGATCGTTGCTGGTGATAGCGGGGTCACCCTGGAGATCGACGGCGAGCATCGCGAGTTCAGTTACGCGGAACTGGGTCCGGGCCAGATGCAGGTGGAGTTCGGACGGCCCGCGGCGGAGCCCAGCGGCCGGAACGCCGCACCAGCGGGCGCGGCCACCGACCCGCGGACAGGGGGGAGGGCCGATGGACATTGACCTGAGTGTGCTGCGGAGCCTGGAGAGCGAGAAGGACATCTCGATGGAGCTGGCCATCAAGGCCATCGAGGACGCGCTGCTGGTCGCCTACCACCGCTCCGGGGAGGCGTCACCGACTGCGCGGGTCGAGGTGGACCGGCGCACCGGGCATGTGACGGTCTGGGCGGCGGAGACCGGCGAGAACGGCGAGGTGCTGCGGGAGTATGACGACACGCCGGACGGCTTCGGCCGGATCGCGGCGACTACCGCCCGGCAGGTGATCCTGCAGCGGCTCCGGGACGCCGAGGACGAGCTCACCTTCGGTGAGTACGCCGGGCGCGAGGGCGACATCGTGGCCGGGGTGATCCAGCAGGGCAAGGACCCGCGTGCCGTGCTGGTCGATCTCGGCAAGATCGAGGCGATCCTGCCCCCGACCGAGCAGGTGCCGGGCGAGCGGTACGTGCACGGCGAGCGGCTGCGCTGCTACGTGCTGCGGGTACACAAGGGCTACCGCGGGCCGTCGGTCACCTTGTCGCGGACCCATCCCAACCTGGTGAAGAAGCTGTTCGCGCTCGAGGTACCCGAGATCGCCTCCGGCGCGGTGGACATCGTCGCCATCGCCCGTGAGGCCGGCCACCGCACGAAGATCGCGGTGACCTCGCACCAGCCCGGTGTCAACCCCAAGGGCGCCTGCATCGGGCCGATGGGCAGCCGGGTCCGGAACGTGATGACCGAGCTGCACGGCGAGAAGATCGACATTGTGGACTATTCGGACGATTCGGCCGAGTTCGTCGCCAACGCGCTATCACCGGCCAGGGTGGCGCGGGTGGACATTGTGGACGCCCAGGCGAGGGTGGCGCAGGTCATCGTGCCGGACTACCAGCTCTCGCTGGCGATTGGGAAGGAAGGGCAGAATGCCCGGCTCGCCCACCGCCTGACCGGCTGGAAGATCGATATCCGGCCCGACACCGAGGCGGTCGGCGGGGGCGCGGCGGGGAACACGAGCGGCGAGCGGCGCGTTCCACCTAGTAGTCGCGGCGTCACCGATGCCCCGGCACGGTAAGCTTACGTCCGGAATGGTTGTGCGGTCCCTGCGGCCGACCCCGCCCGTACCTGCGGTCCGGACGTGCGTCGGATGCCGGGCCCGCGGAGCCAAGCCCGATTTGCTGCGCGTGGTGGCCCGGGGCGGCGAGCTCGTCCCCGATCCCCAGGCGCGGTTGCCTGGCCGGGGCGCTTACCTGCATCTCAGCCAGAAATGCTTCGAGCAGGCGGGGCGGCGGCGGGCGTTTGCCCGAGCGTTGCGTCTGCCTGGACCGCTGGCCACCGGCGCGCTCGGAGAGTATCTGGCGCAGCGGTGCGGGGAGCCCAGGGCAGGACTGCCCGGGTCGGCCAGCCAGGGCAGCGACAAGAACGGCATTGCCGGGAAAGCAGGATCCGATCGTGATGAGCGCCTGATGAGAACGCGGCGATGAACAGCAGAGTCTGACGCCGGCCGGAGCACGCGCTGCCCGGGCCGGCGCCACGAGGGTCCGGATGAGCCGGACCGAGTAAGGGAGCGCAGTGGCGAAGGTCCGGGTATACGAACTCGCGAAAGAGTTCGGCGTCGAGAGCAAGGCCGTGATGGCCAAGCTCCAGGAAATGGGCGAATTCGTGCGATCGGCGTCCTCCACGATCGAGGCGCCGGTCGTCCGCAGGCTCAAGGAAGCGTTCTCGGCGGAGGCGCCGAAACAGGGACAAGCCAAGAAGGCGGCCGCACCTGCGGGGGCAGACGGGCAGAACGGAGCCCGGAAGGCGCCCGTCGGCCCGGCGGATGCCGCCGCGGCGGATGGCGCCGCCGCAGCGTCCCCAGCAGCTGCGGCGCCAGCTGGCGCAGGCGGCCCGGCCGAGGCTACCCAGGCGCCCACCCAGGAACCGGCCGCCAGCCCGCCGCCCGTGCCATTCTCCGATGCGCCGTCGGCCGGCGCAGCCTCGCCGCCCGCCCAGCGCGGGCCAGCGGCCCCCCGCCCCGGCCCGCGGCCGGCACCCAGCGGGCCGGGCAGCCCGCCGTCGGCCACGCCTCGTCCCGGCGCGCCGCGACCAGGCGCGCGGCCCG
>DASYQM010000127.1:0-15462 GCA_036005525.1 Streptosporangiaceae bacterium
CTACTCGGCCCAGGACGTGCTGCCGCAGATGGCGCAGACGGTGGCGGCCGGCACCGGCGCCGAGCAGGTGGTGGTGTGGCTGCGGGTAGCTGACGAGCTCCGCCCCGAGGCGTCCTCGGACGGTAACTCGCATGCAGGCCCAATGCCTGTCGATGGCGGCAAGCTGCCAGCCCTGCCCGACAGCGACATGAGCGCGCCTGTCATGCACCAGGGGGAGCTGCTGGGGGCGATCTCGGTCCGGATGCCGAAGGGCGAGCCGCTCCGCCCGGCCGGGCAGCAGCTGGTGACCGACGTGGCGTCCCAGGCCGGGCTGGTGCTGGCCAACGCCGGGCTGATCGAGGACCTGCGGGCGTCGCGGCAGCGTATTGTCGCCGCGCAGGATGAGGCGCGGCGGCAGCTGGAACGCAACATCCACGACGGGGCGCAGCAGGACCTGGTGACGGTCGAGGCGGACGGGATCGGGCGGTTCGGCCAGGACACCGAGGCGGCCGTCTATTTCTGCTGCCTGGAGCCGCTGCAGAACACCGCCAAGTACGCCCAGGCGTCCAGCGCCCAGATCTGCCTGCAGGCGCAGAACGGAACCTTGCGGTTCACCGTGTCCGACGACGGGGCAGGCTACGACGTGGGCCACACCCCGGTGGGTTCCGGTCTGCGGAACATGGCCGACCGGCTCGCCGCTGTCGGCGGCCGGCTCGAGGTCCGGTCCGCCCCCAGCCAGGGCACCACCATCGCCGGGTACCTCCCCCTCCCGGCTACCACCGGCGGTCATTAGCCCACGACACGCACCGATCGAGCCTCGGTGGCCTTGGGAATGGCGGCAACTTCGTACAAGCCTGGCGCCGCCGTCGTTGCCTGGCCTTTGCCTGTGAGGGAGCTTATGCCGTCGGCTAAAGGCCTTTCCTGCCGCGCGCTGGCGTGTCGCCGTGCGCGGTGCCCGGCGTTAACGCATATTCGTTGAGAGCGCTGGAGTGCGGATCAGGGCTCGGTGCAGACCGCGGGCGCCGGAAGGATGCCGGATGAAGCCCAGGCAAAGATTAATCGCAGTAATCGCGGCCGCCCTGCTCGGATCGGAGCTGGCACCGTTCCTGGCCCTGTCGGGCAGGGCTGCGAGCACGGCCGTCGTTTCATCCGGCCTTTGCAGATCGTCCTCCCATCCCGCGCTCGCGGCCAGGCTCGGCCGGGATATCGCCGCGGCGCGGCGCGGCCGGGTGTCATCGGTTGCGGTGGGGGTCGACGACCCCGGCGAGGGACTGAGGTGCTGGCTGCACAGCGCCTGGCATTTCGACTCGGCCAGCGTGGTGAAGGTGACCATCCTCGGCGCGCTGCTGCGCAGAGCGCTGGACCAGCACCGGCACCTGGCCGGTACCGAGGAGGCCCTGGCCAGCGCGATGATTACCCGGTCGGACAATGATGCCGCATCGGCGCTGTGGGCCCAGCTCGGGCGGGGCTACCTGCGGCATTTCCTGAACCTGGCCGGGATGAAGCAGACGGCGCTGGGACCAGAAGGTTACTGGGGCCTGACCCAGGTCACCGCGCACGACGAGGTGCTCCTGCTGCGTCTCCTGCTCGAAAAGAACCCGGTGCTCGACATCGCCTCACGCAACTACGCACTCGGCTTGATGGCCCAGATCCTCCCCGACCAGCGCTGGGGGGCCGCGGCCGGCGCGCCAACCCGTCTCACCAGCCATCTGAAGAACGGCTGGCTGCCCCGCCATACACATGGCTGGCGCATTCACAGCATCGGCTGTTTTACCGGCCGCGGTGGCGCTTACAGCATCGTCGTGCTGACGCAGAACAACCCGGCCATGGCCTATGGGATCCACACGATCGAGGCCATCGCCATGGCGATCAACCGCGACCTGAACCCCGGGACCACATCAGCCATCCCGCCCACCGGGCCTCCGCCTCCCGAGTGACACCTGAGCAACGCATCCCGGCTCCGTCGGCCGGGTAAACGCTGCCGGGCCGCCCCGAGCTGGATCTTGCACTTGACGGCCAAAGCCGTGCGCGCAAGTCTTTCCGGGAGGCTCATTTGCGTACTCGGGAGGGGCCATGGCCTGGCGGCTTGAGGGGACGTATTTCGAGTCATGCTCGTGCGATGCGGTCTGCCCGTGTACCTGGTCGGCGCTGACGGTCAGGGCAACGCTGGACCGGTGCCGGGCGCTTCTGGCCTATCACGTGCAGTCAGGCGAGATCGATGGGTCGACGTCAGCGGGCTGAACTTCGCGCTGTTCCTGGACACGCCGCCGGTGATGAGCGAGGGCAACTGGCGGGTCGGCGTCTACCTGGATGAGGGCGCGTCCGACAGCCAGGCCGAGCGGCTCGGGGCGGTGCTGTCCGGACAGCTGGGCGGTCCGCCCGCCATGCTGAGCCCGCTGATCAGCGAGATGCTGGGCGTGGAGAAGGCGCCCATCGCGTACAGCGAGGGCGGGCGCGGCCACCATGTCCGGATCGGCGACGCCGCCGACGTGGGCGTCGAGGACTTTGTCGCCATCGAAGGCCACGACCCGGTTCAGCTGACGAACGTGTTCCATCCCTCGAACACGAGGCTGACGGTCGCGCCGGCTCATGCCGCGCACCTGTCGACGTTCGGGATCGACTGGGGCCGTGAAGGCCAAAGCGGCTTTTCTGCCCCGTTCTCCTGGGCCGGGTGATGCCGCGCGCCGACCCGCGTCCGGCCGAAGTGCACCAGCTGCCAGTCGATCTGCCTGTTCTTGCGCCAGATGCCAGATCCATGCATGGGGCGGATCTCCACACCGTCTGCATACGTTCTGCATCGCTCCTGGACGCGCGGGAGTTGACGTTGCCGCGTGACAAGGGTCAAGGCCCCCGGGGACATCGGTGGCACAGCCCGGCTGTGGCGTGCCGGTGGGTTCGTCTGCGGCAATGTCGCACGAACGTTAACCGGCGCGGGGATCAACTCGTCCAGCACGGCGGCGTCGTCCGCAACTACCCCCGCGTGGGTTACGGGCGGCCGCGGCGTGCCACGTCTGCCACGCCAGCGACCGCGTGCGGGCCACGATGAATCCACCCGGAAGGTCACCGTTCCGGGTTCCGCCCGGCCCGCCCTACCGAGCAGGCATATCGGTGCCCGAGGCGCGTGTAGCGGGGCGAGGCAGCGCCCGCCGCTCTCGCGGGAGGGCAGCCTTCGCCTACACGAACCGGGACGGTGACATGAGTCCACTGGAATTCGATCGGCGCCTCGCCGCCGGTTCTGCCGGCGCCATCGATCGGCGGTACGGTCGGCAATGGGAGGCCGCGATGGATACACACGCCGATGTATCTCACATGTTGGGCGCATGGGCGCTCGACGGATGCAGCGACACCGAGGCCGCTGCGGTCCGGGCCCACCTTGGGGAGTGCGCGGACTGCGCGGCCCGGGCCCGACGGCTGCGGTCGGCGGCCGGTTGGCTGGGTACAGACCGCGTGCAGCCCGCTCCGGAGGAGCTGCGCCGGTCGGTGCTAGCCGCCGCACGGGCGCGGCGCCGACCCGCGACGTTGGTCACCTTGACAAACGCGTACGCCGACCAGGTCGCGCTCCTGGACGCGGCGCTTGCGCACATGTCCCCGGCCGACTGGCGCCGCGCCGATTCCCGCCACGGAGACGTGCGCGGCGTGCTGGGCCACCTGGCCGGCAACGACGCGCTCCTCGCCGCCGAACTTGACCTCCCGGCCGTGCCCCTGCCGGCCACCGACGACGGCCCGGCGATGCGCGTCGCGTGGCGTACCCAGGCCTGCGCCATGCTGGTCGGCGTCGGGGAGGCTGACCTGGACCGGACGGTGCGGCTGGCCGGGCGCGGCCAGCGACCGGTGCGAACGCTACGTGACGCGCTCGTCCAGCGCGCATTCGAGACCTGGACGCACCGCGACGATATCGGAGCCACGAATACCATTGCCCCGCCCGGGCAGGTCCATCGCATCGTGGAGCTGGCCGTCGCCCTGCTTCCCGCCGCGCTGCGGGTGAGCGATCCGGCCCAGGCGGACCGCGCGTGGCGCCTGGTCCTGCACGGCTCCGCCGGTGGCGACTGGACCGTGCCGGCGGGGTCGGCGCGCGTCGAGGTCACCATAGGTGCCGCCGCCGTGGACTTCGCCCGCCTGGCCGCCAATCGCCGCTCGCCCCGGACAATGCTGCACACGGTCACCGGCGACCACGTGCTGGCCGAGGCGATCCTGCGCGTCGTGACCACGCTGGGATGTGACTGACGTGCCCGCGGACCGGGCCGACGACGTGCAGCTGTCCGAGCGGCTCGTCGCCGGCGACGACGATGCCCTCGCCGAGGCGTACGACCGGTGGTCGACGTTGATCTATTCGGTCGCCATGCGGATCACCGCCGATCATGCCGCAGCCGAGGACGTTACCCAGGATGTGTTCGTCCACCTCTGGCAGCATCCCGACCGCTACGACCGCCTGAGAACCCGGCACCGCCGAAGTCAACCGTGCCGCTGGAGAACACGGCACCGCCGAACTGGACCGTGCCCCCGAAGAACCCGGCACCGACGAAGCTGACCTCGCCGCCGGAGAACTCGGCACTGCGGAAATCGACCTCGCCGCCGGAGAACTCGGTGCTGTCGAAGTCGACCGTGCCGCCGGAGAACTCGGCACCGCGGAAGTTGACCGTGCCGCCGGAGAACACAGCACCGACGAAGCTGACCTCGCCAACGGAGAACGCGGCGTCGCGGAAGTCCACCTCACCGCCGGAGAACACGGCCCGAGAGAAGTTTCCGCCGTCGAACACCACGCCCGTGAAGTCGAAGCTCAGGCCTTGCCAGGACACCGCCGCGTCTCGCTGGAGACGTGCCGTGATGACCCGTATAACCGTGTGGCGAACCTCCCGCCTACTGCGGAAGCTGAGCCGCTCACCGGCTGGGGCCTCGTCACCGGGGTCGGGGTCGTAGGGCATGCGGAGGTAGGCGCACAGAACATCGACACAGGTCTGCCGGTTCTCGTCCCAGTCGTCAGCCAGCCCTGCCATCGCGTGCACTCCTGCCAGCCGGACTGCGGCCTGGTCGTCGCCGAGTTGCGCGGCGATCGTGGTGAACCGCTCATTCAGTACACGTGTCCGCTCGTGGGCGGAACTGGTCTCGGCCACACGTTGCCGCCGGTATGCCACAACCAGTGCGACGAGCGCACCGGCCCCGGCGACAGAAGCGAAGACCAGTTGAGCCACGCCGACAGAGTCGTGGACCGAGATCGTCTTCTGGTGCGGCAGCCCGGATAGTGCAGCAAGGCCAGCGCCGCCCAGATGAGCGCCGCCAGCGCGGCGAGTGTGATGACGAAGGAGGCCGCTAGCGCCCAGCCGATGGGCCACAGATGCAGCCGTCCGGGGTCATTCGGGTTTTGCGGCCGTTTCGGGCGCGGCCAGTTAAATAGATCTCCCACATTGGGTGAAGGTACGGCTTCTCCACCGTATGCACCCGTGAGTCAAGCAATCTAATCCCACCGAAGAGGGCGGCGGCCGGGGCGCGAGTGTGCCTATTTGCCGATGCGCGGATCGTACTGCGCAAACTGACCCCAGGTAAAGCCGAGGTAAAGGGCGGGTATCGCTGACCTGAGGGCTGTAACGGGACGAGTGCTGTCGTCGATCGTCGTATGACGGGTCTTTGGGGGACCGTCTGGCCACGCCGCCAGCCCGGCGTTGGCCGATGGAGCCCGCGGTCCCGTGATCGTCCCGAGTCACGCAGTGGCCGCGGGCTCCCCACGACCTGTAGTTGTTACGGGTAGGAGAGAGGAATAGCCATGCATTCAGTACGCAGGCTGGCTGCAGCCCTCGGATCACTGGGGGCGGTCGGCGCAATGGTTCTCACAATGGCCGGGGCGGCGGGCGCTGCCACCGGGCCACCGGTCGGCTCGGCCGGCCAGTCAGGCATTCAGGTCGATGGCGGCCGGTTCCGGTTCGCCCACGGGGAGCTGTTCGCCCGTGACGGCGGCGGCTTCTCGGCCACCCAGGCTGGGATCGGCGGGTCGATCTCGCTGATCGCCAGCAATGGGCTGCGGCTGCTGCTGGGCGCCTCGACGGGCACCAGCTCGCACGATCAGCCATGGTCGCCAGGCGTCGGCGTCTACCAGGGGCGCACGCTGGTCGCTTCACAGAACGACCCGGCGGTTCATGACTCCACGACCATTAACGGGACCACCACGCCGGGTGACTCGCTGAACACCCCCGACCAGCAAGAGCTGGCCTACAGCGTCTTCTACGACCGGGTCCACGGCAACATCGAGTTCGAGTTTGTGGCCACCGCGACTGGCGATAGCTACCAGGGCTTCTACCACGCCGGTACCGGCCTGACCTTCAACCGGGTGCGGTTCGGGACCGACTTCGGCAACACCCCGTTCGACTCGCTCGGCTACACCGCCGCGCCATCAGCGCAGAAGAACTACCTCACCTGGCGCAGCGCCGGGCTGACCAGCTACAGCGGCCACCGCGGCGACCTGATCGACTTCTGGACCCGGCACCGCCTGCTGCTGGTGGACGCGGCGGGAGGGTCGCACCCGACCAGCCTGTTCAACAGCGGGACGGCGTTCCGCACGGTCCTGACCCCGTAGGGCCTGACCACATAGCGCGATCCTGCGCTACGCTCCGGCTTGAGTGGTTCCTGTCAAAGGCGTGAGGCCCCGGCGCTGACCGGGGCCTCAATCCACTGCGCACCACTGCTGGCCGGACCCGGCTAGGGACGGCAAGGACCCGCGGCCGGGCTCCGGAGGCGATCTGCTGGTCCGACTCTAGAAACGTGCAGTGTTAAGACAGATAATCAAGTGGGGCGTTGCTTGCCCTGTGCCGCGTGAGGCTTGACATTCGCCCGCCAGCTGACGCTTGACACGCCCTGCTGTTGAGGAAGGCGCTGGTGTCCTTGGCACGGATGAGCTACTTGGTAGTCGTCGCCACGTAGCGGGTGCCGGGTCCTTGACACTTCAGCTTTGCCGGGCCATCCAGTCGGGCGTGCCTGCTACTCAGCACCAGCACCGCTGGGGCGGTGGCTCTCGGGCATGGTGGTATCGTCCGCGTCTACCCCCAGAAGCACCCGGAGCTCCTGGACGGTGGCGGCCAGTTCGGGTTTCAGCGGCTCTCGCGCGGAGCCGCAGTCGAAACTTGCGATCCACAGGCTCTTTCCGCTGGTTAGCTCGACGCGGGGTTTCCACCGGGGACCGCCCTGCTCGTCCTTCGGCTGCACGGTGATCGGATTTCGCTGGCGTTGACCGTGCGTGTCACGAAGTAGCCGCGGATAGTCATTTTCCCGCTGCTGATCTGGACTCCCACCCGGAGCAGACGGATCCCCACCCATACGAGCAGGAGCCCGGCGGCGGCGAACCAGATGTAATCCCACGTACTGTTCCCTTGGGCCCAGGAGCTATGAGGGTATGCCCGTGCTGCCGCTTCCCCGGCGATGAGGACGGCACCGAAGACCGCAACAACGATCCCCAGGACCAGGTGGAAGCCACGCCGGTAACGGAAGGTATGGGTCGCGCCGGACGGATCGACCCTGTGCCGCCGCGCGAGCCCTGCTGCCTTACGCTGAGCCGCATCCTGCTCCCAGGCAAGCTTGAGCCGGTCATATTCGACTTGCGCGGCCGGAGACAGGCCGCTGCGCAGGCGATCCCAGCCCAGCGCATACAACGCCTCTTGCTCTGGCGTCAGATCGCTCACCGCGCCCCCTCGCACTTCAAGACGCAGCAGCCGGAAACTGCTGGCGGTTCAGGTCATCCTGTCTTAGCGCTTCTGGTTCCCGTGCTCAAGCCTCCTGTCGCGCCCAACTGCCAAGATCAGGCATCTGGGACAGTCGGCGGCCCTACCACAGTCCACGGGCACATCGGCTGCGAGCGCACCTGATGCCTCGCACAAGCGTCATGTCTAGGGATCCTGTCCAGGGTCAGCGGGCACAGCATCGTCAAGGATCAGCTGGCACACGACAAGTGGGGCGTTGCTTACATTCAGTTACTGGCCACTGGCCCTGAACCGATGCAGCGTTAAGTCAACCAAGCCGGCCGAAGCCGGGATGCGTATTGCGCAGGGCAGCGGTGGCCGACGCCGGGCAGATTCTGCTCGGTGATGCCCTGCGCAGCGGCTAGCCAGCGCAGCAAGCTGGTCAGGGGCTTGAGACCGATGAGCTCGCCGAGGACCCGCTGGGAGACCCCTTCATTGGCGGCCCGCCTGATCAGCATCCCGGCGTGGCGTGGCTCCATGCCGAGCGGGGCGAGCCGTTAGCCAAACTGCGGCGCCAGGTGAGATCTGAGTTACTGCCGGCTGGCAGACCGTCAGACCCGACCGCCACGACGGGTCGCTGAGTCCGGCAAGCCCTACAGGTTGGCGTCCAGGAACGACTGCGCCGGCGCGGAGCCGACGCGGTACTCCAGGTTCGGTCCGGCGCAGCGGGCGCCGCGGCGAGTGAATGCCGTCCTGCCAGGTGACAGCCTGGCGGTGACGGCAGGAGACCGGCCAGCCCGGGGCGCGTGCCACCAACGGCGCGATCGTGCGGTGAACTACCCGGCGAGCCTGCAGACCCCTTCCCGCCGCGGTGCCGACGTGTGCCCACTGCCAACGAGGATCGTCTTATCCCACCTGACACTTTGGGCACAACGATCAAGAGCACAAACTCGGCCACCCCCGAGATGGCCGCCCGCATGGCGCCGACGGCTACGGCCAGCGGGGCAGGCACCTTGACCCATATAGGACCTGCCGCCGTGACCGTGCCTCGAGATCTGCTGCTCCAGTCTCTGGCTGCTGGTTAGCGGATCGGTTCCTCCAGCTCCAGCCGGTCGGGGCCGTGCCGGCTACGCAATGTGAACGCGGCAGAGGTTCCTTAGCGCTGGCAGGCACACGTAACGCCGAGTATTCATTCGGGCACCGGTCGCCTCGAAGCCGCCCTGGCGCGCGCCGATCACCCAGGTCTGTGTCCTCGCACCGGCTGCGCCCGGACTGATAGTTTCGCAGTGGCGGCAAAGATGCCTGCCAGTCTCGGACAAGATGTGCGCCGTACCCGACCCGTCAAGACGACGCACGCTGGAGTCTGCGTGACAGTGCCGGGTGAGATCAGGTTCCCCGACGGTGCCGTCGTCCCCAACCTTGATGTCGCGTGGATTCACGGATCAGAAGCCGCCAAGTACAACACCGATCCCGACATCCAGGTCCACGCCTGTGACGAGCACACCTACATCCTGCGCCAGAACATGGCGGTCCACTACGAAGCGCCGTTCATGTTCCTCCTCTTCGGAGCCTCCAGGGCCCTCCTGCTCGACACAGGTGCTACCGCGAACCCGCAGTTCTTCCCGCTGCGCCGCACCGTCGATTCGATCATCGACGGCTGGCTGGCCGGCCACCCACATCCCGACAGCTACGGGCTGCTCGTTCTGCATACGCACGCCCGCACTGACCACACTGCGGCCGACGGCCAGTTCGCCGGCCGGCCCAACACCGTCGTCATCGGCGCGGAACGCGATACGGCGTGGCCATATTTCGGATTCGCCGACGACCCCGGGGCGGTGGCCGGGATCGATCTCGGCGGCCGCCTTCTCGACTGCCTGGCAACCCCTGGCCACCACGAGGCGGCGGTCACCTGCAACGACCCCTATAGCGGCATCCTGTTTACCGGCGACACCATCTACCCGGGCCGCCTGTACGTCTTCGACTGGCCGGCCTTCGTCCGCTCGATCGGCCGGCTTGCAGTCTGGTGCGCGCAGCGGCCGGTGACTTACCTGCTCGGCTGCCATATTGAGATGACGACAACGCCGGGGGTGGATTACCCAGCCGGGTGGAGCCACCAGCCGGACGAAACACCCCTGGAGCTCACGACAGGCCATCTCGAGCAGATCCAGGAGACGCTCAAGGCCCACGACTTCCAGCCGGGCCACTACGTCTTGCCGCAGATGATCATCACGCCAGTCTCGCAACGGGCCGCCCGGTGAATATTCCCGCTGACGTGCCCGTACCACACGCTCCCGGCAGAGAACACACCGCCGAGGCCAGGGATCTGTGCCTGTAGCGGCTCAGTCGCCAGCGATAGCAGCAAGCATGGCTGGGAGCGGCTGGAACCCGCCCGATGCCAAAGACCCAGCGGTATCAGGCGGGCTGCAGAATGCCCCATTCGGGGCGTCGGCAGCCATCGACCACCACTACTTACGGGATACAGATCGGCGGGAGTGGCGCGTGAGGTGCAGACCATGCCAGTCACGGTGCGTGGTTTGATCTCTGACGCAGCGTGACGCCGGATCGCCGATTCGGCGCGTTGGGCCGGTCGATCGGTCACTGCTGTGAGCGTGCGCAGATTATCCGCTTGTGCGTGTGGCGCTGAGCGGCCGTGGCGTTTACCGCGGTGGCGGGCAGCCCAGACGGCGGGCTGCCCTTGCAGGTGCTGAGCGCTGCTGCGGTGGCCTCGCCAGCCATGACTGGGCGGCCGCTCGACGGGGTCGGCAGGTGTTGGGAAGAATGCGGTAAGGCCAGTCAGGATGGCTTACTTGGCCTGGGTGGCCGCTGTGGCCGCAAGGTGGTGGCGGCGAGTGCGCCGGCGGCTGCGGCCAGGGGGATGGCGGCGGTGGGTGGGATGTACTGGCCGGCGATGCCCCACAGCGCGAATCCGGCGCCTTGGGTGAACATGATCCCGGCACCGGCCAAGGCGAGGGCGCGGTTCCGCAGGCTCGATGGTGTGGTGTCGATGAGCAGGCCGTCGATCCCGGGGGTCCAGGCGTTGCCGAGCCCGGCGGTCACCAGCAGCGCCACGGCGAGGGCGAGGCCTGGGCTGGTGGCGAAGGCGGCCAGCGGGGCGAAGCACAGCAGGGCGGCCGGGACGATGATGCGCCGCTGCAGCGGGGAAGGCAGCAGGCGGGCGGCGAGGACGTCGGCGGCCACGGTCCCGAGCGGGATTCCCATCAGCAGGAAGCCTGCGGCCCGGGCGGGCTGGCCGATGTGGGTGGCATAGGGGGCTGCCAGCGCCTCGGGGGCGGCCGCGCACGCGGGCACGAGCCAGCTGAACAGCAAGATGCGCCTGGTCGGCCGGTGGGCGAACACGTTCCGGATCCCGGTCAGGGAGTCGCGGGCCATCGATCCGCGGCGGGTGGCGGGCGCGGGCCGGGCGGCGGTGCCGAAGCGCAGTACCAGGCTGGAGGCAGCGAAGGACAGCGCGTCGGCGAGGAGCGCGCCGCGGGGGGACAAGATCGCGAGCAGCAGCCCGCCCGCGCCGTAGCCCACGATCTGGGCCGACTGTGCCACTATCCGCATCAGCGCCCGGCCTAGGACATAGCGGGGGCCTGGTGGCAGCACCTCGGGCAGCACGGCGGAACGGGCGCCCTGGTAGACCGGGGAAAGCAGCCCGGTGGCGAACAGCAGCGCGAGCAGCGCGGGCAGCGGCATGCCCGGGATGACCATGCACCCGATCAGCACCGCGCTGGCCAGGTCGCAGGCAACCAGCACCCGGCGGGCAGGCAGCCGGTCCGCGGCAGCCCCCAGCAGCGCGCCGCCGATGAGGTAAGGCAAAAACGACAGCGCCATCACCGAGGCTGCCAGCGCCGGGGAACGGGTCTGCTGGTAAACCAGCACGGTCAGCGCGACCGCCGCCACCACGTTCCCGAGCATCGACACGATGTTCGCGGCGAAGATCGCCCGGAACTCGGCGGCACCGAGCACGTCGCGGTACCTGGCCCGGCTACCCGGTGAGTCCCGATGCTGGGCCGCCCGGTCCTGTTCCTGTGCGGTGGAGCTGGTCATGGCATCCACGCTGGCCGGCGCTACGATCTGGAACCAGGCATTCGGCACGGGCCGAATAACTGCAGGGAAGGCCACGGTGCGCCTGGTCCTGGTCTTCGGGCGAGACGATCCAGCGCGGGTCCGGTTCGCGATCTCGCCGCTGTGGGAGACGATGGCGGCCCTGCGGGTGCTGCTCGAACCCCAGCGCCGCACATACCACCTGCCCTGGCTCGAGGCGGTGCGGGCGGACCTAGATCGCCTCGACCTATGGCCACTGCTGGTGCTGTCGCCTCGCAGCGGATGGACCCCCGACTTCCTGAGCCCCGCCCCGGGCGGGCCCGGAACCGACATCACCGACCAGCTCGCCCAGGTCCGCGCGACACCGCCAGACCAGGTGGCCCGGGAAGTGGAACATTCACTGACCCAGCGGTCCGGGGAGCCCGCGCCCCCAGCAGCCTGGCGGCTGCTGGATGACCCGCTGGCAACCAGAACCATGCTCGCCGGCCTGCTGGAGCAATGCTGGCAGCTGCTGATCGCGCCGCACTGGCCCCGGCTGCGCGACCTGCTCCAGGCCGACACGCTGTACCGGACGCAGATACTGGGCGACTACGGGCTCGAACGTGTCCTCAGCGAGCTGCATCCCCAAGCCCGCTGGACCGGCCGCACCCTGATCATCGACGTGCCCACCACCGAGCGGCACCAGCTCCACGGCGCCGGACTGCTCCTCATGCCCAGCGTGTTCGCCTGGCCCGGGCTGGCAGCAATCACCGATCCGCCCGCCCGGCCCACGCTCATCTACCCAGCCAGGGGAATCGCCGAGCTCTGGCAGCCCGCCCACACCGTCCACTCCGAAGCGCTCGGCCACCTGCTCGGCCGCACCCGGGCCGCCCTGCTGGAATCACTCGCCGAACCAGCCTCCACCCACACCCTGGCCCGGCGGCACGAACTCGCGCCCAGCACCGTGTCCGAGCACCTGGCCATCCTGCATGACGCACGGCTCATCACCCGCCGACGCCACCGCCACGCCGTCCTCTACCAGCAGACACCCCTCGGAACCGAACTCGCCAACGGCGGCCAGCAAACCCGGTAAAAGACAGCACACCCCCCGACCCCGCCGAACAGGGTCGGCCGACCCATTCCCTAGAACAGCGCCGAACAGCCTGATCTGCGTGCCCTGTACGGGCACTGGCGAGACCAGTAAAGTCGCGCAGATCGGCGGCGATGCGCGCCTTATCTGAGTCCAGGGCCGGTTACGTACCGTGAGCAGGAACGCCTGGTGATCCGCAGGTATGATGCTCAGCGGCCAGGCGCGGGCGATGGCTTTGGGCCAGTGGATCGTCCTCACTGGTGGCGGGCCGCGGCAACCGGCCCCGGTCGCTGAACCAACCTGTCAGGAGGTCATCGTGTCGCAGGTCCGGGTGCACAACTTCTCGGTGTCGCTGGATGGGTTCGGCACCGGTGAGGGGCAAAGCCTGGAGGCTCCGTTTGGGCATGCGGGAACCCGGCTGCACGAGTGGTTCTTCCCGACCCGTACCTTCCGCGCCATGCAGGGCCAGCCCGGCGGCAGCACCGGCATCGACGACGCTTTCGCCAGCGCCTGGGAACCGGGCATCGGCGCCGAGATCATGGGGCGGGGCAAGTTCGGCCCGCACCGTGGCCCCTGGCCGGACCAGGAGTGGAACGGCTGGTGGGGAGACACCCCGCCGTTCCACACCCCGGTCTTTGTCCTCACCCACCATCCCCGGGCCTCGGTCCAGATGAACGGCGGTACCACGTTTGACTTCCT
The DNA here is from genome assembly GCA_036005525.1 of Streptosporangiaceae bacterium. Lineage (GTDB taxonomy): Bacteria > Actinomycetota > Actinomycetes > Streptosporangiales > Streptosporangiaceae > UBA9676. The sequence goes on from DASYQM010000127.1 coordinate 13,459, forward strand.
CGACGCCAGCCCCGCCCAGGCGCTTGCGCAGGCGCGCCAGGCCGCCGCTGGCGGGGATGTCCGCATCGGCGGCGGCCCGTCCACCATCCGCGAATTCCTGGCCGCCGGCCTGATCGACTACGCGCACATCGTCGTGGTGCCGATCGTGCTGGGCCGCGGGGAGCGGCTCTGGGACGGGCTGGAGGGGCTCGAAGAACGGTTCCAGATTGAGGCCGTGAACAGCCCCAGCGGCGTCACCCACGTCACCCTCAGCCGGCGGTAACAGCCGGCAGCATGGCAGGGCAGGAGGCGGGGCGCCGGCCAAAGCCGTTCAGCACCTCGTGATCGTTTGCAGTGGGCGATCTGGGCGGCGGCGTGAAGCGCAGGGCAGCGGCGATGCTGGCATGGCCGGCCAAGCGCAAGCTGGTCAAACTGGCCAAGGCTTGTTTTCTCCCGGCCGCGAGCCGAACAGCCGTTCGGGCGCGGTAACGACAGTCACTCTGGCGATCCAGGTTGCCGCCCAGATCGAGACCTCTTTGCTGTCAAGTGCTTCCCGCGAGGTTTCTCCGCGCGCTGGCTTTGATCGTCGTCGCCTTCCTCTTGCTATCGGCCACTGGCCGTAGGGTGGTGTGAGGTCCGGGAGTGGCTTGTCCGAAGAGCCGGTGTTCGGGGTGTGAGCCGGCCGCCCTGGAGACAGAGTGGTTCCCCGGTTGCCCTCCCGGGCCCTTTGAAGAGGTGGCTGCCGCGGCCTGGCGGGCGCCGGCCAGGAGCGCCGCGCAGATCGCGTCACTGATCCGGCGCTTGAGGGACCGCAGCGCCTTCTTGTGGGTCTTGCCCTCGGCGATCTTCTTCTCGTAGTAGGCGCGGCCGTCGCTGTGTTTGTGCCGGATCTGGGTGATCGCGGCCATGTGGATCGCGTGATTGAGGCGCCGGTTGCCGCGCAGCGACAGCCGGTGGACTTTCCGGTCCCCCGAGGACACCCCGGCCGGTGCGGTGCCGTTGCAGGCGGCGAAGTGGTCCCGGCCCGGGAACCGGGACACGTGGCGGACATCGCCGATGATGGTGCCGGCGATGACCGGGCCGGCACCGAAGACTTTGGTCACGGTGGTGCCGGATGCTTTCACCGCTGCGGCCAGCTTCTTGTTGGTCTCGCGCAGCTGGGCATCCAGGCGGCGGATGCCGTCGGGGAACTCGGCGGCGAGCTCGCAGCGCGCCCCGGCCACAGCACCGGCCGGCGTCACCCGCTCCAGGACCCTGGCAACCTGGCCTGCGGTGATCTCCTTGCGGGTGCCGCCAGGAACCAGCCCGCAGCACCGCATGCAGGCGGCAGGCGGCCTGGTTACGGGCCCGGGCCAGGTCGCGGTGCCGCTTGGCCCACACCTTCAGCACCACAGCGAAGTCGCCGGCCCACACCTGGCGCGGGGTCCTGGAGCGCAGCGCCGCGACCGCCACCGGCAAGGCATCGTTCGGGTCGTTCTTCTTCGTGTCACCGGCCTCCAGCAGCCGCACCCGGGCGGCCAGCTTGGGCGGCACATCGGCCACCCGCTCACCCCTGGCCACCAGCTGCTGCGCGAGGAGGCAGCCGAGCCCTCCGGCGCCCTCCACCGCCCAGATCCGCTCCGGCCACGCCTGCGCCCACGCCACCAGCTGCCCGGCCTGCGACGGGCAGGCCTTCACCCGCATCCGGCCCAGCGGCTGTCCGGCCGCGCCGAGCGCCACCGCAGTGTGCGAGCCCCTTGTGCGGATCGATCCCGATCATCACCGCCGTCATGAGCACCCTCCAACACATCCGAAGGAACGAGGACCCCGCGGCGGGCATGCCTTATTACAGTGCTGGCACTCGCGCCTCTTTCGAACCACACCGCGGCGAGACCCCGGCAGGCTGACACCTCGATCTAAAGCCAGGCCACACACGGCCGGCAGGCGGTTCGGGAGCCAGCCCACCGGGGCCCCTCAACGCTACGGCCCGGCTCACGCCATCCCGGCCAGATCCGCAACGCCTACCCAGAAGTCTCAATAAGGCGG
>DASYQM010000128.1:0-10534 GCA_036005525.1 Streptosporangiaceae bacterium
AATCGGTTCAGATCAGGACGGCGGACCTGCTCCAGCACGAGCAGGTGACGGCCCTGCCGTTGATCAAGCAGGCTGACGAGAATGACAAGGACTGGCTGCAGTAGCCATAGGTCTATACCGGCTGCGGCTCCACCAGCGCAAAGGGCTCGCTTGCCTGTGCTGGTCTCGCTGGCGCCGTGCGCGTCCGGCTGGGAGGCAGGAAATCCCGGCGCAGCATGATTGGTCGTCCGGCCCGCCGCGGGCTGCTTGTGCGCCACCTAGTGATGCCTGGGATGCTGGAGGAGACCCGGGAGATCTTGCGGTTTGTGGCGGCCGAGCTCGGCACCGGCACCTACGTGGACCTGATGGCCCGGTACCACCCGGCGGGGCTGGTCGGCAGAACCAGCGCGACGGCTACCACGAGATCGACCGGCAGCTCGCCCGCAGCGAGTACGAGCTCGCCGCCCAGTACGCCAGCGAGCTCGGGCTCACCCGGCTCGACCAGCGCAGCCGCGTATCCGGCCGGCAACTGCCCGCGGCACCAGCCCCGGCCGGCACCTGACCGGCGGCCAACCGGCCGCCGCACCACGACACCCCCGCCCGGCTGCCGCATCCCCCATATTGGCTCCCAGCTGTCCAACCACCGACGGTAACCACCGGCGGGCAATCGCCAGACACCCGATCCGCCTTCGATATGGCCGGCACCTCGACCGTCAGCGTGACGGACCTCAACTGCGTCCCGCGGTGGCGTTTCGGCGCGGCGAGGCCGTTGCGGGTCACCGATTGCTATCCACGGCTCCCAAATGGGCTCCTGGGTGCCTGACTGCACTTTCCCTGCGGGGCTCCACCTGATGGACAGCGCCTTCGCTCCGGCGGTTACATGGCAGCTACGAGAAGCGGGACAGGCAAGATCAGCCCATCAAGGGGCTCATGGTTTCAGGGAACCCGCGGCCCCCGGGCGGCTTAGTGGCCGGTGAGGAAGTGGCGGTGGATGGAACGTGTCGAGGCCGGCCTGGTTGGGCGCTGTCCTCTGCCAACGAATCTGAGCTATTGCCGGCGTGTCTGAGCCGTCTGCGGGTTCCCGCCATCTCAGTTGAGCCATCAAGGGCGTTCTCTACCGGCATCGCCGCCGAGCTGGGCATGAACCCGAACACGGGGGGCAAGGGGCGCCGCCGGTTCGTGGCCAAGCGGCTCGACGAGCTGTTCGACGAACCGTGACCGGGGTGCCAAGCGGGCGATCACCGACGACAAGGTCGAGGCGGTGCTGATCAAGACCCTGGAGGAGAAGCCCAAAATACGCCATCCACTGGTCGACGCGATCGATGGCCAGGGCAATTGGGATGAGCCAGACCGCCATCAGCAAGATCTGGCGCGCCTCTGGGCTGCAGCCTCATCAGGCCGAGATCTCCAAGCTGCCGGCCGATCCGCTGTCCATCGAGAAGGCCAAAGACATCGTGGCGCCGTAATCGCGTTTCGCTGTGCACCGGTGCTTGCAACGGGCGTTCCCGCCAGGCGATCCAATCGCTAGGCGCAGTATGAGCGCGCCAGACGCGTCGGCCGCCGTCTGTGGCAGGCGGTGCTGCCCGACTACGAGCTGAACGCGGCCGAGGTGGGGCCTGCTGCCGGTCTACCCGAGCCTGGCCGAGGCGCTGTCGGCCGAATCCGTGTCGGAGGCCGGGGCGGCCAGGTGAGCCGTTCCTGCCGGCCGGTGTGGGACCGGCCGCGGCACGAGCCGGGCACCGGGAGCGGGGTGACCGTTCAGCCTGCGCTGGGTTCGGGCGCACTGGAGTCGGCCGGTGGCCGGTGTGGGCGGGTGCGCATCCGGGGCTTAGGGCGCCGCCGCGGGCGCGGTGGCCGGGGGGCGGTGGCTGGTGCCGGTTCCACGGCCTCGTACAGGCTGGGGAAGTTGGGGATGACACGGTCGATGCCGGTGATCGCGAGCACGCGCAGAACCGCGGCGCTGGCGGGGATGACCAGCCGCAGTTCGCCGCCATCGGCCACGGCCCGCTTGTGCGCCCGCACCAGGACACCGACACCGGACGAGGCGCAGAACCGGGTGCCGGTCATGTTCACCACGAACGTCGCGTGGCCGCGGTCGGCCGCTTCCCGCAAAACCGCGTCCAGCCACTCGGCGTTGCTGATATCGATTTCGGCGGCCGCCGCCACCACGGGCACGCCGCTGACCATCTCGATGGGGTACTCGAGCTAGCCATCTGTGCCCCGTCCCGGTAAGCACATACGTGCCGGGAACCGGGCGTCCTGGGCAGGGGTCCAGCCGCGGCCCAGCACGCCGGCCTGGCTGTTTCGTCAACCGATGGCCGGATCGTAGTGTCCATCAGAACGGTGGTCGAACCCAGGCCGTTACGGCTGAGAGCCCCTGGCGCGGCCCGCACCAGCGGAGGGGGGGCAACCGCGGCACGGGGCCGCGCCAGGGACGTAGGCGGTGCCGCCGCCGTGCGGTCAACGGTGCCCGAAAAGAGGGGCGGCGGCACCACGCCCCAGGGGGACCGCTACCACGAGCCGGAGCACGTAAACAAGCCCGGCCACGGCGGTCTGCCGACTATCTGAACCTAGGTAAAGCCCAGGTAAACGCAGATATCGCCAGCGCGGATGGGCGTAACGTTAGAGCCCCATGTGACCCGGGATCGGGCCGCCCCCGTATTGCCCGGCCCCGGGGCCGCCCTCAATCCCGTGCTGACCGGCCAGCGCGTCGGGCGCGACGACGGCCGCATTGTCCTTCCGGCGGGCATGCCCGTGCCAGTGCGACGGCACGGCCGGCCGCCTGGTTACGGCCCGCGGCTTTGGGGTGGGTGAGCGGCCCGCGCCGCTCCGTGGAGCGGGGCCAAGGCTCCGTCAGCGTGGCGCGGGCCGCGTCCTCTATGTGAGCGGGCGCCACCGCCACCCCGACGCAGGCACCGGCCCCCAAAACGGGCAGCCCGGACGGTGGCGCCTACGCTCGCCGCTACCGCGATCAGGAGCACGTAAACGAGTCCGTCCATGCTGGGCTGCCGGTCGGTTGGTACCGGCCCAGGCATGAGCCGGGTACCTGAGGGCTCCGCTGGTTTGGCGGGCCGCGCAGAGGCAAGGTGGACGGTTGAGGGAGCCCGCCGCCCTATTAGACCCCAAGTCACGCAGGGGCCGCGGGCTCCCTCAGTTCGACACGGCACGAGCCGGGCACCTGACGTGGTGACGGTCAGGCCGGGCTGGTGCTGGCGCCGGGATCGGCCGGCGGCCGTTCCGCGGGGGTGCGCATCCCGGGCTTGGGCCGCCGCCGCCGGCGTGGGCGTGGTGGGGCGGGGGCGGCGGGTGCTGGTTGCAGGGCCTGGTCCAGGCCGGCGAAGTTGGGGATCACCTGGTCGATGCCGGTGAGCGCGAAGATGCGCAGAACCATGCAGCTGGCGGGGATGACCAGCCGCAGCTCGCCGCCTTCGGCCAGCGCCCAGTTGTGCGCCCGGACCAGGACACCGATGCCGGCCGAGGCACAGAACTGGGTGCGGGTCATGTCCACCACGAAGCTGCCGTGCCCGCGGACAGCGGCTTCCAGCAGCACCGCCCGCAGCCAGTCGGCGTTGCTGGCATCGATTTCGGCGGGCGCCGCCACCACGGGCACGCCCCTGATCATCTCAATGGGGTACCTGTCGCCTGTCATCTGCGCCCACCTCCTGGCCTGATGCGCAAGGCAGTGCCGTGAGCCCGTGGGGGTCTGGATGGGGTGGTTGGGTCCAGGCTGGCCAGCCCGGAACGACGAACCGGCCGCTTCTTAACCGGTCCCCAGATCGTACCTCGCCCGCCCAGGTAAAGCGCGGGTAAAGGGCGGGTATTGCCAGCGCGGATGGGCGTAACGTCAATCGCCTCACGTGACCCGGGACCGGGTCGCCCCCGAGCCCGGCCCGGGTCCGCCCGCTTCCCGTGCTGAACCGGTCAGCGACGCCCCGCTGGCCGATGATGGCCGCGACGTGTCCCCGGGGTCATGCCGTGAAGGATGCAGCCGCACGGCAGGCCGTCGATCGCGGCCCGCGGCTTGGGGGCGGGTGAGCGGCCAGCGCCATCTTCTAGGACAGTGGGGCATGGCGCGGGCCGCGCCGGGCTGCGAGCGGCACCACCGTCATGCCGGCAAGCCCACCAGGTGTGCAGCAGAGAGGCGCGGGGTATGAGGTACCCCGGTCCGGTGAGCGGGATGCATCAGGCCCGGGCCGGGGTACGCCTGGTAACGCTGCCCAATGCGGTCCGTGATACACGCGGGCCGCGCGTGGCTTACCGGCTGGCGGCGTCTTCGAGGTACTCGGCTAGTTCGTCGGCACTGGCAGCGTTGAGCACCTGGCCGGCGACGTCCCAGCGCCTCGCGCACCAGATGGTGCCACCGATCGCCTTCGGGACGGTCCAGATTTGCCACCCATGGGGGCTTTCGCTGTCAAGAGGGCGTGCTGGCCTGTCCCGGTGACCTGGAGATCGCCGGGCTGGCTGTTGTGCTGGCTTTCCTCGCAGCTGCCGGGTCTGTGCTGCTGCGCGGTGCGGTGTCGGGGCTGGAGCGCCCGCAGCGGTAGCGCCCGTTAGGGCGCGGCGAGGACGAACGAGTTTGACGCCGGCGAGCGGCGGCCGATGATCGTGGAGCGGGGATGAGCCCGCTGGGTTGTGGTTGCCGGGCGGGGGTTCGCTGAGGCTCCCCGGGGTGCGTGCGTGGGCCGGCGGAGTGGTCTCACATCCACCCATTCGGCCGCCGGCGTGGGCGGGGGCCATGACCGTGCCAATCCGGGGTCCGGGCTGCTCAGTCAGTTCGGCGAGCGGGGGCCGTGGCCCGGCTCAGGCAAATCTTCGAGCTCGCCCGGGGCCATGCGGCCCGCTCCGGGCCCGTCACGGTGCTGCTGTCTGGGGCGCGGCGGGTTGCGGGGCTGCGGCGTGCCGACGTCGGTGAGCAGGTGTCAGGCGCAGGTGAGCAGCTTGCGGGCGACCGCGGTGGTGGCGATCTTCTTCCCGCGCCGTTGGGCGATGGCCTGATAGCCAGCGGCGAACTGCGGGTGCCGCTTGGCGGTCTGCGCCGCCTCGCACAGCACCCACCGCAGCCACGCCGAGCTCAGCCCAGGGGCATTTCCAGGTCGAAGTAGTTAACTAATCGGCGATTCGCTGAACCGTCCCGGTAGACCACCTCCCGGTTCAGGTCGAGCTGGTCCAGAACGAAGCACGAGCGGATCGGGGTCCGGCTGCGCGGGGACGGCCCGGAGGCGTTCGAGAATGTGGTGCACGACCACCTCGCGTGGCCGAACGACCTGGCCCGTCAAATGCTGTACTGCTACCTCACACGCATGCAACCTCACGGGGTCCTCATCGCGTTGAGTCCCTGACGAGGAGGGACGGCGTGGCACAGCGGCCGCAGTTCCAGGACCTGTACGCCGCGCGACGCGGCGCGGTCCGTGCGACGGCGTACCTGCTGTGCGGCGACTGGCACCTGGCCGAGGATCTCGCCCAGGCGGCGTTCGTCCGGATGTACCAGCGCTGGGGCCGGCTCCAGCACCGGGACGGCCTCGAGGCCTACCTGCACCGGATCGTGGTGCGGCTCTGGATCGACGAGACCCGGCGCCGGCGGCACCGGGACACGCTGGTCGCCGAGCCGCCGCGGCAGCGGGCCTGTGTCGTGCTGCGGTACTTCAGCGACCTCGGCGTGGCGCAGACGGCCGAGCTCCTCGGCTGCACGGCCGGGACCGTGAAGAGCCAGACCTCGCGTGCACTCGACGCGCTGCGCGCCCACTTCGGCGCCGATGTCGCCGGTGCGGCCGAGGCGAAGGAGAAGAGCGAATGAGCGGCGTCGAGACCCGGGTCCGGCAGGCAATGGAGCGGGCGGTGTCGGCTGCGCCGGCGTACGCCGGCACCTACGACGACGTGATCCGCGCCGGCCGGGCCCGTCGCCGCCGCAGCCTGATGCTGGTGGCAGGCGGGGCGGTCGCCGCGGTCGTGGCCCCGGCCGTGTGGGTGGCTGTGTCCATCGGCGGCCACCCCGGGCACCTCCGAGCCGGTGGTGCCGGTCTCGCCACCACCGGGGACGCAGCCCGCCGACCGCCTCCCCGCGCGCGGCGAGGCCGCGGTGATCGCGCGCGCGGTGCGCAACCACAGCCCCGGGGCGTTCCAGCTGTTCCTCTACGGCGGCCCCGGCGTCGCTGGCGAGATCGGCGTGGACGGGTGGGCCGACGACGGCCATGGCCGCTCGCGGGTGTACGTCGTGCACGAGACCGCACCGGGCGCGATCGAGGCGGACCCGTGCCGGGACTCGGGGTTCGTCGCCGGAGGGACCTGCCGAGCCGTCCGCCTCCAGGACGGCTCGACCTTGTTCGTCCTGGGGGAGGCGGGCACGACGTACAAGACCGTGATGGCCGTGCTGCGGCACCCGGACGGCACCGGGGTCTCCGCCGAGTCCGACAACGGCTGGTTCCGGCGGCTCCGGACCCGCCATCCGCAGCTCGGGCACGAGATCGTCACCCGGGTGCACCCGATCTACAACGCAACGCAGCTCGCGGTGATCGTCCGTGCGGTCGACGCCGCGCTGAACCGCCAGACCCCGTAGCGCCGGCCGGCGGCTCGTTTCCCCACATATCGGTGCCCTGGCCGAGTTCGAGCGCGACCTGATCCGGGACCCCACCAACACCGGCCTCGAGGCTGCCCGGGCCCGTGGTCGCAAGGGCGGCCGCCCCCCGGTGATGACCCCCGGCAAGCTTGCCGCCGCCCGGTTGCTGCGCGACCAGGACAGCAGCCTCACGCAGGCCGCGGCCGTCATCAGTGTCGGCCGATCGACCCCCGTACATGCCCTCTCCGAAGTACCCCAGGGCAGGAATCGCGAGGAAGCGAGCGAGCGGTTACATTCCTGCTCGCCCGGCAGGCGGCCAGGCGTTCCCGCCAGACTGTGCCCGGCCCCGAAGACGGGTACGGCTCCGCGCCCTTGTCGATCTGGCCGGCGACCGTTCGTGTAGATGTTGAGATCTTCCGCCGTGCTGACCGTAGGAGAAGGGGTGTGATGAGGGTGACCGAGGTACGGACGTTGCTCACCGGACGGGGCCTGGTCGAGTCGCCGCGCTGGCACGGTGACCACTTGTATTTCTCCGATTGGTCTGCGGGTGAGGTGGTCGCCGTCGATCTCGCCGGCCACAGCGAGGTGGTCGCGCGCGTGGAGTCGCTGCCGCTGTGCATCGCCTGGCTCCCGGACGGCCAGCTGGTGATGGTCTCATCCCCGGACGGGCGGCTGCTCCGCCTGGAGCCCAATGGGTCCCTGGTCACCCACGCGGACCTTGGCAGGCCGGGCTGGAACGACATCGTGGTGGACGGCCGCGGCAACGCCTACGTCAACCGGGCCGGTTTCAACCCAGTGGCCGGGGAGGCGTTCCAGCCGGGGTTCGTCTTCCACGTCGCGGCGGACGGCTCGGTACGCCAGGTGGCCGGCGACATCGCTTTCCCGAACGGGATGGCGGTGACCGCTGACAACTCCACCCTGATCGTCGCCGACTCCTACCGGCATGCCCTGGTGGCCTTCGACATCGGCGCCGACGGCGGGCTGTCAAACCGGCGGGTTTGGGCCGACCTCGGCGAGGGGACCCCGGACGGCATCTGCGCCGACGCGCAGAATGCCGTCTGGTACGCCGACGTGCCCAACGAGCGGTGCGTGCGCGTCGCTGACGGCGGCACGGTGCTGCAGACCATCGAATTGGACCGTGGCGGCTTCGCCTGCGCTCTTGGCGGCCCCGGACGGACAACGCTGTTCATCGTGGCCGCCGAATGGCGCGGCATGACCGAGCCGCAGATGGTGGCGCCCGGCAGCGGCCGGGTCCTCACCACCGAGGTCGACGTGCCGGGTGCGGGCTGGCCGTGACGCCTTGCGGCGGAGAGACACCCTAAAGTCGGCCCATCACACCCCGTTATCTGGCATCAGCATGTTTGACACCCGAACTGAGCTGTGTCAACGATCTTGGACAGTATCTCGGGCTGTTGATCATGCAGCGGTTACTGCGGTCTGGAATTCGGTGACTGCCTCAGGGGGTGTGCGGTAGCCGAGGGCTGAGTGCAGCCGTTGGCGTTTGTAGAAGTTCTGTTCCGGGTAGCTCGCGGGCCTCCCTGGATGGCATCTGTCAACAGTCTGAGCTGCGCAGACAGCTGCTGACCATTGCCGAGCACTACCGGCCGTTGCTGAGCCTCCGACGGCACCAGGACGGCACAGACTCCCAGACACAGGCCCGGCGGCCAAACATCGAGCGGTATCCAAGGTCGGCCCGCCGCCGGGTCTGCCGGTGCCCGCGCCGCGGGTAGCCTCAGCACGGGCGCACTTCCACCATAGGCACCTCCCGGAACATCCAACACCGCCTCGGTCGTGGTGCTGGTATCAACGGCTACTGCCGTTCCGAAGGCTCCTCAGGTGGCCCCTACTCTCAACTTGGAGTCTCGTGCGGCGGAGTCGGGTCCGAGCGGTCGACCGATGAAAGGGCGGGCTCACACGCCCGCCCCCCATCGTCTCGACGGTTAAGGCAGTGACGCGCTGAAGACGTCGGTCGGGTTCGTGTTGGTGGTCGGCGTGGTGTTGCTGCTCGCCGGGGCGCACAGCGGGTTGCTCGGCGGGTACGGCGCGTCGCAGTTGGTCTTGACGTAGACGGCCAGGAAGCCGCTCCCGCTCGGCTGCAGGGCCTCGTAGTCGCCGAGGAAGAACCCCCGCGCCACCGGAGCGGTCGACAGGTCGAATGGGCCCGCGATGTGCTGCTCGCCGCCCCACGTCGCGCCGCCGTTGGTCGAGTACTGGACCCAGTAGTCGGTCGGCCAGTTAGCCGTCTGGCCCGGCTGTAGGTTGCGGCTGTCGTAGTACGTCACCGCGACGCGTCCGCCGTTGACGGCCACGGTCGGGGTGAATGTCGGCATGTCGTTGGCGAGCTTGTGGATGACCGTCGGCCCGGTCCACGTCGCGCCGCCATCGCTCGAAGTGACGAGGCGGATCTCGTCGTCCCAGGACCCGGCGCTCTGCTTGAGGTTCTTGGTGAACATGGTCGAGCTCTCATAGACGACGTAGAGCTTGCCGGTAGAAGGGTCGATCGCGACCGACTCGAGCCCGTCGCCCACCCGCGCGGGGTTGCCGGTGTTGGGGTCGACCACTCCCAGGCTGTTGAAGGGCGCGATGACCCGCGGCTGCGTCCACGTGGCGCCGCCGTCGGTCGACTTGACGAAAGCCAACTGCGCGTTGCTGCGCGTGCCCTGGAAAGGAGTATTGGGCTGAACGATCAGGTCGGTGAAGTCGTAGAGCGTACCGTTGCGCGGGTCGACGACGATGATGTTGCCGATCGTCTGCGTCCGGTTTTTGGTGTTGACGATGATCTGCGCCTGGCTCCAGGTCTTGCCGCCGTCGGTTGTCTTGGAGAAGTACGCGGGACCGGTGTACGCCTGCGTGTGCGGGTTGTCGTCAGGGTTGTCAGTGGGCAGGGTCAGAGTGTCCCAGACGGTGTAGGCGGTCTTGTCCTTCGTCGGGTCGGCCGTGGTGGAGTTCTTGTCGGTGCTGTTGTCGGCGGTCTGGAAGAAAGCTCCCGGGACCGGCTGGATGTGATCCCACGTCGCGCCGCCGTCGGTGGAACTAGCCGCGACGACCGCGTTGGCGTTGTTTGGGGCCGTGATGTTGAAGGACAGCGCCGACGCGTACGCGATCCCGTCGGGGCCGATCGACACCCACGGGTCCGAGGCCCGGAACATGTTGCTGAGCGCCGGCTGTGTATCCGCGCTGCACGCGGTCAGGGCGATAGTGGTCTCGGTCCAGCTGGCGCCGCCGTCGGTCGAGTAGCCGACGCCAATGCCGCGGGCGCCGCCGTTCGAGCGGCGGTCCTGATGCCACATGGCGATCGCGGTGCTGCCGCGCACGGCCGCCTGCGGTTCGACCTCCGCGTTGGGGAAGGTCCTCCCGGTAAGCGAGTTGTCGAACTGCGAACATGCGGCATAAGGCGACGGTCCGGTGATGGGCACTGGCGGGATGGCCGCCACCGCGGCCGATGAGGTCACCAGCGCGAGGCCGCACGCGAGCGCGCTGACTGAAACAGCTCTTCGCGGCAATTTCACAAAAGCCCTCCCATCGGTCACACGGGAACAGTCCCCGGGAATCGGCGTGACCGCCCCACTCCTCCCTCTCAACCGACGCAAGCCCTGCATCTGTTACACGCCGCGCTCGTGCCGCGGCCTAAACCAGGCAGACCGGCAGCCCGGTGGCTGGAAGCTTCCGCGTGGCGTGCGGTGGCCGCCATGCCGGGCCTGCCTGCCCGCGTTCCTGCTCGACACTGCCGAGGCTGGCGGGCGTCCCGCTGTCTGGCCGTGCTGGCCCGTCACGGCATCGAAGCCGGGCCAGCTCCTTAGCCGCCGCGTGGCACTGCGCCTGCCCGCAGCGCTGGCGAACGGAGACGGCTCCGGGTCATCGCCTAGTGTCGCGTGTTGGAAGTTAGTTTACGGTGAGTTGAGCGGGACAATGGGGCATGTCCGTTGCTCCTGCACTGATCCTGCGTGAAGGCGACCGGCAGCGGCTGGCCGATCTGGCCCGGCTGCCGAGCGTGCCGTCGGG
>DASYQM010000129.1:0-43893 GCA_036005525.1 Streptosporangiaceae bacterium
GCGTCGGCGCCCAGGCGCGCCGCCTCCTCCACCTCGGCGACCTGCACCACGGCGGGCCGTGTCCCGTCAGGGTTCGCGGAGGCCGACAGCAGGAGCGCGAGCGAGGTGGTGGGGGAGAAGGCGGGCTCAGCGATGCGGACCATGCCCCGGGACATCATGATGACGTTCGCTCCCCCGCGCACCGCCTCGGCCGTACGCGCGGCAATGTCCGACAGTGGCTCGAGGAAGGTCGGTGAGGTCATCCCGTGGTCGAGGGCGCAGATGACCGAGACCCCCTTGGTGTCGATCACGCGCTTCAGGCGCATAGCCTTGCCGACTCCCGCGGTCATGAGAATCTCCTTCCGGGACCTCGCCGTACCACCGAGAAATCGAAGGCGTCCGCGAGATGGTACTCGTGGGAGGAGAGCACCGCCGCCCCCCCGTCCGCATAGTCGACCTGCCAGAGGTACAGCAGCAGGTCCCCGGTGCGGGTGCTGAGCAGCCGGGCGACGGTGCGGTCCGCCCGCGTGGGACGGAAGGTCGCCACCCCGTGATGGATGACGATCCCGAGGTCGCGCTCGAGCACTTCGTAGATCGACCGCTGCACCATCTGGTCGGCGATATCCGCGCGGTCACCGATGATCCCGCCGGGCATGATGTCACGAGAGAACACCACGGGCCTGCCGTCCGCCGTCCGCACCCGCTCGATGACCAGCACATCCCGGCCCGGCTCGAGCCCCAGGCGTTCCGCTTCGCTGGCCGACGCCGGCCCGATCCAGTGCCGTCCCTGCTCGGTGCCGGCTTGCATCCCGGCCGCGCGAATCGCGTCGGAGACGCCGAAGTTCAGGTCCAGGCTGTTCGCAACCCGTGTCCTGTCGGCGACGTACGTTCCGGATCCCCACAGCCGGCGGACGAGCCCCTGCCCCTCCAGGGCCCGGAGCGCCTCGCGAAGGGTTGCGCGGGACACGCCGAACTCGGCGGCGAGCTCGGGTTCTGAGGGAAGACGGGTCCCCGCAGCAAGCCGGCCCTGGTCGATCCGCTCGGCAAGCTCGCCCTGAACCGAGACCGACCGCAACTTCGAACGCTGTGCTGACGCATGCCGGTCGCGGCTCATGCCGCGAGTATTCGTCAGACAACTTCGCCACGTCAAGCGGGCGATACGTGCGCCGGGCTGGCACAACCTGGGCACATGACCGGGACCACTACTCAGGCACACCGTTGACAGCAGATTGCAGGTAGCTCATTGCCGCCAGAAGTGGTCTTGACGCGCTTTGCAAGGCTCAGGTAACGTCCGCGCCAAGGCGGAACCTGTCAGACAAATCGCCCCGGCCGCGGCGACCTGGCGTGCGGGCGGCACGGCAGAAAGGGAGGCCCGCCATGAGCATGGAGGGACGCAAGGTCGGCTCGGTCCGCTATCAGGAAGCCGATACCGACTACTTCGCGAAACGAGGCCTCAACCGTCACGCCGCGTTCTGGTCGCTGTGGTCCCTCGGCGTAGCCGCGGTGATCTCCGGTGACTTCTACGGCTGGAACCTCGGCCTCGACGCGGGCGGGTTCGGCGGCCTGCTGATCGCGACGGTCTTCATCGCGGTCATGTACTACGGCCTGTGCTTCAGCATCGCCGAGATGTCGCCTGCGCTGCCCCATACGGGCGGGGCATATTCGTTCGCCCGCTCCGCGATGGGGCCGTGGGGCGGGTTCATCACCGGGCTCGCAGAGAACATGGAGTACGTGATCACCCCGGCCGTGGTGGTCGGGGCGATGGGCTTCCTGATGCAGGATATCGTCGTCTCGCTGTTCAGCGTCACCGGCTCGCCGTGGTGGAACAGCCCGATCACCTGGTGGGCCGTGTTCTACATCGTCTTCGTGGGGATCAACTACATCGGGATCAAGATCACGATGAGGTTCACCGTCGTGATCAACATCCTCGCCCTGGGGATCCTCGCGTTCTTCTTCATCTCGGTCCTGGTGTCCGGAAAGTTCGACGGAAGCCTGCTGTTCAACATCAAGCCGGATGCCGGCCAGTCGACCTTCCTCCCGCACGGGCTTGGTGGGATCTTCCCCGCAATACCGTTCGCCATCTGGTTCTATCTCGCGATCGAGGAGCTGCCGCTCGCGGCCGAGGAGTCGCACGACCCGAAACGTGACGTCCCGCGCGCGACCATCTGGGGGATCAGCACACTCGTCCTCACCGGCGCGCTGACGCTCGTACTCAACCCCGCGGTAGACGGGGGCGCGGCCAAGATCGGCGTGTCCGCCACGCCGCTGTTCGACGGCTTCAAGGGCGTGTTCGGCGCGGGGACGGCGGCCACCCTGCTCGCCCTGATCGGCCTGGTCGGGCTCATCGCCAGCTTCTTCACGATCATCTACGCCTACGGGCGGAACACGTACTCACTGTCGCGGGCCGGCTACTTCCCCAAGTGGCTGTCCCTCACCGATCGCAAGCGCAAGACCCCCCACGTCGCCCTCGTCGCGGGCGGGCTCGTCGGGTACGGCCTCGCGGTGCTGATCTACGAGCTGGGGAAGTCGAGCGGCTTCCTCGCCGGGCAGATCGTGGGTGCGCTGCTGTATATGGCCGTGTTCGGCGCGGTCATCTCCTACGCCATGCAGTGCCTGTCGTTCATCCTCCTCCGGCTGAAGCTGCCCAGCATCGAGCGGCCCTACCGGAGTCTCGTCGGGATCCCGGGGGCGGCGATCGCCGGCATCATCGCCGTCGTCGCGCTGATCTCCCTGTACTCGAACTCCGACTACCGGCCCGGGGTGTACGGGACGCTGATCTACTTCGTGTTCGGCATCGCGTACTTCGCCATCGCCGGCCGGCACCGCCTGGTGCTCTCACCGGAGGAGGAGTTCGCCCTCACAAGAGGCGAGCATGGGGACCCGGAGACCGAGGGATACGGCACCACGCACGTCACGGACATTCCCGTCGGCGAGCCGGTGGCTGAGCAGGCCCGGGAGCCCGACCAGACACCGTCATGAGGTGATCCGGCCCCGGGCCGCTTGAACGCTGCCCAGGGGCGGGTCCGGGACCCCATGACCTGACGCCGCAGGTGGCGCCGGGCCGCGCGGTGGGCAGATTCACCAGCGTGGGCGATGACCTGGTGACGCTGTTCCTGTGCGGGGACGTGATGACCGGCCGCGGGGTCGACCAGGTCCTGCCCCACCCGGGGGACCCACGGCTGCGGGAGGCCTACGTCCGGGAGGCCACCACCTATGTGGCGCTGGCGGAATCCGCCAGCGGCCCGATCCCCCGCCCGGTGGACCCGGCCTGGCCGTGGGGCGACGCGCTCGGGGTTCTCGACGACCTGGCGCCGGACGTCCGGCTGATCAACCTGGAGACCAGCATCACCCGCAGCGGCGACTTCGCGCCGGGCAAAGAAGTGCACGACCGGATGAACCCCGCCAATATCGCGTGCCTGACCGTGGCCCGGCCGGATGTGTGCGCGCTGGCGAACAACCACGTGCTCGATTTCGGGCGCAGCGGCCTGGCGGAGACCCTCGACACGCTGGCCGGAGCCGGGCTGCGGACGGCGGGGGCGGGCCGGGACGCGGCCGCGGCGCGGCGGGCGGCGGCGCTCGGCCTGGCGGGCGGCGGGCACGTGAGCGTCGTCTCCTGCGGGACGGGCTCGTCCGGGATCCCGCCCCAGTGGGCGGCCGGCATCTCACGGCCCGGCGTCGACCTGCTTCCGGGCCTGTCCAGGCAGGTGGCCGACGAGATCTCCGGCGGGGTGCGGGCGCGCCGGCGGCCCGGCGACATCGCGGTGATCTCCCTGCACTGGGGATCGAACTGGGGATATGACGTCGGCCGGGAGCAGGTCGCCTTCGCCCACCGGCTGATCGAGGGCGGGGTGGACGTGGTCCACGGGCACTCGTCACACCATCCGCGCCCGGTCGAGGTGTACCGCGGCAAGCTCATCTTGTACGGCTGCGGCGACTTCATCGACGACTACGAGGGCATCACCGGCCACGAGGAGTACCGGGATGATCTGCGGCTGCTGTACCTCGCCTCGCTCCGGCGCGGCACCGGCGAGCTCGCCGAGCTGCGGATGGTGCCGATGCAGGCGCGCAAGCTGCGGCTGCGGTTCGCCAGCGAGCACGACCGGCGGTGGCTGGCCGCGACGATCGGCCGCGTCAGCGGCCCCTTCGGAACGCGGGTGGAACTGGCACCCGACGGTGTGCTCGTGCTTCGCGGGTATGGACAGTAGGAGTAGGGCCGGGATAGATGATGCAGTGGACGCCCAACCAGGACCCGTATTACCAGGAGCTCAAAACATGACGCCAGAAGCCACCCAGCCAGCCGGAACGCTGCATGTAACCGACAGCAGGACCGGCCGCAGCTACGACCTGCCGATCACCGACGGTGCCATCCGGGCCCTCGACCTGCGCCAGATCAAAATTTCCGACGACGACTTCGGCCTGCTCTCCTACGACCCGGCGTTCATGAACACGGCGAGCTGCCGTAGCGCGATCACCTTCATCGACGGGGAGAAGGGGATCTTGCGCTACCGCGGCTATCCGGTCGACGAACTCGCCGACAGTGTCACGTTCCTCGACGTCGCCTACCTGCTGCTGCGGGGCGAGCTGCCCGGCAAGGAGGAGTCAGCCGGGTGGGCCGATGAGATAACCCGCCACACCTACGTCCACGAGAACGTCAAGAAGTTCATCGACGGCTTCCATCACGACGCTCACCCCATGGGCATCCTGGTCAGCTCCATCTCGGCGCTGTCCACGTTCTACCCGGGCGCCAAGGCCATCTCCGACCCCCAGGACCGCCACCTGCAGATCGTTCGGCTGATCGCCAAGATACCGACGCTGGCGGCGTTCGCCTACCGGCACGCCCTGGGGCTGCCGTACAACTACCCCGACGGCGAGCTGTCTTATACCGGGAACCTGCTCAACATGTTCTGGAAGATGACCGAGCCCAGGTACCACCCGGACCCGGTGCTCTCCCGCGCGCTGGATGTGCTGTTCATCCTGCACGCCGACCACGAGCAGAACTGCTCGACGAGCGCGATGCGGGGGGTCGGCAGCTCGCGGGTCGACCCGTTCTCCGCCGCGGCGGCGGCCGCTGCCGCCCTGTACGGTCCCTTGCACGGCGGTGCCAACGAGCAGGTGTTGCGGATGCTGCGTGACATCGGCTCCGTGGAGAACATTCCCGGCTACATCGACCGGGTGAAGGGCGGTGAGCTGCGCCTGATGGGGTTCGGTCACCGGGTCTACAAGAACTTCGACCCGCGGGCGACCATCATCAAGCAGGTCGCCGAAGAGGTGTTCAAGGTCACCGGGCGCAACCCGCTGATCGACATCGCCCTGGAGCTCGAGCGGATCGCCCTCGCGGACGACTACTTCATCGCGCACAAGCTGTACCCGAACGTGGACTTCTACTCCGGCATCATCTACCAGGCGATGGGCTTCCCGGTGGAAATGTTCCCGGTCCTGTTCGCGATCGGGCGGATGCCGGGCTGGCTGGCCCAGTGGGAGGAAGGCATCAGCGACAGCGAGCAGAAGATCTCACGGCCACGGCAGATTTATGTGGGTGACGGGCTGCGGCACCTGTAACGCCAGCCATCCGGTGCCGGGTAACGGTTGAACAACAGGCAGCCCGGCGGTAAACCCGTCCTGCGCGGCGGGCGTCTTCATTGCATTCTTCCGGAGCCGGGGAGAGGCTACTCGGTAACGAGGGTAGTACGACAACGCGGTGCATCACGGGAAGCCGGGACGATGAGCGTGCAATTCGGTATTGACGCATCAAGCTTCCAGGGCAACGTGAACTGGGCCCGTACCGATGCCACAACCTCCTTTGGCTGGGAAAAAGTGACCCAGGGCTCGCCGCATACGGTCAGCGGCGGGTACGTCAATCCCTTCTGGGCCGGCCCGTCCGGGCACAACAAGCGGGCGATGGCCAGACGCGCCCGCGCGACCGGCTTCGTGCCCGGCGGGTACCTCTTCCTTGAGGCGGGAGACGGCGCCGGGCAGGCGGAGTTCTTCCACAGCAAGGCCGGTGACATGGCCGGATTCGCCATCGCCGTGGACGTGGAGCCCACCACCGGGTCACGGCCGGGCCGCCCCGCCGCCCACGCATGTGTCGCCCGGCTGCGCCAGCTGTATCCCAGGCACCCGATAATCGGCTACATCCCGCACTGGTACTGGGACGATCAAGACACGCGTTTCGTGGACGTGCTGTGGGCATCGAATTACGTCACCGGGTCCGGCACGCCGGCCCAGCTTTATGCGCGCGTGCGGCCCCGGCAATGGGCCGCTTACGGTGGCCGTTCGCCCGCCTTGCTGCAATTCACCAATGCCGCCACCGTGCCGGGAGTCGCCGGTAGGGTGGACTGCTCAGCGTTCCGGGGCACGGTCAGCCAGCTCCGGGCGAAGCTTCTGCCGCACAAGCCACCACGACCATCGCCGGAGGATCTGATGCAGCCCGGCTTTCTTCTCAAAGGCGCAGGCGCCGTCACCCCGCTCGCCATCCCCAACGGGGCCAAGCGGCTACGGTTCTTCTCCAACAGGCCGGCGACGGTGCGGGTCGATCTCATCGGCGTCAGCAAGCCGAGCGCCAACCTCAAGCTCGGGTACGAACACGGCGCCCAGGGCGTCGCGACCGGCGGGGCGCGCGCCGCCGTCGTCCACCGGGTCGACGGCGGCGAGAACGAAGTGTCCTTCGTGATCACCGGCTGACTCCGGGCCCGTGTGCGGCAGGCCCCGGTGAGCACCTCGCCCGCAAACTTCTCAGCCTGGCCCGGCGGTGCCGTGTGCGGCGCCTGGCGCGCAGGGCAGGCATGCGGTGATGGTGGTGCCGCGGCTGGGGGCGGACCGGACCTCAAGCGAGCCGCCGAGCGCGGCGAGCCGGTCGGCCATGTTCCGCTGGCCGGACCCCATCGGGGTGTGGCCCACGTCGTAGCCGGCGCCGTCGTCGGACACGGTGAACCGCAAGGTTCCGTTGTGCGCCTGCAGGCAGATCTGGGCGCTGGACGCCTGGGCGTACTTGGCGGTGTTCTGCAGCGCCTCTAGGCAGCAGAAATAGACGGCCGCCTCGGTGTCCTGCGGAAAACGCCCGATCCCGTCGGCGTCGACCGTCACGGGCAGCGGCGACTTGCTGGCCTGCGCGCTGAGCGCTGCGGCCAGGCCCAGGTCGGCTAGCAGCGGCGGGTAGATGCCCCGGGCCAGGTCACGCAGGTTCTCCAGTGCACCCGAGGCGTCCGCTTGCAGCTCGCCGAGGAGTTCCTTGGTCTGCGCCGGGTCCTCGTCAACCGTGGTCCCGGCGAGCCGGAGCTTGATGGCCAGGGCCACCAGGTCCTGCTGCGCCCCGTCGTGGATGTTGCGTTCCAGCCGCCGCCGCGCCTCATCCTGCGCGGCGACAATACGCTGCCGCGACGCCCGCAGGTCCTCGATCAGGCCAGCGTTCGACAGGACCAGGCCTGCCTGCGACGCCACGTCCGCGACGAGCTGCTTGCCGGCCGAGCGGAGCGGCTCGCCCTTCGGCATCCGGATCGAGATCGCGCCCAGGAGCTCACCCTGGTGCACGACCGGGACGCACAGGTCACAGCGGGGCAGCGGCGGCATCGCCTGGCCATCGACCGGAACCGGAGCCGCGTCCGGGCCATCGCCCGAGGAAGCCTCCGGGCGCAGCTCGTCGTCCACCCGCAGCCACACCACAACCTGCTCGGCGCCGGTCCCCGCCGCCACGATCTGCGCCATCCGCGGCAGGACATCCTCATGCGCATACGCGCCGCCGATGCGCTGGGCGAAGTCGGACAGCACCTGGTACGGGGTGGCCCGCCGACCGTACACGATCCGGTTGGCCAGCCGGCCGGCCCGCTGCCGGGCCGGCTGGAACGCGACCGCCACCACCGCGGCCGCCAGCGCCGCCAGCAGCGCGTTGCGCCGGTTGCCGACCAGCGCCCCCACCCCGACGACCAGAGCGGCGTAGACGGCGGTGATGAACACCGCCAGCGAGCCGTACAGGACGGCCTTGCTGATCACGATGTCAATGTCGTAGAGCCGGTACTTCAGCACCGCGATGCCGATGGCCGTCCACAGGCACAGGAACGCCAGGTTCGAGAGCACCCCCGCGACCATCCAGGTAGTCAGGAACGACGGAATGAACGTGGCGACGACGAGCAAGGCAGCCGCCGCGAACCACTTCAGCTGCAGCCGCTCGTCACCCGCCGACCGGGCGTATCTCACCACCACGGCGGCGACGCTGATCACCAGCGCGGCGACGATGAGGAACAGCAGAACGATCAGCTCGGCCGGGGTCTCCGCCTCGGTGAAGGAGCCGAACGGGTCCTGCCAGAGACGGGTGGCGCGCACCACCATGTCCACCACTGTTGCCGCGAACACGGCGCCCACGAACCACGCGGCCGGGCGCCACCGCCGTGAGCACAGCCGCCCGGTCGGGAAGAGCAGGAACAGGAAGGCGAGCATCGCGAAGGGGATCACCCAGGTCCAGTTGGAGAGCCAGGCGAACGCCCGGCCCGCCGGCAGCGACCCGGGGGCCGCGACCAGGGCATGCAGCGCATACTGCAGCGAGAAAGCGCTCAGTCCCAGCGACAGGCCCGCCGCCAGGAACACCCAGCCAATGCGGTTCGCTGGGCGCCTGGACGCCAGGACGAAGCCCACGACGGGCACCGCCAGGTTCACCACTTGCCCGAAGACCTCGGGGAGGTTCCAGTCATTCTGCCCGGCAGGCAGCGAGTGCCGGTCCACATACGCCAGCACCAGCCCGGCGACGATCAGCGCGACCGATCCGGCCGCGATGCAGCCTGCCACCCATCGGGCGGTCTGGGCTCTCATCCGTATCCCCCCGACTCTCCCCCGCGGGCCCCGGCGCGGAAGACCCGCTTAACCGCAGTGTTGCCCGGCCCGGTGTCGGCAGGCAAGAAGGTCACCCGTACCGGAAGGCTCGTGCCAGCACCCGCCACCAGCATGTCTCGCCCGGGAGCGCGGCGGTGGTGACGGGGACCCGCAGGTCGAGCACGAGCAGCGTCATGGCGACGGCGAACAGGCCGTCACTCAGGGCGGTCAGGCGTTCGAGGCTCTGCCCAGTTAAGCGGTTGTACGGCTCGCTCATGCCCCACATGATGGCGGTTGCGAGCTCACCGCTGGGCGTTCCGGCTCGGCTCGGCCGCCTGCGCGGCCGGCCTAGCTCGCAGCGCTGCCCAGCGCCTCCAGCAGCGCTTTCATCCAGGGGCCGAGATCGGCCGGAGTCCTGGCGGAGATGAGGTTGCCGTCGACCACGGTGGCTTGGTCGACCCAGTCGACCCCGGCGTTGACCATGTCGTCGCGGATGGCGGCCACGCTGGTCGCCCGGCGGCCCTTGACGATTTTCGCCGAGATCGGCACCCAGCCGGCGTGGCAGATGAACGCGATCGGCTTCCCGGCGTCGTCGAAGGCCCGCACCAGATCGAGCACGGCTTCCGAGCGCCGCAGCTTGTCGGGCGCATACCCGCCGGGGATGACGAGTGCGTCGAAATCGTTCGCGACTACCCGGTCGACGGTGGTGTCGACCGGCACCGGCCCGTGGCCCTTCTTTCCCGTCACCGGCTGGCCATCGAGGCCGGCCACCGTTACCGCGGCGTCCTCCTCGCGCAGCCGGTAGAGGGGGTACAGCAACTCCATATCCTCGAAATCGTCGGCGGCGAGCAGAAGCACGTTGCGTCGCGGGAGCACCATGGAACCGACCCTACGCCCGCGCCGGCGGGTGCGGGCGCTACGGTGGCGTCATGACAGAGCAGGACCCAGAGCAGCCGGCGGAGGAGTTCCACCGCCAGCGCCGTGAGCATCCTGGCAAACTGGAACGGCTCGACGACGACCAGCTTGCCCGCCTGACCGAGGAGGAGCGGGTCGCGGCCGGGCTCGACGACTACGACCCGGACGAGGTGCCGCCAGCGACCGACGAGCCGCCGACGCCGGACATCACACAGAGCGATGAATACCAGGAGGCCCGCGCCGAGATCCGCCGCGAATACGACGAAGGCGAGCTGGAGGTCGAAGGCGAGCGGCCCGGGTTCCCACCATCGCACTACGACCGGTGAGGCACCGATGTCATCTCCTGCGGAGCCGGTGCACCTCAACAACCATCACCGCAACACGCTGCGGCAGCTTTACCGGCATCCGCCCAGCCACAACATCGAGTGGCATGCGGTGCTGTCATTGCTGGAGGCGGTCGGCTCGGTCGAGAGGCACCACGACGGCAAGGTCGCCGTGACCGTCGGGCCGCAGACCGCCGTGTTCACCCCCCCGGCGGGCAAGGACATCGACACCCAGACGGCTGCCTACCTGCGCCGGATGCTGAGCGCCGCTGGCTACGGCGGCGATAGTTAGGACAGCCGGTCGATCTGCCGGATCTTGTTCATCGCGTCGAGGGCGGCGACCTTGTAGGCCTCGGCGAGGGTTGGGTAGTTGAAGACGGCATCGACCAGGTAGTCGACGGTGCCGCCGCAGCCCATGACCGCCTGCCCGATATGGACGAGCTCGGTGGCGCCGGTGCCGAACACGTGGACGCCGAGCAACCGGTGGTGGTTCAGCGACACGAGGAGCTTCAGCACGCCGTAGGAGTCGCCGATGATCTGCCCCCGGGCCAGCTCCCGGTAGCGGGCGATCCCCACCTCGAACGGTACGTTCTCCTTGGTGAGCTCCTCCTCGGTCTGCCCGATGTAGCTGATCTCGGGGATGCTGTAGATGCCGATCGGCTGCAGTTCCGTCATGGCGTGCACCGGCTCCCCGCAGGCGTGGTGCGCCGCCAGGCGGCCCTGCTCCGCGGAGGTGGCGGCCAGGGCGGGGAAGCCGATGATGTCGCCCACCGCGTAGATGTGCGGAACGGCCGTGCGGAAGAACTCGTCGACCACGATCCGGCCGCGCTCGTCCGCGACGAGGCCGGCCGCGTCGAGGTTGAGCCGATCGCTCGTGCCCTGGCGGCCCGCGGAGTACATGACGGTGTCGGCGGGGATCTTCTTCCCGCTTTGCAGGATCGCGATGGCACCTTCTGGCCGTGCCTCGACGGAGGCCACGGTCTCGCCGAACCGGAAGGTGACCGAGAGGTCACGCAGGTGGTACTTGAGCGCCTCGACGACTTCGACGTCGCAGAACTCCAGCATCCGCTCGCGCCGCTCCACCACCGTGACCTTGGTGCCCAGCGCCGCGAACATGGACGCGTACTCGATCCCGATGATCCCCGCGCCCGCGACGACCAGCGACCGCGGGACCTGCTCCAGCTGGATGATCCCGTCCGAATCCATGACGGTGCGCTCGTCGAACTCGACGCTCTTGGGCCGGGCGGGCCGGGTGCCGGTGGCGATCACTATCTTCTCGGCGGTGGCCCTGCGCAGCCTGCCGGCGCCGTCGTCGACCTCCACCGTGTGCGGGTCGGCGAAATGGCCCGTGCCGGTCAGCATCCTGACCCGGTTCCGTGTCAGCTGGCTGCGGACCACGTCCATCTCCCGGCCGACCACGTGGTTGGTGCGGGCCGCCAAGTCGGCGATGGTGATCTCATCCTTGACCCGGTAGGCCTGCCCGTACATCTCCCGCTGGTCCAGGCCGGTGAGGTACAGGACCGCCTCCCGCAAGGTCTTGGACGGGATCGTCCCGGTGTTGAGGCACACCCCGCCGACCATGTCCTTGCGCTCGACGATCGCCGCCCGCCGCTCGAGCTTCGCCGCGGCGATCGCTGCCTTCTGGCCGCCGGGGCCCGAGCCGATCACCAGGACGTCGAAGTCGTACATAGCACCAGTGTGACGACGGGAAGCGCGCTTTTGAAGCCCGGGTTGGCGACCGGTTCCCAGTTGGGCCCGCCGAGCCGCCGGACCGAGCCCTACGGCTATCGCGCGGGGACCCGCGCGGTCACGGCCAGACCACCGGGAAGAGCGGATGGTCCATGGCCGCCCCGGCGGCGAGTTCCGCGTCGAGGCCCTCGAACGGCGGGGAGGTGGCCCACGGGCGCGGCGCGTGCCGGGCATCGGCCGACAGGTAGCGCAGCGAGAGGACCCGCCGACGGGTCTGGTAGGGAAACCCGGGCGCTCCGTGCACGGTCAGGAAGTCGAAGAAGATGGCGTCGCCCGGCTCCAGATCGAAGCGGCGGATGTCAAAGGCACCACGGTCGGCGTCGATGTCGGGCAGCTCGGCGAGGCTTCCCTCGGGGAACCAGCGCGCTTCCCCGCGCAGGAAGGTGCGCGGCAGGAGCCAGGGGCCGCGGTGCGAGGTGGCCATCAGCTCGAGACACCCGGCTTCGGGGACCGGGTCCACCGGGATCCAGGCGCTCACGCCGCGCCCGTCGACGTTGTAGTACGGCTGGTCCTGGTGCCATGGGGTGCGCTGCCTGGTGCGGCCCTCCTTCACCAGCACGTGATCGTGATAGAAGCGGACCTGCGACGTCGCCATCAGGGCGGCCGCGATGGCGGGAACCCGGGAGTGCCGCGCCAGCTGCTCGATCTCGGGGATCTCCCGCCACCGGCAGAAGTCCTCGGTGAAGGCGCCGGGGTCATCCTCGCCGCTGGCGACCTGGGCGAGCGGTCCCGGGCTGGCGAGCACCGCGTCGATCCCGCGGCCCGCCGTGGCCACCTGGCCGGTGTCGAGGACCGAGCGGACGCACACCACACCGTCCCGGGCATAGGCCGCGGCCAGCCCGTCGTTCACGGGCACTGGGTTCATGACCGCACTCTAGACACATGAGCGAGACTGACCTGAGGATCGACCCGCTGACGGGTGCCTACGTCGTCGTGACTCCCTGGCGGCAGCACCGGCCCAACCTGCCGGCCGGCTCGTGCCCGTTCTGCCCGGGCGGGCTCGAGGCGCCCGGGCCGTACGACGTGCTGCACATTCCCAATCGCTGGCCCGCCCTGCCCGTTGGATGTCACGAGGTGATCCTGCACAGCCCGGATCACGACTCATCCTTCCCGGCCCTGGGCGGGCGCCGGTCGGCCCGGGTCGTCGAGCTATGGTCCGCGCGCACGGCGGCGCTCGGATCGCGCGAGGACGTCGGCTACGTGTTCGTGTTCGAGAACCGCGGGCGGATGATCGGCTCCACGATCGACCATCCCCACAGCCAGATCATGGCGTTCCGTGAGATCCCTCCCATCCCCAGGGCCGAGCTGTCGAAGAGCGACTGCGACCTCTGCACGAATCCCGGCGACGGGCTGATGATCATCCGCGGCCCCGAGTGGCGGGCCAGCGTGCCGTGGGCGCCGTCGTGGCCGTACGAGATGCTGATCGCGCCGCACGGCCACGTCGCCGATCTCCCGGCGGCGGGCCCGCGGTTGCGCGCGGGGCTGGCCGCGATCCTCGTGGATTGCCTGACCCGGCTGGAACGCCTCTTCGGGCGCGACGCTCCCTACATGCTGTGGGTCCATCAGCGGCCGGCCAGCGGGGATGACTGGCCCGCCGCACACCTGCACCTGCATCTGGCGCCCGCCCTGCGCGCGCCGGGGGTGCCTCGGCACCTCGCCTCCGCGGAGCTGGGCGCGGGCGTCTTCTTCGACCCGGTGGATCCGCTGGAGGCCGCGGCGCAACTGAGGTCCGCGGGCCCGGATGCCGCGGCCGGGCAGCATCCCCCGCGATCATGAGCGGCTGGAAGCAGGCAGGGAGCGCGGACGCCGGCGCCTGGTTCGCCCGCCGGTACGGCCGGGAGCCGGAAGGCACCTGGTTCGCGCCCGGCCGGGTCAACCTGCTCGGCGGCCCGGACTACAACGAGGTGTTCGTGCTGCCGTTCGCCCTCGGTGCCGGGGTGTTCGCGGCCGCTGGCCGACGGCCCGACGGGCGGATCATGCTGACGTCCCGGCAGGCCGCCGGCGATCCGGTGCCGCTCTCGGCCGGCGCGCTGGAACCCGGCTCGGTGGGCGGCTGGGCCGCCTATGCCGCGGGGGTGACGTGGGCGCTGCGTGACGCGGGGTACCTCATGGGGGGCGCCGACGTGGCGATAGACGCCGATCTGCCGATGGGTGCCGGGCTCGCGTCATCGGCCGCGCTCGAGTGCTCGGTGGCGCTCGCGCTGACCGAGCTTTACGGGCTGTCTGTGCCGCGGCGTGAGCTCGCGGCCCTGGCCCGGCGCGGTGAGAACGACTTCGTCGGGGTGCCCACGGGGATCATGGACCAGCTGGCTGCCCTGCTGTGCCGCGCCGACCACGCGCTGCTGCTCGATTGCCAGAGCGGCGCGGGGACGGCGGTCCCGCTCAATCCGCCCAACGCCGGCCTGGCACTGCTGGTCATCGACACCCGGGCCCGCCATGCCCTGACCGACGGCCGCTACGCGGCACGCCGCCGTGCCTGCGCGGACGCCGCGGCCGCGCTGGGCGTGCGGTCGCTGCGGGACGTCAGCGACGACGCCGCAGCGCGGGCCGGGCTGGCCCGGCTGGCTGAGCCGGCCCTGCGGCGGCTCTCCCAGCATGTCGTCTCGGAGAACCGCCGCGTCCTGGCGGCCGCCGAGCTGCTCCGGGCCGGCGAGCAGGCTGCGGTGGGCGCGCTGCTCACGGCCTCGCACCAGTCGCTGCGCGACCAGTTCGAGGTGTCCTGGCCGCAGGCCGACGCCGCAGTCGAGGCGGCAATCGACGCCGGCGCCGCCGGTGCGCGCATGACCGGCGGCGGCTTCGGCGGCTCCGTCGTCGCGCTGGTGCCCGCTGACCGCAGTGCACAGGTCCGCCGGGCGGTGGGCGAGCGATTCGCCCGGCGCCGTTGGCCGGCCCCGCGCCATCTGGACGCGGTGCCTTCGGGCGGTGCCCGCCGGGCCCGCTGAACGCCCGGCAGGCCGGCCCCGTTACGCGGGCTGGGCTATCGGCGCGGTCAGCTCCAGCTGCACACCGTCCGGATCCTCGAACGGAAGCACGTCGATGCCGAACGACGGCAGGCTGGTGATCTCGCCGTGCGTCACACCGTGCTCGTCGAAGAGCCGCACCGCGTGCTCCAGGTCGTCGCGGCTGGTGACGCCGAAGCTGAGATGATCAAGGCCCACCCGGTCCGGGTCGAACCGGTCGCCGGCCGGTGCCATCGGCCGCAGCCCCAGCAGCAGGTTGCCGCGGATCATGACCACGCCACCGAAGAGAATCTTGAACACCTCTCCCGCCGACGGGTCGTCCGGCGGCGGCGACTCCGCCGCGATCTCAAAGCCGAGCAGGCTGGTGTAGAACTGCCGGCTCCGCTCCAGGTCGGTCACCGTGAGCCGAAGGTGATGGATCTCACCGGTCGGAATCTGCCCGGGCATGGCACGCTCCCCTCCCGCGCGAGGCGCCACGCCTCCGCGCGATCTCGCCGAGGCAGCCAGCATTCCAGCCGGAGCGCCGGGCGGAGGCCGTATTCGCGCCAGGTGGCAGACGGATTCGCCAGGCGGCGGCCGTATTTGCGCCAGCTGGCGGCCATGTCCACGCCAGGTGGCGGCCGTGTTGGCGCCGCCTAGGTAGCAAGGAAGTCCAGGATCCGCTTGTTGACGTCGGTCGGCCGCTGCACCATCAGGAAATGCCCGACGCCCTCGATCAGCTCAGACTGCGAGCCTGGGCCACAGTGGTCTGGCACCCGGTCCACCTGCTCCTGGGTCATGCCGTGGCAGCCGTCCTGGGTCCCGTGCAGGTACAGCGTGGGCTGGGTGATGTCCTTGCCCCAGGCGGCGGCCTGCTCGGCCGCCCATTCCTCCGAGCCGAACCGGTTGGGGTCGAACTGGCCCCAGTAGTAGCCGAGGGCGGCCCGGAAGTGAGCGGGATCGCGGATGCACTCCTTGACCTTGGGCAGGTCCTCTGAGGCGTCGTAGCCGGGAGACCAGTCCGCCCAGATGTTGTCGATGAACGCGAAGTTGTCGGCCGAGATCACGTCCTCACACACCCGCTGATTCTGGAAGTACCAGAAGTAGAACGAGCGCTTGATCTGGTCGTACTTGACGATGTTCTCGCCGAAGATCGCGAACGGCGGGATGTTGAGGACGACGCAGCGCCGCCAGCGGCCGGGTTCCTTGCCAGCCGCGCCCCACGCGGCGCAAGCGCCCCAGTCGTGCGCGATGAGGATCGCGTCCGAACCGCCGCCGAGCGCCTCGTGCAGGTTGATCGCGTCGTTGACCATCATGCTGGTGTGGATGTGGTGGCGGTCGTCGGGAAGCTCGGTTGGCGCGAACCCGCGATTGAAGGGGACCACTGCCCGGTATCCGGCCTCAGCCAGCGCCGGGAGCAGATAGCGGTAACTGTACGGCGAGTCGGGAAAGCCGTGCAGGCACAGCGCGAGCGGACCGTCTCCCTCCGTCAGGTACGTGAACGTCAGGTTGTTGGCCCGGACCGTGCCCCTCTCGAACTCCTGCATCGCAGTTCCCTCCTTTGACCGCGCTAGCAAAGTGATCGTGACCCGCCTCATATGGCCCAACAATGAGGTGGCGATGCACCCGGGATCAGCGGCACCTCGCGCCACAAAACAAACAATCATCTATTTGCGGATTATTTGACCATCTATTTGCGAATAATTGACTCTAACCATGCTCCAATTACTCACGAATCGCCTGGTCCCAGCTCCCGCATGGGGTTCCCGCAGCGCTGCCGATACCCATTCAGACCACACGGTATGGCTGTGGCGGGCAGGGGCCGTATGGGGAACAATGCGTATTGACGTCCGCCGCGAGGCGCCAGGCGTGGGAGGTGGGCGCGGGGGGATCACATGTCGTTGTCGGCCGGGGATTACCGCAGCGTTCTGGATCTGGTCGCCGCTGCGCTGCGCTGCGCGGGGCCGGATTTCCCGGACGTGACCGTGACCGGCCTGCTGTGCCAGGTGCTTGACGCCGAGGTCGCGGGCGCCGGAGATGTCGACCTCAGGGGCACGGCGAGCCGCCGGTGGGCGGACGCACCACGCCCGATCCCGATGCGCCCGGCCGGGTTTCACGAGTTCGCCGTCGGGCACCCATTGACCCGCGCCCACCGGCGCCCCGGCGGATCGGCCGCGCTCCGGCTCAGTGACGTTGCATCCACGCGAGAGATGCGGCCTACCTGCGACGAGCTGGGAACGCCGCACGTGCTGACGATCCCGCTGACCGTGACGCCGCAGCACCTGTGCGCGGTCGCGCTCCTGCGTTCCAGCCCGGATTTCCCGGTTCGGGACCTGCAGCTAGCGCGCCAGCTGCAGCCCGTTCTCGGCGGGATCTACGCCCTCCGGGACCGCATCGGCACCCATCAGCCTGCCCCCCGCGACACCGATACCGGCATCGCGGTGACCTCCCGCGAGCTCGCCGTGCTCGACCTGATGGCCGACGGCCTGATCGCGGCGGCAATCGCCAGGCAGCTCGGCATCTCCCGGCGGACCGTCAGCAAGCACATCGAGAACATCTACCGCAAACTCGGCACCCACGACCGGACCAGCGCGGTGCTCCGCGGCCAGGCCATGGGGTACCTGCCCGTGCCGCACCGGTGACCAACCGCCTCCTACTGAAACTGCCGGCCGCCGTGCGCCCGCCGTGCCGCGCGGGAAATGATGGGTCGTGATGGAGATCGACGCCCCGGATGTGACCGTGGTGGCGTGCTGCCAGGTCGCCCCGGCGCTGGGAGATCGGGCGTCGAACCGTGAGCTCGCCGCCGACGCCGTGTCGCGCGCCGCCGCGCAGGGCGCTGCTGTCGTCGTCCTGCCCGAGCTGGTCTCAAGCGGCTACGTGTTCGAGAGCCGGGCGCGCAGCTGCTGTGCGCCCCGGGCAACTGGCCGGCGTTCCCCCGGCCGGACGGTGAGCGGCCGGCCGAGATCGTGCGGGTCCAGGCCCAGGTCATGATCACGCCCCCAGGCGGGAGCGTCGCGGGGCGGGCGCGCTCGTGGACCAGGCCCAGTACCCGGAGCGGCGCGGCGCCGTACCGTGCTACCGCTTGCCGAGGGCCATGAGCGCCAGCAACTCGTAGCAGACGTGCGCGGCGGCCACGGTGGTCATCTCGGCGTGATCGTAGGCGGGCGCGACCTCGACGACATCCGCGCCCACCAGGCGCGTCCCGGCCAGGCCCCGCAAGATGCCCAGCAGCTCGCGGGAGGTCAGGCCGCCTGCCTCGGGCGTCCCGGTGCCCGGCGCGTGAGCCGGGTCGAGCACATCGATATCGATCGACGCGTACACCGGATGGTCCCGCACGCGCTCACGGATCGCGGCGACGACGCCGTCGACGCCGATGCGCCCGACCTCCATCGCGCTGACCGTGCGGAAGCCCAGTTCCGCGTCCTCCTCCAGGTCGCTCGGGGCGTAGAGCGGGCCGCGGATCCCAACGTGCATGCTGTGCTCTTCCAGGAACAGCCCTTCCTCGGCCGCTCGCCGGAAGGGCGTGCCGTGGGTGAGCGGCGCGCCGAAGTAGGTCTGCCACGTGTCAAGGTGGGCGTCGAAGTGGACCAGGGCGACCGGCCCGAAGCGCTGGTTGGTCGCGCGGAGCAGCGGATAGGCGATGGTGTGATCGCCGCCGATCGCCAGCACGTGCGCGGCCCCGGCGAGCAGCCCGGCCGCGCCCTCCTCGATCTGGCCGGCGGCCTCCTTGATGTCGAACGGGTTGCAGGCGATGTCGCCCGCGTCCGCGACCTGCTGGGCACCGAACGGTGCTACCCGCAGCCCCGGGTGCCACGGGCGCAGCAGCCGGGAACCCTGCCGTACCGCGGTGGGCCCGAACCGGGCACCGGGGCGGTAGGAGGTGCCGCTGTCGAACGGGACGCCAACAACGGCCACGTCGCAGCGCGCGACCTCGTCCCGCCGCGGCAGCAACGCGAAGGTCGGCGGCCCGGCGAAACGCGGCGTCCGGGTCGCGTCGATGGGGCCGCGCTCGGCCCCGCCAGGCTCACTCCCGGTACCCATCGACCCCACCTCCCGGCCGCCGCGCGATGGCGAAGCCATGCGTTATGCATAACCAAGAGCAGCGCAGGGACGCAATAGTGCCCGCCACAGACCACGATCTTGTCTTTGGTCCGCGGCACAACCTACGGTGAGGTCATGCCGCACGACGGCGTCATCCGGGTCCGGCTTCGCCGCCGAGATCCCGTTCATGGTGCTGCTCAACGTGGTCACGCTGAAGAGCTGCTACACCGGCCCGCTGGCCGAGCAGCTGAACAGCGTGGATATCTCGTGGATCGTGGGCGCGGTGGTGACGGCGGTGGTCTACTGGCTGCTGACCCGCAACCTCGATGTCGCCGCGGAACAGGCGGCGATCGAGCGCAGCGAGGCCGAGCTCCGCCGCATAGGGTCCGCCTCCGGCGCCAGAGCGATAGCCGGCCGATTTTCACGCCCCGGCACAGCGGGCAGAAGCAGGAGGGTTTCCGCTCGGCGTTGTGAAGGAGCGCGGATGGCATCGCACCGGGATGAGGCTGGCCCTGCCCGCAGGAATGCGGCGCGTCACCCGCTCGACCCGCTGAGCGGAAAGGAGATCAGGCAGGCGGCCGGCATCCTCAGGCGCGACGGCCGCGCCAGCGCGGCGCTGCGGTTCGTGTCGGTGAGCCTGCACGAGCCGCCGAAGAGTGCGGTCGCCTCGGTCCGCCGGGGGCAGGCGTTCGCGCGCGAGGCGTTCATCGTGGCCCTGGAGCCAGGCGAGCACATGACCTATGAGGCGGTCGTGTCGCTGACGGCCGGGTCCGTGGTGTCGCTGCGGCCGGTGCCGGGGGTCCGGGCACCGGTCACGCTGGGCGAGTACGCCGAGTGCGAGCGGCTGGTCAGGGCCGATCAGGACTTCCGTGACGGCCTGAAACGGCGCGGCATCCACGATCCGGACCAGGTGCTGGTGGAGGCGTGGGGCATCGGTTCCTTCAGCAGGGAGGAGGACGCGGGCAGGCGCCTGGTCTGGGCCCTGTGCTTCTACCGGGGCGGCCCCCGCGACAATCCCTACGCCAAGCCGATCCACGGGCTGCACGCCGTGGTGGACCTCGACGACATGACGGTCGTCCGGGTGGATGATGCCGGGGTCGTGCCGCTGCCGCCGGGCACCGGGGACTACACGGCGGCCCGCACCGCCCCCCGCGGTGGCCTGAAGCCCCTGGAGATACGGCAGCCGGCGGGCGTGAGTTTCCAGGTCGACGGGTGGGAGGTGCGCTGGCAGAACTGGCGCTTCCGGCTGGGCTTCAACGCACGCGAGGGTCTCGTGCTGCACACGATCGGCTACGAGGATGGCGGGCGGCTGCGCCCGGTCATCCACCGGGCCTCCGTGGCCGAGCTCATCGTCCCGTACGGCGACCCGAGGCCTTTCCAGGGGTGGCGCAACGCCTTCGACATCGGCGAGTACGGCATCGGGATCCTGGCCAACTCGCTGGAGCGGGGGTGTGACTGCCTCGGCGAGGTCACCTACCTCGACGTCGAGCTCGCCGACGACCGGGGCGAACCGTACCCGATCAGGAACGCCATCTGCCTGCACGAGGAAGACCACGGCATCTTGTGGAAACACGTTGACGCGGGACTCGGCGAGACCGAGGTGCGCAGGAGCCGCCGTCTGGTGGTGTCGTTCGTCATCACGGCTGGCAACTACGAATACGCCATCTACTGGTACTTCTACCAGGACGCGTCGATCGAGCTGGAAATCAAGCTGACCGGCATCGTGCTCACCAGCGCGCTCGCGGCGGGGGAGACGAGCGGCTACGGAACGGTCGTGGCCCCACAGACCCTCGCCGCCTATCACCAGCACTTCTTCAGCGTCCGGCTCGACATGGCGGTCGACGGCGACAGCAATTCCGTCTACGAGGTACAGACCGAGCCGGTGCCGGTGGGGCCGGAGAACCCCTACGGCAATGCCTTCCGGCCGCGCCGGACGCTGCTCCGGACCGAATCGCAGGCACAGCGCCTGATCGACCCCCTCACCGCCCGCCACTGGCTGGTGGTCAACCCCGGCGTTGCCAATGCGCTAGGCCAGCCGGTGGGCTACAGGCTGGTCCCGCACGGCAACGTGCTCCCGTTCGCGCACGAGGAGTCGTCGGTCATCCGCCGCGGCGCGTTCATGACCAGGCACCTGTGGGTGACCCCGTTCGCCGCGGGCGAGCGGTTCCCGGCCGGCGAGTACCCGAACCAGCATCCCGGAGGGGCCGGCCTGCCGGAGTGGACCAAGGCGGACCGGCCCATCGAGAACACCGACGTCGTCCTGTGGTACACCCTCGGCAGCCATCACATCCCGCGGCCGGAGGACTGGCCGGTCATGCCGGTCGAGCGGGCCGGTTTCACCCTCCAGCCGTTCGGTTTCTTCGACGCCAACCCATCCCTGGATGTGCCGGGTTGAGCGAGCCCAAGGAGGTGGCAGACGTGGAGGATGTCTCGCCCGGTCGCCATCCTGGTCATCGGGCCGCCCATGCTGGGGATCGCCGCCCCGGGCGTGACGACCTTACTTGCCGTCCTCGTCGTCCTCGGCCAGCGGAGGGTCGCCCGGCTGCCCTGCGGCGAGGTACTCGTGCACGAGGCGCACCGCCGTCGCCCCGTCGCCGACCGCGGAGGCGACCCGCTTGATCGAACGGTAGCGGGCGTCCCCGGCGGCGAAGACGCCGGGCATGGAGGTCTCGAGCGGGAGGGGCGCCCGATCGAGCGGCCACCGCGACGGCTGCGAGCCGTCCCGCACGACGTCGCGCCCGGTCAGGATGTAGCCGTGCCTGCGCTGAATGGCCGCGGGCAGCCATCGCGTGCGGGGCTCACCGCCGATCAGCACGAAGAGCGCCGCCGCTGGGACCTGCTCGGCCCGGTCGCCGAGCTTGTCATGCAGGGTGAGTGCCTCGAGGTGACCAGATCCGTAGCCCTCGGTGACCTCGGTGTGCAGCCGCACCGTGATGTTGGCGGTGGCTTTGATCTCCCGGGTCAGGTAGTCCGACATCGAGCGCTCCAGGCTGTCCCCCCGCACCAGCATCGTCACCCGCCGGGCATACCGCGCGAGGTGCAGCGTGGTCTGGCCGGCCGAGTTCCCCGCCCCCACCACGAAGACGTCGTGGCCTTCCATCGCCCGCAGCTCGCTCCCGGCCGCACCGTAGAAAACGCCGGAGCCGACCAGCGCCTCGAGGCGCGGAACGCCGAGACGGCGCCACGCGATGCCCGGCGCGACGATGACCGCCCCGGCCGCTACCTGCTGGCCATCGGTGAGGCGAACCAGGTGCTCGCCGTCACGGCACTCCAGGCCGACGGTCGGCTGGGCGAACACCATGTGCGCACCGAACATCCAGGCCTGCTCGCAGGCCTGCCGCGTGAGCTCGTGCCCGCTGACGCCCTGCGGGAAGCCCGGGTAGTTCCGGATCATCGGGCTGTTTCCCGCCTGGCCGCCGGACACGGTCTCCTCCAGCACGACCGTCCGCAGGCCCTCGGATGCCGCGTAGACGGCGGCGGCGAGGCCGGCCGGCCCCGCCCCCACGATGACCAAGTCGCATTCGTCGACGTCGTTGCAGGTGGTCCCGCCGGTTGCCGCGATGACCTGGGCGGGCGTCGGCTGGACCATCGTGTAGTCGTCGTGGCGGATCACGACCGGCAGGCGTGATCCATCCAGGCCCCTGCTGGCGAGCAGCTTACGGCCCCGCCTGTCGTACGCTGCGCGGAACTCGAACGGCACGCCGAACCGGGTGAGCAGCTCCCGCAGCTCGTACGTGCCGCGGTCCTGGACCCTCCCGATGACGTGGAACAGCGCGAAGCCAGACTGGCGATCCTTGGCCCACCCGGCCAGGAACCCGCTGACGATCCGGTAGAGATCCTGTTCGAGCATCCACGGCTTGCTGATGTAGTAGTCGGCCTGGCCGAGCGTCATGGCCTGGATGACCGGGCTCCGCACCGAGTAGTCGCGCTCCACCAGCAGCACCCGCTTGGCAAGCGGGTGCATGTCATGGGCGCGGCCGAGGAACTCGACTCCTGGCATCTCGGCCATGTCGTGGTCGACGATGAGCAGCGCCACGGGTACGCGCTCGTCGGCCAGTCCACGCAGCGTCGCCAGCCCCGCGGCGGCCGACGACTCGCCGATGACGCGGAAGTCCCCGCCGAACCGCCGGGTGAGATCGTCCTGGAGCGCGGCCACCACCCCGGCGTCGTCATCGATCGCGAACAGAACGGGCTGTGACCTCGGCCGCATCTCAGCCACACGCCCTGGCGATGCCGGCTGATGTGACGTTCATCTAGATCCCCCGGGATGTTGCGCTCGGTGTTCTGGTTCATGAAGGTAACACCCGCACCGTTCGGGCAGCGTTCGCCAGACGCCCACCAGGGCAAATACGCTGTGTCTTGCGGCCGGACGGCCGACGTTGTACGCTAACGATATATCGTGATCGTATCGTGAGTGGCTCGCTGGGAGCGTGGGATGCCGGTGCCAGGTTCAGCGGCCGGGGACTTCGATCCCCGTCTCTTCGAGATATTCGGTTCCGTCGCCCGCGTGCTGGGCCACATCCAGGGGGCCGTCGGCGGGATCTCCCGCGGGCATGGCCCGGGCTGGCGCGGCGGGCCGTGGGAGCGGGGCTTCGGGCGGCCGAAAGGCGCCAGGGAATGGCCGCCCGGCGCGGGCGGCCCCGGCGGCCCGGGCAACTTCAGCGGGCCGTGGGGTGCCTGGTGGCCTGGCCCGCCGGGCTCGGCACGCGGGCCGAAGGCCGGCCGCGGCGATGTGCGCGCCGCGATCCTGGCCCTGCTCAGCGAAGGCCCGCGCAACGGGTACCAGATCATGTCCGAGATCGAGGAGCGCAGCGGCGGCGGCTGGCGGCCCAGCCCCGGCGCGGTCTACCCGGCGCTGCAGCAGCTCGCCGACGAGGGCCTGGTCGAAGCCGAGGAGTCTGGCGGCCGGCGCACGTTCAGCCTCACCGACGCCGGCCGCCGGTACGTCGAGGAGAACCCCGAGAAGGCACGCGCGGCGTGGGAGTCGATGGCACGGGACGAGCCCGGGCAGGTACCTGGCCTGTTCGTCCAGGCCGCGCGGCTGGGCGGCAGCATCGTGCAGATGGCTCACGCCGGCACCCC
The DNA here is from genome assembly GCA_036005525.1 of Streptosporangiaceae bacterium. Taxonomy (GTDB): domain Bacteria; phylum Actinomycetota; class Actinomycetes; order Streptosporangiales; family Streptosporangiaceae; genus UBA9676. The sequence goes on from DASYQM010000129.1 coordinate 23,828, forward strand.
CGAGCAGGTCCATGCCGCCGAGGAGCTGTTGGAACGCACCCGGAGCAGGATGTACAAGATCCTGGCCGGCGACGTTCCCGGCGAGCGCGACGAACAGTAGCGTGACGAACAGTAGCGCGACGAACAGTAGAAGGTGAGACAAGCGATGGACGATCGGATCCGCGCTTCCGACGCCGACCGGGACCGCGTCGCTACCCTGCTGCGCGATCACTTCGCGGAGGGCCGACTCACCCAGGAGGAACTGGACGAGCGAATCTCGGCGGTGCTGAGCGCGAAGACCTTCGGTGACCTGCGTCGCGTGATGGCAGACCTGCCCCAGCCCGAGCCCGTGCCGGCCAGACCGGCGCCGAACCCCCAGTGGGCTGGGCCGCCCCGGGTGGTCTACCGCCACGGCCCGCCGGTACTGCCGCTGCTGCTGTTCGCGCTGCTCGCGGCGGTGCTGATCCCGGGCGGCGGCTGGCTGTTCCTCAAGCTGATGCTGGCGTTCTGGCTCGTAAGCTGCCTGGTCGGCGCGTTCGCCGCGGCCCGGTACTACCGGCGGATACGCCGCGGCTGGCGACCCGGATACCTTCCGCACGGGCGGAGATAGATCACCGCAGCCGCGGCGCCGATCAGGTGCCGTCGGCGGCCTCCAGCGAGAAGCGAAGCGTGGCGCACACCCCGTCCCGCGGGTGGGCGATGCTGCCGCATGCCGCCGGATCGCCGCCCTCCACCAGGTCCACGGGCAAAAAGTGCAGCTCGGCATCGGTGTGGACGACCGCCCGCACCAGGGCCGCGTCGGCGCGGTCGGCGACCGGCGTGGGCACCTCCCGTTCCAGCAGTTCTTCCTCGGAGGCCGCGAGATCGCTGCCGGCGGGGCCGATCCACGCGGACGCGGTCGAGGACGGGTCGTCGGCGAGGAACAGGTCGGAGACCTGACCATCGCGGAACGCGGCCATGGTCCGCGCCAGGCCCTCGACGGCCAGGCCGTGGGCGAGCTTCGCCCGCCAGTCATCGAAACGCTCCCGCGTGTGGCGGCCGGCCCACTCCGCGAGCGCCCGGTCCGCGCCCTCGGCCATCGCCTGGCTGTCCGCGCTCACCTCCTCCTCGACCACGGCAGCGGACTCCCGCAGCGGCGTGCTCAGGTGCCCGAGCAGCAGCGAGCGCGCCCGGCCGTCGCCCGCCACCACGACGTGCCGGGCGCCTATCCGGCCCGCCGCCGCGACCACCTCGGCGGCCAGCGCCTTGGCGTTCTCGTCCCAGGCCTCCTCGACACTGCGCTGGTACCGGTCCTGCGACCAGCCGCCGACCGACGTCTTGTGCACCGGCCACCCCCGGCCCGCGACCCAGTCGCGCCACCCGCGGCCGCTGCCACCAATGGCGACGATCTCGCCGCTGGCCCGGGTCGCGCTCACCCGCACATGCGGAATGGGCGGGCGGCGCTGGGCGAGCAGCGGCATCAGGTGCGGCAACGGCGCCAGCCGCGCGATCTCCCGCCGTGGCGGCGCGTCCAGGGCGCCGGTGAAGGCCACGGCGCCGTTCCGCGCGAAGACCGCGTGGCCCCGGGCCGCCTCGCCGGGACCACCGGCCACCGCCGCGGCCGCGTCGAGCGAGGCCGGGCTCGCCCCCGCCTCGGCCAGCCGCTGCCTGGCCGCACGCCACCGAAGCTCGATGGCTGTCAGTGCGTTCTCGTAGGCCCGGTCCGTGTCCAGGTACACGGACACGTAGTCCCCGATCTCGTCGTACAGCGGCCGCAAGAAACCCAGGTTCACCAGCGTCGCCTCCTCGCCGGGTGCAGCCAGCCGGTTTACCCGGCCCGGGCCGAACGGGCCCACCGCTAGCCTGCCACAAGGGGTCCCCGGGCACGGCCGCTGCCCGCACCCGCCGCCGGTCGCTGTGCGCCCCCGCCGTCGGTCGTTGTGCGCCCCAGCCGCCGGTCGCTGTGCGCCCCAGCCGCCGCGGCGGCTCCGGCAGCGCCCAGCCCGCCTGGCTGTTCTTTGCCGCCGGGATGTTTCCCCGGCGGCGCCAGCGGCAAGATCGGTGGTTGGCCACCATCCGGCCAGGGCCTAGCTTCTGGCCGTCCGCTTAAGTGAGGCATGCCAATGAGCGAGCAGACCGGCGGAACACACGGACCGCGCGAGGACGACGCACTCAAGCGCGAGGTCCGCAGCGAGTTGCAGGCCCACCGGGCAACCCGGGCCGAGGAATGGCTGGAGCCCGAACCGCCGGGCGAGGACGAGCCGGAGGCGACCTGGGCGCCGGAGGGGAGGCCCGGGGGGCACCCGCCCGGGGAGAGCTGGGAGACCATCGAACTGCGCAGCGACCTGGCCCGTCACCTGGACCGCACCGCGTTCCCGGCGACCAGGGCGCGGCTGCTCGAGGTCCTGGCGGCACACCAGGCAGAACAGCGGCTGCTGGACCTGGTGTCGCCGCTGCCGGAGGACGCCACGTTCGCCAACCTGGGCGAGCTGCTCCACGCCCTGGGAATCCCCGTGGAAGAGCGCCCGGGCTGACGGGCGAACACCAGCCTGCACGAGCAGAGCGTCAGGTGGAACGGGACGCCACGGGGACCGCGCCGCTGAAGAGCTGGACGAACCGGCGCACGATGGCGGGCGGGTGGATGACCTTGCTGCGGTACGCCAGTGCCTTGAGTTCGGTGGCCTGTTCGGGGTCGAAGTAACCGGCGTGCTTGTACACGTCGATCCGGGTGCACAGGCCGGCCGCGTCCAGTTCCGGATGGAACTGGGTGGCGTAGACGTGGCAGCCGATCCGGAACGCCTGCACCGGGCACGTGGGGGAGCTGGCCAGCAGGACAGCGTGGTCAGGCAGGCGGCTGAGCGCCTCCTTGTGGCCGACGAACGCGTCGAACGTAGCGGGCAGTCCGCCCAGCAGCGGGTCCCGCTGGCCTTCGCTGGTGAGCGTGACCGGGACCGAACCGACCGGTTCGGCGTACCGCCGGTCCACCACCGCCCCGATGTGGCTGCCGAGCGTGCCGATGCCGTAGCAGGCCCCGAGAAACGGGAAGTCCGCATCCACCACCCTTTCGAGCAGCCCGCGCAGGTCCGCCTCTATCCGCAGCTGCACCGGGGACTTCGACGCCTCCGGGTCGCTGGAGTTGAACGGCCCGCCACCGAGCAGGATCCCGGACCAGTCCCGCAGGTCGACGTCCCCCAGCGCGCGCTGCTCCAGCCGGATCCGGCGCAGGTCGCGCTCGTCCAGCCCGCTGAAGGCCAGAAACGACTCGTACTCGTTGTCCGCGGCCGCATCCTCCGCGCGGATGGCCAGCAGCAGGAATGGCTTCACAAGCTCACGGTAGCGAGCCGGTGCACCTGGACTGATGGTTACGGGGAGAGTCAGCCAGGTAGCTTAGGGCCATGCGATCCAGCCGTGGGCAGCGCACGGAGCACTTCTGAGATGAAGTCCATTGGCCTTGTCCTGCACCCGGCGCGAGATTCCGCCGCGGCGGTGGCCGCCGTCCTGGACTGGGCTGCGCGCAAGGGTGCCGAGGTACTGGGGATCGACGCGGAGATCGAACGGCTGAACTGCGCTGCGGTCGCGGTCACGGCCGCCGAACTCGGCCGGCGCGCGGACCTGGTGGTCAGCCTCGGCGGAGACGGCACGATGCTGCGCGCCATGCGGCTGGCCGACGGGCAGCGTGCGCCGGTGCTGGGGGTGAACCTCGGCAAGCTCGGTTTCCTGGCCGAGGTGGATGTGCCCGACCTGCCCGGCGCGCTTTCCGCCATCGACGACCATGAGTTCACGGTCGAGCCGCGTCTGGCCGTGGATGCCGTCATCGGCGACCAGGTTGTCACCGCCTTCAACGACGTCGCCGTCGTTCGTTTCCCCGGGCAGCCGACCGCGGTGATCGCGGTGCGGGCGGCCGGCCACCCCTTCGTCAGCTATGCCGCCGACGCGGTCGTGGTCGCCACGCCGGCAGGCTCCACCGCCTACAGCTTCTCCGCGGGCGGCCCTATCGTGAGCCCAGCGGTCGACGCCCTGCTGGTCACCCCCGCCGCGCCGCACTCGGCCTACAACCGCGGGCTGGTCGTCTCGGTCCACGACAGCCTGACGCTGGAGATCCTGCCCGACAGCGGCCGGCTCGCCGTCGAGGTCGACGGGCCGGTTGCCGCCCACGTGGACGTCGGCGACAAGATCGAGCTGCAGCCGCGCCCCGGCGCCGCCCACGTCGTCCGCCTGGGCCGCACGACGTTCTACGAACGGGCCCGCCGCAAGCTCCGCCTGACCGACTCCGCGGAGGTACCGGTCAGCCCGTCCTGATGAGCGGGCCAGCAGATGCTCAACGGCTGCCGCGGCCCCGTCGCGTCCTTGCGCTCAACCGCTGCCGGGGCCCGGCGCGCCGGTGTCGCCGGAGCCGGCGCGGAACCGGCGGAGCTCGCCAGCCGTCGGCGGGTCGGCCCCGGAGCGCGCGCAGGTCAGTGCCGCGGCGGCCAGAGCCTGACCGGCGATCTCGCGCAGGATCCCTTCGTCGGCCGCGACGTGGCCGGCTATCGCCCCGGGCGACAGCTCCCCGAGGTCGGCGAGCCCCGCGAGCAGGGCGGCCATGAACGCGTCACCGGCGCCAACCGTGTCCACCACCGTGATGGGAACGGCGGCGGCAGAGAACTGCCCGGCCCCGGTCGCCACGGTCGCGCCCTCGCTGCCCCTCGTCACGACCAGCAGCTGAGTGGCGCGGCCGTGGCCGAGCAGGCGCGCAGCGAGCTGCCCGGGCGCCATGCCCGGAAACAGGAAGTCGAGGTCTTCGTCGCTCATCTTCACGACGTGGGCGCTGGCGATGACCCGCTCAGCGGTCGCGGCGGCCCGGCGGCGGTCGGGTGTCACCGACGGCCGGATGTTCGGGTCGTAGCTCGTGACCAGCCCGCGGCGGTACGCGGTTTCGACCAGCCGGATCACCTGCTCGCCGCCCGGCGCGAGCATCACGCCGAGGGACCCGGCGTGGACGGCGGCGGTGCCCTCGGCGATCGGCAGGTCACGCACGTCCCAGCTGAGCTCGAACTCGTAGGTGGCGGCACCGCGGGCATCGAGCCTCGCCAGCGCCCGGCTGGTGGGCCGGCTCGCGGGACCGGCCAGGACCGGCTCGACCCCGTTCCGCTCCAGGTGCGTGCGGATCAGGGCGCCGTAGTCGTCGGCTCCGAGCTGGGTGACGAACACGGTGCGCTGCCCGAGCCGGGCGAGCGCGACGGCGACGTTGGCCGGGCTCCCGCCGGGGTGGACGGCCGGCCCGCCACGGCCGCCCCGGTCGACCACGTCCACGAGCGATTCGCCGACAACGGTGATCACTCCGGATCGGCCTTGACCGCGTCGTTGACCACGGCATACGCCGCCATGGCCGGTGTCATCATGCGGACAACCCTATGACGACGGGTGACCAGCCGGATTCGGGTTGTGCAGCGCTGTAGCGCTACTATAGCGCTATGGCCACGATCCAGGTACGTGAGATCCCCGAGGACCTTTACGAGGTGCTCCGCCGCCGGGCCCGGCGGGCGGGCCAGTCGATGCAGGCCTATATGCGCGACCAGCTGGTGGCCCTGGCCGAAAGGCCCACAAAGGAGGAAGTGATCGAGGAGATCGAAGCGGTCCTGAGCCACACCGGCGGCGGGGAACCGACGGCGGCCTCGATCGCCGACGACCTGGCCGCCGAGCGGCGCTGACCGGGCGTATCCGTGGTTTTCGTCATCGACGCCTCAGCGATGATCGTTGCACTCCTCGGAAGATCCGCTGAGGCAGCGGTCTTGCGCCGGCGCCTCGGCGCCGAGGTGTGCCACGCCCCGCACCTCATCGATGCCGAGGTGGGGAACGTGCTGCGCCGACGGGTCCTGCGAGGTGACCTCGCGGCGGCCGACGCCGGGAGGCTGCTGCACCTGGCCGGGCCGCTCGTCGATCACCGCCACCAGATGACCGGCGCACTGGCGAGAGCGGCATGGGCGCTGCGCAACAACGTGAGCTTCTACGACGGGCTCTACGTCGCCCTCGCGACCGCGCTGGCCGCTCCCCTCGTCACCGCGGACCAGCGGCTGTCGATGGCGCCGGGCCTTGGCTGCGTGCTGGAGCGCGTCGGGCCGGCGTGAGTGGCGCCCTGTGCCCCGCGCCGCCGTAGGCTTTGCGGATGAGCGTTTGTCCTGCGTGCGGCCACGCGAACCAGCCTGGGGCGAAGTTCTGCTCGGAGTGTGGTGCCGCGCTGGTGAAGGCCGAGCCGCTCGCGCAGGAGGAGCGCAAGGTCGTGACGGTGCTGTTTGCGGACCTGGTCGGCTTCACCTCCCGGGCCGAGCAGATGGACCCGGAGGACGTCCGGGCGCTGCTGTCACCGTTTTATGGGCGGCTGCGGGCGGAGCTGGAGCGGTTCGGCGGGACGGTGGAGAAGTTCATCGGGGACGCGGTGATGGCGCTGTTCGGGGCGCCGGTCACCCATGAGGACGATCCGGAGCGGGCGGTGCGCGCGGCGCTGGCGATCCGGGACTGGGTGCGCGAGGAGGGGCACGTTCAGGTCCGCATCGCGGTGAACACCGGGGAGGCCCTGGTCACGATGGGCGCCCGGCCGAACCAGGGTGAGGGGATGGCCGCGGGGGATGTGGTGAACACGGCGGCGCGGCTGCAGGCGGCCGCGCCGGTGAACGAGATCCTGGTCGGCGAGCGTACCTTCCGGGCGACACAGGCGGTGATCGACTACCGCGCGGGCGAGCCGGTCGCGGCGAAGGGCAAGAAGGGGCGGGTCGCTGTCTGGGAGGCGAAGCAGGCACGTGCCCGGTCCGGCGCCGAGGTCCCGTACCAGCAGAGGGCGGCCCTCGTGGGCCGGGAACGGGAACTCCACGTGCTGCGCGACGCTCTCGCCCGGGTCCGGGCTGAGCGGACGCCGCAGCTGGTGACGCTGGTGGGCGTGCCGGGGATCGGCAAGTCCCGGCTGCTGTATGAGCTGTCGCGGATCGCCGACGCGGAGCCCCACCTGATCTCCTGGCGGCAGGGCCGTTCGCTTCCCTACGGCGAGGGGGTGAGCTTCTGGGCGCTGGCAGAGATGGTGAAGGCGCAGGCGGGCATCCTGGAAAGCGATACCTCGGACGAGGCCGAGGCCAAGCTGGCCGCGATGACGGCGGACCTGGTTTCCGGCACACCGGACGCGGACTGGGTCCGCCGGCACCTGGGCGCGCTGGCCGGCCTGGGGGGCGGCGGCGTGCCGGTCGGTGGCGACCGCCGTGGCGAGGTGTTCGCCGCCTGGCGGCATTTCTTCGAGGCGCTGGCCGAGCAGCGGCCGCTGGTGCTGGTGTTCGAGGACCTGCACTGGGCCGATGATGGGCTGCTCGACTTCGTCGACTACCTGACGGACTGGGCGGGCGAGGTGTCGTTGCTGGTGGTCAGCTCGGCCCGGCCTGAGCTGCTGGCGCGACGGCCGGGCTGGGGCGGTGGCAAGCCGAATGCGATCACACTGTCGCTGATTCCGTTGTCCGACATCGACACCGCGCGGCTGATTGGCTCGCTGCTCGGCCGTCCCGTTCTCGAGGCGGGACAGCAGACGCTGCTGCTGGTCCACGCGGGTGGCAATCCATTGTTCGCCGAGCAATACGTGCAGATGCTTGCCGAACATGGGGCTGACGATGAGCTGCCGCTGCCGGAGTCGATCCAGGCCATCATCGGCGCCCGGCTGGATCTGCTGGCGCCAGCGGAGAAGCGGCTTCTCCAGGACGCAGCGGTGATCGGGAAGGTCTTCTGGCCCGGGGCGGTCGCCGCGCTCGGCGGCGACGCCGGCCGCGGTGAGCTGGAGGAGCATCTGCGTGCCCTGGAACGCAAGCAGTTCGTCCGCCGCGAGCGCCGCTCGTCGGTGGCCGGCGAGACGCAGTACGCGTTCGCGCACGTACTGTTGCGCGACGTCGCCTACGGGCAGATCCCCCGTGCCGCCCGGGCGGGCAAGCATGTGCACGCCGCTGGCTGGATCGAGTCTTTGGCCCGGCCCGAGGATCAGGCAGAGATGCTCGCGCACCATTACCTGAGCGCGCTGGAACTGTCCCACTCTGCAGACCAGGATGCGACAGGCCTGGCCCCCCGGGCGCGGGTCGCGCTGCAAGGCGCCGGCGACCGCGCTCTCGCCCTCAACTCCTTCGCGGCGGCCATCGGCTATTACCGGGCGGCACTCGGGCTTTGGCCGGAACACGCGCGGGAACAGCGGGCCGACCTGCTGTTCCAGCTGGCGCTGGCGCTCGGCGGTGCGGGTGAGGACGACGACGGCATTGCCCTTGATCAGGCGCGCTTGGCGCTGCTCGATGTTGGCGACCGTGCAAGGGCAGCCGAGACGGATGCCCGGCTGGGCGAACTCTGGTGGCTCAAGGGCCACCGCGACCGCGCCTTCGAGCATCTGGGGCGGGCACAGGCACTCGTCCGCGACGAACCGGCCTCGGCGGGTAAGGCGTACGTCCTGAGCGAGCTCGCGCGTTACCGCATGCTCGCTGACGAATTCGATCTCCAGACCGGGCTGGAAGCCTTGGCGCTGGGAGAGGCGCTCGGACTCGACGAGGTCCGGGCAAGCGTTCTCATCACCATCGGGATGGGCCGCACCCTCGCGGGCGATCCGCAGGGCGCGGCAGATGTCAAGCGCGGACTTGAGATCGCGCTCGCCGGCAACTTCCCCACTGCGGCGGTTCGCGGCTACTCGAACCTCTCGCATACCGCCGAGAGCGTGGCCGGCGACCTTGCTGAGGGTCTCCGCCTCGCGCTCGAGGCGGAGAAGCTGGCACAGCGGATCGGCACCAAAGCCATGCTGCGCTGGACGGGCGGTGCCCTTATCGGTTTGTGGTTCGAGCTAGGAGACTGGGACCAGTGCGCGCGTGCCGCGGACGAGTTCCTGGCCGAGTCCGCCTCGCTCGGGCCGCACTATTACGACACCTACATCCGGTGCGCTCGTTCCTGGATGCGGCTGGCCCGCGATGATGTGGAAGCGGCCCTCGAAGACCAGGCTGAGCTGCTTATCAGCGCTCGGCAGGCCAAGGATCCACAGGTCTTGAAGCCGGCGTTGGCCGTTTCCGCTTACGTGCTCGCCGCCGCCGGCCGGGCCGAGGAAGGCCGGCGAATCCTCGATGAGCACTTCGCCGCCGGGACGGCTGACCTGAGTAATCTTTGAGTCATTCACGGACGGTGTGCTCGCCGCCGAGATCCTCGGCCGTCGTGACGAAGCGCGGCGATGGCTCGGAAACTCACAAAACTCCCCCTGGTTCGATGTCGCCCGCGCGCTGATCGACCAGGAGTTCGTGCGGGCGGCCGAGTCGCTCGACTCGATGGGCGCAGCCCGGTCGGCCGCTCTCGCGAGACTTCGCGCCGCACAGGAGTTCGTCAAGGCCGGCCGACGGGCCGAGGCCGATGACCATCTCCGGCGAGCGCTCGGTTTCTTCCGTTCGGTGGGCGCGACGCGTTTCGTCCGCGAGGGAGAGGCGCTGCTGGCCGCCTCGGCGTGACGGTGCCAGCTCCGCTCACCGCCGGGACCGCCGCTCGCGGCTGCCCACGGAGCGCGAGCGCATGACTGCTACGCGCCCGGGCCGCTATGCGGCCGGGCCGCCGCGGCGCCCGCGATCCAGCATGGCGGCGAGGACGGCGCGCTGGGTCGGCAGCGCTTCGGCGTGACGGCGCCGCCCGGCCTCGGTGAGGCAGACGTAGATCCCGCGCCGGTCCAGGTCACACAGGGAGCGCTGGACCAGGCCGTGCTGCTCCAGCTTGCCGATCATCCGGGACAGCGCGCTCTGGCTCAGGTGCACGGATTCGGCCAGCTCCTGGACCCGGAACTTATGCTCCGCGTCCTCGGCTAGGCGCTCCAGGACCTCGAACTCGCTGACGCCCAGCCCGTGCCGCTCGCCGAGGTCCCGTTCCAATGTCGCGCTCACCGCGGCGTGGGTCGCCGCGAGCGCGCGCCACGTGCTCACGACCTTCGGGAGCTCGTCCTCCCGGGTCACCCCGGGATCGGCCACGCCGACACCGGCCTCCTGCTGACTCACGGCCGAAGTGTAGCGCCGGCCGGGCGATAGTTGCAAGTGCATTAAATGCAGTTGCAACTACTGCTTGCGCATACATATAGTCGCGGCTATGGCCTCGGCAACCTCCCTGCATGGAACCGGATCCCGGCACGGCACCGGCAGCCGCTGGAGCCCCCGCCTGTGGGGGCTTCTCGTGGTGGTGTGCGGCGCGCTGTTCCTCGACGCGCTTGACGTCTCGATGGTTGGCGTGGCCCTGCCGTCCATCCGCGCCGACCTCGGGCTGTCCACCGCCTCGCTGCAATGGGTGGTCAGCGGGTACGTGCTCGGCTATGGCGGGCTGCTGCTGCTCGGCGGCCGCGCCGCTGACCTGCTCGGCCGGCGCCGCGTCTTCCTGGCTGCGCTCGGCGTCTTCGCGGTGGCCTCGCTGCTCGGCGGCCTGGTCAGCACCGGCGCTCTGCTCATTGCCGCCCGTTTCGTCAAGGGCGTCGCGGCGGCCTTCACCGCACCGGCCGGGCTGTCGATCATTACCACCACGTTCTCCGAGGGGCCGGCCAGGAACCGCGCGCTGAGTGTCTACTCCGCGTTCGGCGCCGCCGGCTTCTCGCTCGGCCTGGTCCTGTCCGGGCTGGTCACCGAGATCAGCTGGCGGTGGACGCTGATGCTGCCCGCACCGGTCGCGGCGGTGATCCTGGTCGCCGCCATCCGGCTGATCCCGCCCGGCGACCGGGCGAGCCGCGACGGCAGGCGGTTCGACCTGCCGGGCGCAATGGCCGTGACCGCGGGGATGCTGCTGCTCGTGTACGCGGTCGTCGGTGCGCCGCAGGCCGGCTGGGGATCGCCGCGGACGCTGATGTCCTTCGCCGTCGCCGCGGCACTGCTCGGCGCGTTCGTCGCGATCGAGCGGCACAGCCGTGACCCTCTGGTACGTCTGGGCATCTTCCGCTCACGGACGCTGACCCGCGCGAACATCGGCGCCATGGTGCTCTTCGGGTCGTACGTCTCCTTCCAGTTCCTTATCACCCAGTACCTCCAGATCATGGCAGGCTGGTCAGCGCTGGCGACCGCGCTGGCCTTCCTGCCGGCCGGGGTCCTGGTTGCCGCCGCATCCCCGCGGGTCGGGCCGGTGCTCGACCGGTTCGGCCCGGCCCGGGTGGTCGCGGCCGGCTTCGCCTGCCTGGCCGCCGGGTACGTGCTGTTCCTGCGGGTCGGCCCGGCTCCGGACTATCCCACCGTGATCCTGCCCTCGCTGTTGCTGATCGGCGCCGCTTTCGGCCTGGGCTTCTCGTCGCTGAACGTCCAGGCGACCGCGGGAGTCGCGGATCACGAGCAGGGCCTTGCCTCCGGCATCCTGCAGACATCGTTCCAGGTTGGGGGGGCGATGGTGCTCGCGGCCGTGACCGCGGTGATCGACGCCCGCGGGGCGAACCAAGTGGTCTCGGCGCACACGCTGGTCGCATACCGGCCCGCCCTCTACGTGATCACCGGCGTCGCCGTCGCCGGGCTGGCCGTCGCCCTGACCGGCCTCCGCTCACCGCGGCCGCGCCCGGCCAGCCGCGCCTCCGCGAGCGAGTGCGGCGAGGCCGGGCTTGAGCCCGCGCGCGGCTGACCCGGCCGGTCAGGCAGGGCTGCGGGCAAGCGCGGGTCAGGCGTCCGGCTCGGGCTCTCCGGCTGCGGGGTCAAGCCCGGGCTCGACCCCGCCTTCCCGGTGCTGCTCCTGCGCGCGAAGCACGTCCCGCATCATCGCAGCCTCGCGGTCGTCGTCGGGCGTGTCCGGCGTCTTGTTCCGCTGGTCGCCGGAACCGCCTGGCGTCGCTTCTTGGTCACTCATGGTCCGCTCCTCCCATGATCTCTGGCTCAGCAGCCGGCGGACACCATTGTCCAGCCGGAACCGCCTGGCGCCCAGTGGTATCGGAAGGCTGGCGCGCTCCTGCCGCAGCGCAGGTCGCGGGTCGCCACGGGTGCAGCTTGCGCTCGAAAACTCTTGCTATATAGAGTTATGGCATGACGCGTGCCCGTCGGCCTTCCGCGCAAACCCTGGCGGTCCTGCTGGCCCTCGCCGAGGACCCCGGCCGCTGGCGCCATGGGTACGACCTGTGTGCCGAGCTCGGTATGCAGGCCGGGTCCATGTACCCGATCCTGATCCGCCTCGCTGACCGGGGGCTGCTGGAGACGAGCTGGGAGACCGAGCGGGCACCCGGCAGGCCCGCCCGGCACCTGTACCGGCTCACCGCCGCCGGCTGCGCCTACGCCAACTCGGCCGCCGCGGCCGCGCCCGCGACCACGACGGCGCCCACCACGACGGCGCGGCGCTCCCGGCCGCGGCTCGAGGGCGCGTGATGCAGGCCCTCGTGGTGCTCGCCGTCCTGCTGGTGGCCGACCTGCTCTGGCTGCTCCGCAGGGGTGGCGGCAGCGACGCGCCCGCGCGGATCGTTACCGTCGCGGCGGGCCTGCTTCCGGAGCACCGCCGGGACTGGGGGCGGGCGATGGCCGCCGAGCTGGCCCAGATCCACGGCCGCGGGCGCAGGTGGCGGTTCGCCGTAGGTGCGGTGCGGGTGGCGCTGATGCCGCCGCCCCGGCGCCGCAACCGGGTGCTGGCCGTCGCCCTTGCCGGGCTGGCGGCCGCGGCTGGTGCGACCGTGGCCGCCGCGAGCGAGGTTCCGGGCTTGTCGGTCTTCGCCGCGGTCCTGGGCCTGCTGCTGTGCGGATATGCGACGGCTGTGACGTCGCGGTCGCCGCGGCCGCGGCCGACCGTGCCCCGGGTGATTGTCGGCGTGACGGCTGTGGCCGGGGCGGCGGCCGCGGTCGCCGTCGTGGCCCGGATCGCCGCCGCCCACCCGGCCGCGACCACCGACGACACGCACGTGTTCTCGATCCTGTTCGCGCTCACCCTGGCCGGCTACCTCGCCCTCGGGCTCACCCCGCCCCGCCTCGGCGACCACCCGGACACGGTGCTGTGGTGGGCGCTCGCCGCCACGCTGGCCAGCGCCGCCGGCTGGGCCGCCGCCGTCCTGGCGACACCCGCCGCCACCGCCGGGGTGATCGGGTACCTGTCGCCGGCGGGCGTGGCCGCGGCCCTGGCCGCCTCGGCCGGAGCGTCCGCCGTCACGCACAGCAGGGCGGCCGGTGCGCGGGCCGGGCTGCTCGCGGTGGTGCTCGGCGCCGCGGCGGGCACCGGCCTGCGCCGGCTCGCCACCGGGCGCACCGCACCCCCCGCCGCCTGACCGCCGGTCACCAGGCGGCGGCGATGGCGGTCTGCGCGGCGGCGCCCGGCGGCCACACCGGTCCACGGCGGCCGCCCCGGCCGCCAGCGTCCCGGCGCCGTCAGGTCAGCTCCAGCAGGAGCCGGGCCAGGTCCCCGGGCCGGTTGCTGGCGATCATGTGGCCGGTGGCGATCTCCCGGTAGCGCCAGGCCGGCGAGCGCCTGGCCCGGTCGGCGGCGGCCCAGAAGGGCCCGGCGGGCTCGGGCCGGGGCTCCCCGGTCGCCTTGATATAGGTGCGCGTGAACGGGTAATCCTCCAGCGGGCGCACCAGCCTGACCGGCTCGGTGAAACAGCGCACCGGCTGTGGCGTGCGCCGCGCGCTGGCCCACGCCGCCTCGGCCGGGTCGTCGAACTCGCGGGGCTGCGGCGGCACCAGCCAGTCGCCGCCGATCCCGATCGCGCCGGGGCCGGCCGTGCCGCCGAGCATCGCGTCGACCCGGTCGCCGTCACCGGGAACGAAGGCGTCGAGGTAGACCAGGTGCCGGACCCGGTCGCCGATGTGCTCCAGCGCCCCGGTGACCACGAACCCCCCGTACGAGAAACCGAGGAGCACGATGCCGCGAAGATCCTCGTACAGGACGGTGTTGACGACATCGGTGATGTGGGTTGTCAGGCAGACCTGCGGACTCGTGAGGTGAGCACGCTCACCGATACCGGTCAGGCTTGGCGTGAAAACCTCATGGCCCGCCGCCCGGAGCGGGCCGCGGACCTTGCGGAAGCCGTGCGCGCCGCTCCACGAGCCGTGAACCAGAACAAAGATCGCCATCGGCGCGGCCTCATCCCGGATGCGTGATACCAGCTGATCACGCTGGTGACTCTACGGCGTTGCGGCCGGGCCGGACGTCGCAGGCGGTGAAGAGGAGGCCGGCGGGCTCGATGCCGGCGCCGGCGACGTCGCCGAGGGTGACGGGCTGGGCCTGGACGACGCCGGGGATGGTGACGAGGTGGGGGTGGACGGCGTGGGTGACGGACTCCGGTGCCGCGGCGTGGGGGACGGGCTGGGTGACCGCGTGTGGCTGGGCGCCGGATGAGAGTTCGTGGCCGGCGTGGCCGACCCCGTCGAGTGGGTCGGCGGGCGCACACATATGTAGAGGGCGAACACGGCCAGGAACAGCGCGGTCAGCACAATGGTGGACGTGCGGGGCCTGCGGCTCATGAGGCGCCTCCGGTCGCCCGGCCCGTTTCGAGCTCGGCGGCGACGATGATGCCCTCGCGGCGGAAGGCCGACGCGACCCGCGCGCGAAGCTCACGGCCGACCTCGAACTGGATGCCGGGCAGCGTCCGCGCCACCATCCGCACCGAGAACGTGTCGACCTCGATCTTCTCGACGCCCATGACGGTGGGCGGGTCGAGCAGCATCTTGCGCAGCCTGTCGTCGCTGTACGCCTCCTCGCCGACGCGCCGGAGGATCTCAGTGACGTGGCTGACGTCGATCGCGGCCGGGACCGGCACGTCGATGACGGCTCGCGCCCAGTCGCGCGACAGGTTGGTGACCTGGATGATCTGGCCGTTCGGTGTGGTGATGACCTCGCCGCTGACCGTGCGGAGGCGGGTGACCCGGAGGGTGACGTCCTCGACGGTCCCGGTGACCGGCTGCTGCACGCCCGCGGTCGCGATCGTGACGACGTCGCCGAAGCCGTACTGCCGCTCCCCCGTGATGAAGAACCCGGCGCCGATGTCCTGGACAAATCGCTGCAGGCCGAAACCCAGGGCGGCGCTGAGCAGCGCGGCCGGCGCGACCAGGCCCGCGAGGGGCACGCCGAGCCGCTGCACGATCAGCACGGCGGTGACGACGTAGATAACCGCCAGCGCCCCCCAGGTGACGACCTGCGCGATGACCTGGCGGTGTTTGGATGCCTCGGAGCGCACCAGCTCATCGGTCTCGCGCGCCCCGGCGTCGATGTGCGCGATGATCTTTTCGCGCAGCCAGTCCGCCATCCGGGTGAGCAGAATCGCGCCCAGGACCAGCAGCACGATCACCAGTAGGTCGCCGCGCGCCCATCGGCTCACGTCGTCCAGTGGGGCGATTGTGCCTGTCACTTCCGACCCTCCTCCATCACGGCATGCCTCGCCGGAAACGCCCATGGTAGGACAGGCACGCGCATGGCTTCACCCGGTACCGGCCGGGCCGTCCCGACGGCCCGCGCCCGCGGGAGCCGCGGCCCGGCCCTGCCGAACGTCGCTGCGACGGCATGACAACCGGGGCAAAGAGTGCTTGCGTAAGAGTGCTCGCGTGCAGGACGCGCAGCGAACGGGAGGGAAGGGCTCGCTTGGTCGCTGGAGGCACCGGCGGGGCCGCCGGGACGGCGGCCGGGCCGCGCTTCGGGGTGCGGTCCATGTCCGCTCCGCTGCGCCGTGTCCTGCTTCGCCGGCCGTCGGTCGCCGGCGACTTCGCCGCCGCAGACTGGCGGCCGCCCGATCCCGGCCTGCTGGCCCGCCAGCACGAGGCGTTCGGCCAACTGCTCACCGATCTGGGCTGCGAGGTCGAGGTCGCGCCGGCCGCCGACGGTATGGTCGATGCCACCTACGTCCGGGATCCCGGGCTGGTGACCGGCGCGGGCGCTGTGCTGTTCCAGATGGCCAAGCCGGCCCGCGTTGCGGAGCCGGCGCTGCTGGGCGCCGCGCTGAGGGCCGCGGGTGTCCCGGTGGCGGCGCGGCTGACCGGGGCCGCGCGGGCGGACGGCGGCGACTTCATCTGGCTGGATGAGCGCACCATGATCGCCGGCCGCAGCTATCGTACGAACGCCGAGGGCCTGCGCCAGCTCGCGCAGATCCTCGCGGCCGAGGGCGCCGGCCTGGAGCCGGTCGACCTCCCGCACGACCGCGGGCCAGGGCACGTGCTGCACCTGATGTCGCTGATTTCACCGGTCGCGGACGATCTTGCCGTCGTCTACCCGCCGCTGGCGCCGGTCGCGCTGATGCAGACGCTCGCCGAGCGAGGCGTCCGGGTGGTGCCCGTCGATGCCGACGAGTACCAGACGATGGGCTGCAACGTGCTGGCGGTCGAGCCACGGCGGGTGCTCATGGTGAACGGCAATCCGCGGACCCGCGCCGCGCTCGAGGCGGCCGGCTGCCAGGTGCACGGGTACGACGGCTCGGAGATCTCGCTGAAGGGCGACGGGGGCCCCACCTGCCTGACGGCGCCCATCTGGCGCGGCGCCGCACGCCGGTGACGCGTCCCGGCGAGGCATCGGCTTCCTTTTCCTGCACAACGGTTCCTGCGGCACCGCCGTTGAGCCAATTGTCACTGGTACGGGCGGCCCGCCGACCGGTGCCGCCGGCGGCACGCGGCTGGTCAGCTGGACGGGGCGACGATTCCGTACTCGTGGATCTTGCGGTAGATCGTCGCCCGCGACATCCCCAGCGATTCGGCCGTCTTGACCTTGTTGCCGTCGAAGTCCAGCAGGGCCTGCACGATGGCATCGCGCTCCATCGACTCCAGCGGGCTGAGCAGGCGGCGGCTCACCGTCCAGCACTCCGGCGGCAGGTCACCTGGATCGATGGTCCCGCTCCGCTTGTGGCGCACGACCCGCCGCAGGACCTGCCAGAGCTGCTCGGTGTTGCCCGGCCAGCTGGACCGCAGCAGCAGCTGCATCGCCCCGGGCGAGCAGGTCAGCCGGCCGTCATGATTCAGCTTGGCCAGGAAGAACGGCACGAGCTGGTGCATGTCCTCGATGTGGTGGCGCAGCGGCGGAAGCTCCACCGTGCTCGGGAAGAACTGAAGCAGGCTGGCCAGGTCGGGCTTGACCGGACTTTGGCTGAGGGTCACCGCAACCCAGAGCATCTGCTGCCTGCCCGCGGCCAGCGCCTGTTCCAGCGCGATCCACAGCGTACGCAGCCGCACCGCGCTGAGGCGGTCGACATGCCGGATGACCAGGCTCCCCTGGCCCTGGAGCAGTTCGCCGAGCGCCCGCACCAGCCACTGGTGGTCGGCGGCGTCGGCGGCGTCCAGCACGTGCAGGGCACCGGCCGGGTCGCGGCGCCGGTGCACGGCCTGGATCAGCGCCAGCTTGCCGGTTCCCGGCTCCCCCTCCAGCGCGAGCCACTTACGCTCCGCGTAGGCCTCGTCCACCTGATCGCACCCGCGCAGCCAGAGCGGGCCGGAGCCGACCAGGCCCGGCAGGAACCCGCGTGGCTGCGCCCCTCCATCCGGGGCCGGCTTGATCAGTTTCGCGTGCGCGACGCCGCCGGCGAGGTCTCGCTGGCCCTTGCCGCGGACGGGGCGGCAGGACATCCTCGCCCTGGCACCGGACGGCAGCTCGACATCCACCGGGCCAAGATGGCCGACGGCCAGCGCCTCGGCCGCACGCCCGAGCACCGCCGCCTGGTCGCCCGGGTCGAGCACGTCCCGGGCGTGGTGGCTCATCATCACCATGTCCTCGTTGAGTGCGAAGACGATCCCGGCGCTATGCCGGCAAGCCCGCAGGTACTCCTGCAGCAGCTGAACCTCCCACCCGCTGGCGTCGTTGAGCAGCGCCTGCGCGATCTGGCCAGCGGTGCTCTCGGCGAGCGCGATCAGCAGCGCGTCGGCATCCTTGCGCCAGCAGGTCAGGTCCACCACGCCGACGATCTTGCCGGAGAGGGGGTGGCGGACCGGAGCCGCGGCGCAGGCGAGGTCCTCCAAGTGCTCCGCGTAATGCTCATGGCCGAACACGTGCGCCGCCTGGCCGCTCTCCAGCGCCGTGCCGATGCCGTTAGTGCCAACGAACTGCTCGGCATAGCAGAAGCCCGGCAGCAGCTGAACGCCGTCGAGATGCCGTTCAAGATCACGATCAGCCGTCAGCCGGGTGAGCAGGACCCCGCGCGCATCCGTCAGGACGACGCTGATCGGCTGGCCCTCGAGATTGTCACGCAGGTCCCGCAGTACCGGCAGGGCGTTGCGGCTCAGCGGGGTGTCTAGATCCGGCTCGCGGACGTAGGACAGGTCGATGTGGTCGGCGGCGACGTTCCACGCCTGGGAGCGCCGCCACGACGCCAGGATGGTGTCGCGCACCTGGCCGGGCTCGATCGGCTCCGCGGACAGGAAACGCTCCCTGGCCCGGGCCAGCTGGGTGTCGCCCGTCACCTCTGGCCGGACGGCTGCTCCGCTCGACATACCTCCCCCTGCGTGCCACTACCGCTGCCGCGGGCTCGGTCAAGTCCGCGAGGCGCTGGAGGTCTGCGTCGTGCTTCAAGCGTAAACGGGTGGGAAAGAATAAGCGCAATCCGGCCCCTGACCTGTCTCAAATCGGGACCCTCACCGCCTGCAAGAGGTGCTTTACCTGCTGGCCGGGCCGCGCCCTGCGGCGCGGTCATGACGCCGTGGCAGCGGCGCCCGGTGACGGCGGCAGGGACTGGGCGCAGAGCAGCGGCAGGGCAACCTCGTCGACGATCTCGGCGAGCACGCGTTCGGAAACCGGTGGACCGTGGGTCAGGTAGTGGTGAAGCAGGAGAACCGGCGCCGCCCGTACCGCGCACGGCCCCGGCGGCGGCCAGCAGACCTCGCCCCGCGCCGCGGCACGGGCCAGTATCTTCGCCATGATCTCGCCGCCCAGCCCGGTCATGCGGCTGCGGGCGGCGGCCGTTCGGCCAGGGTCGGCGAGGGTGTCGGCGAGCACGCCACGCAGTGCCTCGCCGAACGGGCCGTCGAGCCGGTCGGCCATTCCCCGCAGCAGGCTGAGTAGGTCTTCGCGCAGGTTGCCGGCGTCGGGCGGGTGGCTGAGCTCGGGGCTGCAGTGCCGGATCGCGTCGACGACGAGGTCGGCGCGGCTGGGCCAGCGCCGGTACAGGGACGCCTTGCTGGTGCGCGCCCGCGCCGCGATGCGTTCCATGGCCAGGCCGGCATACCCGGTCTCGGTCAGCTCGGCGACGGTTGCCTCGAAGATCGCCTCGAACAGCAACTGGCCGCGTCGGCGCGGCCCCCGCCGGTGATCGGCCGGGGGGCCGGGACCGCAGGCGCCGCTGGCCGCGGCGAGCGGTTCGATGGGTGGCGGGCCTGGATGGCTGGGCATCAGACGACCTCTAGGGTCCTTTGCGTTCTCTAAGTACCGAAGCATAGCCTGGCATAGAGAACTAAACGTTCTCGCATAGGCGCAGGTCATCACCGGTTTCCCGCTTCCCGTGCCGGTGATGTGCCAATCTCGCGGCGGTCGATGATCGCCCGGATCCTGTCGGCCGCGCTGGGCATCAGGTGGCTGTAGGTGTTCAGGGTGAATGCGGCGCTGTGGTGGCCGAGCATTTCGGAGACCGACACGATGTCCGCGCCCTCGGACACCAGGTAGCTGGCGTAGTAGTGTCGCAGCGCGTGATAGCCGATGTCCTGGCCGTGGGCGGGGGCGGCAGCCTTGCGCGCCCGGTGCCAGACGGTGGCGTTCCAGCCGTTCTGCTCGATCACCTGGCCGCTGGCCGTGGTGAACAGAAGGCGCACCGCGGCTGGCTTGCTGGTCGCCTCCCAGGGCAGCGTGACGGCCTGCGGCGGGTGCTGGCGGATGTGCTCGGCGAGGGCGACCGCCACCGAATCGGGCAGTGCGACGTCGCGCTCCCGGCCACCCTTCGGCGGGCCGAACACGAGCCTGCCGCGCACGCGCTTGACAGCCCGCCGGACGTGGACGGTGTGCCGCAGGAAGTCGATGTCTTCCACGGCCAGCGCGGTCGCCTCGCT
Source organism: Streptosporangiaceae bacterium (assembly GCA_036005525.1). Lineage (GTDB taxonomy): Bacteria > Actinomycetota > Actinomycetes > Streptosporangiales > Streptosporangiaceae > UBA9676. The sequence continues at coordinate 43,672 of DASYQM010000129.1, forward strand.
GATCCGCAACCCCATCCCGGCCCCCACGTCCACTATCGCGGCCCAGCGGTCCGGCATGGCATCGCGGACCGCGGCCACCTGCTCAGCGGTCCATGGGACCACCTTGCGCTTTTCCAGCTTCGGTGCCCTCACCGACTGGGCCCGGACCGGGTTCCTCACGATCCGCTCGTCATCGACCGCTGAGGCCAGGATCGAGGACAGCAGCACCAGCAGCACCCGCAC
>DASYQM010000130.1:0-3264 GCA_036005525.1 Streptosporangiaceae bacterium
CCGGAGGTCGACGGGGAGCCGTTCCAGCCCGAAGACCGCAGGCGGCTTGGCCTCGTCGGCAGAAGAGATCGCAACCGTCACCGACCGCGCGACCGCCGGGCCTTCATTGGTCAATACGAGTTGCCCGGGCCCGTTCCGCACTCCGGGGATGCTCGCCGTCACCTGAGCATGTCGGCGCGCCTCGACCTCCTCGCCGCGCCGCTCCTTCTCGATCGCCGTGAGCTTCGCTTGCAGGGCGGTCTGTTCCCTCGCCGTCTTGTGGGACGACCGGAAGGCCCAGAAGGCGAAACCCCCACTGAGCAACGAGATCCCAGCGCTGATGCTCGCGATGAGGTTGGCGGTGTCCTCCGGCTTCATGGCGCGGATCCTACACAGCCGCTGCACTGTCCAGCGGATACGCGCGTACCGTTGCTGTCTCCGGTCGGGCCACGACCGAGGGGCAGCGCCATGACCACACCCGAGCCGCCCGTGCCATTCTTTGCCCTCGGCCGCGTAGGGCACGACCTTCGCGCCGGCGAGGAGTACTTGGCGGCGTTGGAGCGGGAGACTGAGGCGTCGCTCCGGAGGGATCCGAGCCGCTGGAAGTGGCGACGGACGAACGAGCTCCCGACGAACCGCGGCACCGATCCGGAGGCCAAGCCGTGACCGCGCGGCGGCGGAACCGGCTGCTGCGGCGCCTGTGGCGCTGGTGGCGGCGCCTGTGGTCGGCGCCGGTGGTCGGCGCGGTCAAAGGGCGCCGAGTTCCTAGCGGAGCACTCGGCCATGGGCGAGGTGGAGAAGGCGCAGGAGAAACGGCGCAAGCGCAAGCAGCAGGGCCAGCCCTAGCCGAGCCCGGCGCCGCGGCGCCAAGCGGGCCATCGTCGCGGTCGGCCGCTCCATCCTGATCATCATCTGGCACCTGCTGGCCGACCCCCAAGCCCGCTATCACGATCTGGGCCCCGGGTTCTACGACACCCACATCGACGCCGAGCGCCGCAAGCGCACCACGTCCGCCAGCTGGAGGCGCTGGGCTACCAGGTCACCCTGCAGCCCGCCGCGTGACCGGCACGCATCGGCTCACTGCTTGGACCCGGCTCCGCTGCGCTGCGCCGGGTGCTGCCGCCTGCCCACTCACCCTCAAGTCTCGGATTAGTCGGAGTATCCCCTGCGGGGACGCCGCGCCGGCGCGAAAATCGGGGCGGGGTGCCCGCCGACGCCGGTGTTTGCCTGGGACGTGAGCCCGCGGATTAGTCTGGCGCCGGGGCCTTGACCTTGACGGGTCGCGCATTGTTGCCACGAGCACGCCGGTTAGATTCTCGGCTTCCTGACCGGGGCCCCAGGGCAGCCCGTCGACTGCTGGCTGGCGGCGCATGGGAAGGGCGTGGTGATGAGGGAGCCGCAGGAGATCCCCGACGAGGAGTACGAGCAGATCCTGGAGCGGGTGGCCGCGGTGGACGTGGCGAAGGCGTCGGGGATGGTGTGCACGCGGGTGCCGCACCAGGACCGGCCGGGCAAGCGGCGGACCCGGGTGTGGGAGGTCGATGCCACCACCAATGCGGTCCTGGAGCTGGGTGAGCATCTGGCGGGCGAGCGGATCGAGAGGGTCACCTTGGAGGCCACGTCGGACTACTGGCGGATCTGGTTCTACCTGTTGGAGGCGGCCGGCCTGCAGGTGCAGTTGGTGCGGGCGCAGGACGTGAAGCAGGCCCCGGGCAGGCCCAAAAGCGACAAGCTGGATGCGGTGTGGCTGGCGAAGCTGACCGAGCGGGGCATGCTGCGGCCCAGCTTCGTGCCGCCCGCAGAGATCCGGCGGCTGCGGGATTACACCCGGCTGCGCACCGACCTGGCACGCGAACGCACCCGCCATTACTCCCGGCTGGAGAAACTGCTGGAGGATGCGCTGATTAAGGTCTCGGCAGTGGCCCGCAAGCTGGACACGATCTCGGTCCGGGACATGATCGAGGCGCTGATCGCCGGGGAACGTGACCCGAAGGTGCTGGCCGGCCTGGCCCGGGGCCGGATGCGGGTCAAGCATGCGGCCCTGGTGGAGGCGCTGACCGGCCGGTTCTGTGACCACCACGCCGAGCTGGCGCGGATGCTGCTCGATCAGATCGACGCCCTCAGCGCGCAGATCAGCCGCCTTACTGCCCGGATCGAGGAGCTGATCGCCGCGATTCCCGCCGCCCAGGGCGTGGATGCCGGCGGCACCACCGGCCCGGGCGCCGGGCTGGCCGAGGGCGCCCCGGTGTTGCCCGCCATCGACCGGCTGGATGAGATCACCGGCATCGGCCGCGACGGCGCCCAGGCGATCATCGCCGAGATCGGCCTGGATATGAGCGTCTTCCCCACCCCCGGCCACCTGGTGTCCTGGGCGAAACTGTCGCCCCGCACCATCCAGTCCGGGGCCCGCAGCCGCTCCGGGCGCACCGGCAAGGGCAACCCCTACCTGAAGGGAATGCTCGGCGAGGCCGCCGCCGCAGCGGCCAAGACCGATACCTTCCTCGGCGAGCGCTACCGGCGGATCGTCAAACGCCGCGGCAAGCTCAAGGCCCTGGTCGCCATCGCCCGCACCATCTTGGTCATCATCTGGCACCTGCTCACCGACCGCGCCGCCCGCTACCACGACCTCGGCGCCGGCTACTACGCCAGCCGCATCGACAAGGACCGCAAAGCCCGCAACCACATCCGCCAACTGGAGGCCCTCGGGTTCACCGTCATCCTCGCACCGGCCGCCTGAGCGCGTGGCAACACCGGCCCGGCTCCGCTGACGCTCCGCCGAGTGCTGCCGCGCACTCAACATGGGTCCGTGATTTTCCGGTTAGAGGGCCGGCCGCTTCGGTGGCTCACACCGGCGGCCAGTTCCAGCACGGCAGCCCAACGACGCGGCGGCGTCCGGGGTGAGGTCACCGTCGGCGTCCGGCCCAGCGTGGTGCAGCCACACCCGGCCCGATCTGGTGGCGACCGTCCACCCGCTGACGACCGCGTCCGGTTCGGTACGGGTCCACTGGCGGGGCGGCATGGTGTCACGGCCTCCCCGGGTGGTTGGCGTCCTGGTCGGGTGGCCGGCGCGGCGCGGCCGGCCCGACCCGGGACAGGTCCGGCGGGCCATCCCGGTGCCGACCGTCCGCACCGCCCTGGCCGACACCGGCCAGGCGACGAGATGGCGGGCCAGCCCAGTGTCGGCACGCAGCGGACGCAGCCGCCCACACACCTCACAGGTCCCTGCCGTCGCGCTCACGGCGGCCCCAGGGCGCGAACCCGTCGCGCACCAGCGCCGAACGGTCA
>DASYQM010000131.1:0-9730 GCA_036005525.1 Streptosporangiaceae bacterium
GCGGCACAACGAGGAACAGCCACAGCAACAGCTGGGCAGCGAAGAAACGAGCCAACCCACCAGGCGAGCGGATCGTCGCACCGCAACCGGCCCGACCGGTGGATCGTTACATAGACGCGAAGAAAACGCCGAAGACGCACACGACCGCGTCGAACGAGCCGTCCGGCAGTCCGGTGCGTGTCGCGTCGCCCTGGCGGAACTCGACACTGGCCAGGCCCTCGCGAGCGGCCCTGGCCCGGGCCAGCTCCAGCAAGGCTCCCGCCGCGTCGATACCGAGCACGTGCCCGGCCGCGCCCACGGCGCGGGCGGCAGGGATGGCCGATGCTCCCGCGCCGCAGCAAAGATCGAGCACGCTGGCACCGGCGGCCAGCCCCAGCCGCGACACCGTTGCGGCGCCGAACCGGTCCCAGAAGCCGAGTGACGCCAGGCCGTAGTGGTCGGCCGCGGCCCCGTATATGCGTGCCGCCCGCCGCGCATGCTCGCTCAGCGGCTCAGTTGCCATCGGCGCCCCGCCCGCTCGCGCCGCTTCCCCGCGCCCTCCCGGCGGAAATCGCGTCGTATCCGCGGCGGACGAGCTCGCGCTGCCGGGCCCGCTCCGCCACGTCGCCGGCCTCCATAACTGGCATCCTGCCCGGCCGGCTCCGGCCGGGCCACACCTTAAGTCCCCGGACCCGTGGTGGCTGGCCGGCGGCCGTTACGCGCGCGTGCCTGGCGTGTCTCGGACGCTCCGGCGAGCCGGGCGTGCAGCCGTTCCCTGACCTCGTCTGGGGTGTAGGCACGGCGGCGCCGTTCGGCGCGGGCGATCACCACACCGGTGGCGGCGACCCCTGCCAGGCCGGCCAGTCCCAGCATCTTCCACCGGCGCATCTGCTTAGGCTAGACCATGCCCGCCGCGAGCATCTCCCTTGATAAGGCCGTGGATCTTGCACGCACGGGTGACGTGTGGCTGTTCCGCGGGCGCAAGATGGCCGACCGGGCGATCCAGGTGGCGACCAACAGCCCGGTCAACCACGTAGGTATGTCGGTGGTCATCGATGACCTGCCGCCGCTGATGTGGCACGCCGAGCTCGGCCGGTCGCTGCCCGACTTGTGGGCCGGTTCCCGCCACCGCGGGGTGCAGTTGCACGACCTTCGGGACGCGGTCGTCGTATGGGGCACCAGGTACGGCCAGCGGGCGTGGCTGCGCCAGCTCGACCCCGCGGTGACCGGCGCGATGGAAGACGCCCTCTTGCGCACGATCGCGCGGCTCGATGGCACCCCCTTCCCCTCCACGACCCGGCTCGCGTCGCGGTGGCTGCTCGGCCGCGTACCGGCCATCAGGCACAAGACGGCGGACGTCGATCTGGAGACCGCCTACTGCGCGGAGGTGCTGGCCGTCACCTACCAGGCCATCGGGCTGCTGCCGGACAGGCACGATCCGAGCTGGTATGACGCCGGCCGCTTCTGGAGCGGTGATCACCTCGGCTTGCGCGATGGGTACCGTCTCGGCGGTGAGATCGCCGTCGACATCCCTGCTGACCTGGCCGGATGAGCGTGCGGCTGCCGGCACGGCGGAACAGCCGGTTCCCGCCGTCGGCGATCACCCGGCCGCGCCCGGACCTAACGCTCTGACTCGTACTTGAAGGAGATCTGCAGCTTCGACCGGTAGGTGATGTCCCCGTTCTCCTCGAGGTGGATGTCCTGCTTGACCACCTCGGCGACCCGGACGTCGCGGATCGTCAGGCGCACGGTCCGCAGCGCTTCCGCCGCGGCGTCTTCCCACGAGTCACTGCTTGTCCCGATCACGTCGATGACCTTGTACACGCTCATGACGACCCTCCTTGATGCCGTGAATCCCGCGCCTCCCGTCCGGCGGCGTCCAGTAAATCACCAACGGCCGGGCGGGTTGCGGGATGGGCCCGTTAGTCATCACGGTGCACGATGCCAGGAGCGAAGGCCGGCAGGCAGACGGAGATGTACTCAGCCCCGCCGGGCGTGCTGTACAGCACCCATTCACCCGGCTTGGCGTGCACGCCCTGGCCGGCCGTGACCGTCATCCGGCCGCCATCGAACTCGACGACGAGGGCTCCCCGCAGCACGATCGTGAACTCGTCGAACTCGGGCCGCTGCCCCGGCTCGGACCAGCCGGCCGGGCTGCGCATGTGGGCGACGCTGAGCGCGGTATCACCCGTGCTGGCCCTTCCCACGTACTCATCGATCAGCTTCGGCGGCTCACCCGCAGCAGCCACCCTGCTCGGCTCGCCGATCAGCTCAGGCATGCCCGCCAGTATCCAGCAGGGCCCATCGCCCTTGCTCGTCTGGGTCGCTGGAGCTTGTCAGCACACAGATCCGGCGAGGGCCCGGCTAGCGGCGGGGGAGCAGCCGCCCGCCGCCGCAATCGCGGTGATGTTGGCGCGTTGTTGCCGTGCATCAGATCACAGCGGCCGCCATCTGCGCCGTCGCTTGGTCAAGGATGTCGGTGCTGGTGGCGAAGTTCAGGCGCGCGTAGCCGCCGCCAGCGGCGCCGAACCGCAGGCCCGGCTCGAGCGCGACGTGACCGCGGTCGAGGAACCGTTCACGGGCCTGGTTGTCGGGGCCGAGGGCGGCGCAGTCGAGCCAGGCGAGGTAGGTGGCCTCGGGCGGGTGCCAGGTCAGCATCGGCAGGCGCTCGCGCAGCAGGTCGGCAAGCAGGATCCGCCGGCGGTCGAGGGTGGCCAGCAGCCGGTCGAGCCACGGCCCGCCCGCGGTGAACGCGACGATGGTGGCGATCGCGCCGAAGTGGCCGATCCGCCAGCGGCTGTCGGAGGGGAGCCGTCCGGCCACCGCGGCCATCCGCGGTGCGGCGGTGACGATGGCGGCGCACTTGAGGCCGGCCAGGTTCCAGGCCTTGCTGGCTGACAGCACGCTGACGGCGAGCTCGGCGGCGCCGGGGACGGTCAGCAGCGGGGTGAACGTGGCGCCCGGCAGCACCAGCGGGCCGTGGATCTCGTCGCTGACGATCGTGACCTGGTAGATCCGTGCCAGCCGGACCAGGGCGGCCAGTTCGTCCGCGGTATGGACGCGCCCGACCGGGTTGTGCGGGTTGCACAGGACGTACGCCGCTGGATGGGTGGCGAAAGCCGTCTCCAGGGCGGCGAGATCGAGGCGCCACCCGGCGGCGTCGTGGGCGAGGGGAACCTCCAGCAGCCGGGCTCCGGCCTCGGGGACCCAGTCGAAGAACGGCGGGTACACCGGGGGGCTGATCACCACGGCATCACCTGGGCGGGCCAGCAGCCGGAGCAGTTCGACGACGCCCACGCCTACATCGGTCACTGCCGTCACTGACGCCGGGTCGACGTCCCAGTTCCACCGGCTCGCAGCGAAGCCCGCCAGCGCCCTGCCGAGCCCCGGCACCGGCATCGCGTACCCGGCGTCGGACCGCTCGACGGCCTCATGAAGGGCTTCCGCGACCGGTTCGGCAAGGGCGAAGTCCATTTCGGCCACCGTCAGCGGCAACACATCGGCCGGGTACGTTTGCCATTTCGCGCTGCGCCGCTTCCTCAGCACCGCGAGCGGATCCACCGGCAGCTCGGCCACACCAGAGTCCATGGGCACAGCCTTCCCGCCCGGGTCGGCAAGATCAAACGCCGCGGGCAGCCGCCGGCTGCGCGCCGGCCGACATTCTCGCCGCCGCGCGGCGGGATGACTAGTTCGCGGCGCGGGCCGCCTCTGGTGTGTCCGGCCAGCGATGACCCGGTCGGCCCGATAACGGTACCGGTCGTGAGCCGCTCACCTGGTGCAGCTTCCCGTGTAGAACCCGGGGCCTGCCAGGCCAGGGCCGGTGATGTGGGTCCGGCTGGCGCCGCCGCCGGGCTTATAGGCGGTGTCGAACCACTGCATGAAGAACTGGTCGAGCCTGCTGCTGCACGCTGGGTTCCGGGTCGGCAGCCAGTGGTGGAACACCGCCTCCAGCTGGGCCTCGGTAATGACGCCTCCTCCGTAGTGGCGCTGGACCTGCCGCAGTGCCCGGGCAAAGTTCGACTTGCCCAGGATCTGGCGCAGGGCGATGTAGGCGATGCCCGGGCGCTCGTAGGTTGCGGAGCCGCTGAACAGGCCGTATGGCGTCGGGTTGGATGGGGCGGCGGTCCAGAACCGGCGCTTGCTGGCGTAGCCCGCGTTGAACTTCTTCACCAGGCTGCGCTGGAACGCGCGCCGCCCGGCTTCCGTGCCCGGTCCTCCCGCCTGGGCCTGGGCGCGCCTGGCGGCGAACAGGAACTCGGCGAGGGTCGCCATGCCTTCCTTGAAGAAGGTCAGGTTGTAACTGGCCTCCGTCACGTGGTCGCCCCACCACTGATGCATGTTCTCGTGATAGAGCGTGTCGGTGTCGATCTCGCCGCCAGCGAAGGTGATCATCCCCTGCATCTCCTCCTCGAAGGAGGCCGATGGCCTGCCGACGACCACACCGTCCGAGGTGAACGGGAACGGCCCGGTGAACATGCTCTCGAACCGGGTGATGTCCGGCTGCTTGTTCATGATCGCGCGGTTCTTCGCTTTCCGCGCTGCGCTCAACGAACTGGCCTGGGCCTGGTAGAACTTGATCCCGCCGACGGTCCGCTCGGTCAGGTCGAAGCGGCCCACGCTGTTCTCGACCAGGTAGCTGGCGACCGGCGCGGCCGAGTGCCAGTGCCAGGTCACCGAGCCATGGGGGAACCGGCTGTCAGTCGGGTGGTGCGTCCGGCTCACCAGGATGCCGTTGGCGAGCACGGTCCTCCCGGCGTTGACCGTGTCGGCGAAGTCGTAGGTCGGCTTGGCGCTTGGGTGGTCGTTGAGCGGCATCCAGTCCTCGGTGCCGACCGGCTCGGTGGTGACGAAGCCGCCATCGCCTTTCGGCCGGTTCGACCTGAACCATCCCTCGGTCGTTCCGTCGCCATCGTTATGCACTCCCGGCCTGCCGGTGTAGGCGACGGTCACAGAGAAGATGTCGCCGTGCTTGATCGGCACGGGCGGCGTGATGACCAGCTTGTTGGCGGGACACTGGGTGCCGTTGGCCGAATTCGGCTTCACGCTGGTGGAGGCCAACTCGGGAGAGCAGGCCGGGGGCAGGGGATTGTGGGCCGGCCCGCCCACGGGATTGAGCTGGGATGCCTCGTGGGCCAGCGGATCGGGGTCGTCTTGCCCGTTCGGGTCGCCCGGGTAGGTCGGCTGCACGAACCGGAACGCCGTCGGCCTGCCGTTCACGGTCACCGAGTTGACGGCCATGTCCGGCCCAGCGGAGGCGTTGGCCGACTTGCGCTCGAAATCGAGGCTGAAGCTGGTCAGGCACTGCGTGGCCCGGTCGGTGAGCGTGACGTGGTTGCCCGGCAGGAACCTGTTGCTGGTGGCGTCGTAGACCAGGCGCACGTCGGTGTGCAGGCTGGCATAGCCGCCGTTGCCGGTGTCCGGGTCCACGTGGGAGCCGGGCGCCGATAGCGTGTGCGCACCCGCCGAGCACCGCCCGTAATGGTGCGCGGCAGCGCCGGTTCCGGTGAGCGCTGGTAAGCCGCCCCCGCCCGCCAGGATCACTGCGAAGCTGAGCGCTCCTGCAACCGCGTAACGGTGACTGGCCATCGTGAACGCTCCCTTCACCCGGCTTACCAGAGCGTCGGCTTCAAACCTTATGTACCCGGAGCACGCCTCGTCCCGTCCTTCCCTTCCGGATAATGACGCGCGGCGCCCGGCGCGGCCGCCAGCCCATGCCAGGCCCGCTGTCAGGCCGGTTCGCCCGGCCAGAGCGCGGCCAGCTGCGCTGGGCTGATGTTGCCGCCGCTGCAGACGACCGCCACCTTCCGGCCCGCGAACCGCTCAGGTGTGCCCAGCACCGCGGCGAGGGCGGCCGCGCCGGCCGGCTCGACGAGGTTGCGTGTCTTCTCGATCATCAGCCGTGTCGCATCCTTCAGCGCCTCGTCGGAGACCAGCACGAAGTCGTCGAGCAGTTCCCACAAGATCCGCTGCGGCAGTTCGAAGGCGGTCCGGGTCGCCAGCCCTTCCGCGAGCGTGTCCATGGTGGCGTCGACGAGCGAATGGGTCTGCCAGGAACGGTATGCGGCCGGGGCCGCCTCGGACTGCACACCGATAACCTCGATCGACGAGCGCACCGCCTTGGTCACCACGCAAGCCCCGGCTGCCCCGCTGCCGCCTCCGACCGGGACCACGATCACCTCGATGTCCGGCCGGGCTTCGAGGACCTCGACGGTGTAGGTGGCGACGCCTGCGATGAGCAACGGCTCGTTCCCGGAGTGGACGTACCGGTACTTGTGCTCGGTCGCCTGCTTTTCGCAGTACTCGCGCGCTTCGTCGAAATCGCGGCCGTGGAAGACCACCTCGGCGCCGAGGGCCTGCATCGATTCGACCTTCACCGGGTTGGCCTGCTCCGGCACGCAGATGATCGCGCGCACGCCGAACAGGTCTGCCGCGTACGCGACCGACTGGCCATGGTTGCCGGTCGAGGCCGTGATGACGCCCCGGCGCCGTTCATCGTCGGTCAGCTGGCTGACGAGGCTGACGCCACCGCGGACCTTGAAGGCCCCGATCGGCTGATGGTTCTCGTGCTTGACCCATACATGTGCGCCGGTCATCGCGTCGAGCGCGGGATACCGGTAGAGGGGGGTCGGCCGGAGGTAGGGGGCGATGCGCTTGCGCGCGGCGAGGACGTCGGCAAGGTCCGGGACAGACGTCGCGGTCATGCCACGTGTCTACCACGGCCCCTTTCCTAGTCCGCCGGCAGGCGATCCGCCTGGGGCGGCGGTGCACCGGGTCCGGCGGGCCGGGCTAGCCCACTTGACATTCCATGATCGACAAAAAGTTGTCTATGCGGCGGCGGCCGTGATGCCGAGTTCGCGGAAGAGGTCCTGCATGCCGATGCGGATGGTCTCGTAGCGGCGGTCGACGGGTGTCCAGATGGCGGGCTTGCGGCCTATGCGCGGGGTGCGCACCCCGGCGAGGATGGGGCCGATGACGTGCTCGCGCAGGGCCAGGAGGGCGGCGATGGTGCGGGCTGCCTGTGGCGGGACGAGGTAGCTGCGGGACCGGCCGGGTTTGACGGTGAGGCCCTTGCCGCGCAGCTTGCGGAGATCATAGGAAGCCCGCCGGGTGGTGTAGCCGGTTAGGCCGGTCATGGTGGTGACCTTGGCGGCGTGCTCGGCGACGGTGAAACCGCGGGGGGCGGCGGCCAGGGCAAGTGCCGCAGCCAGCGCGGCGCGGATGCGGGGCTTGTTCAGGTCGATGCCGCCGGTGCGGGTGGCGCCGATTCGGGATGGCAGCGGCAGCTGGTCAAGGATACCGTCGGGCAGGAAGCTGATGTCGGCGCAGTCCAGGGCGGTGGCGAACCGCCCGGCCATGCCGGCCAGCCGGGTGATGATCTCGCCGAAGTTGTCCAGGCCGCGGCGGCAGCGCAGCTCCTTGGTGTTGTGCACGGTGGCCTCAAAGCGCAGGACGTGCTCGCCCTTGGTGTAGGCCTTCAGCTGCAGCAGCCCGAAACTGATCCGGAACCAGCTGAGGCCATACCGTGGTGTCTCGACCACGATCTCCTGCGCGGGCGGCCCGCTCTGGCGGTTGCGGTGGGGTCGGGCGTAGAGGCCGAACAGGTGGCGCAGTGCCGGGATGTCCAGCCGGGACCGGGTCCGGTCGCACACCCGGTCAAACAGGTCCTCCATCGCCGCGCCGCTAGCGAACAGCAGATTGCGGCTGTATTCGGCCTGGTAGACCCAGTAGTCGTAGCGGAACCCGCTGATGCCTTGTTCGGAGGTGTCCAGGCCGAAGCATAGGCAGGCCGAATAGATCCACCGGTCGCAGACCTGGCCCAGGCGCCCTATAGCCGCTTGGCGCGGCAAGGCATCTGCGACCCGGGCCAGGCCCTGCGGATCCGCGATGTCAGTAAAGCAGTTGCCCTCCTTGGCGAACCCGATTCCCGCCGCCCGGGCCTGCGCCGCGACGTACTCGTGCCCGTTGAGGATCACCTGCGCGGCGAACGGCGGGTGGCCGGACATCTTGATCGTCACATGCCCCCAGTCCGGGTCCATGATGTGGAAGCTGTAGTGGTAGACGTACTCGGTCTTCTTCTCCAGGTTGACGATCCGCCCCCGCGATGACCGCTTGACCTTCCACACCGTCGCCGGGGCCTTGGCGGCCAGCACCAAGAACACGCCGGGCCCCGATGGCGGGTGCGCGGCAATGTGCTCGGTGGCGATCCGGTGCTTGCGCTGCCCGGCCCTGCAGTAGACCACCGGCACGCCGTTGGCCGCCGCCCAGGCCTTGACCCGGCGGGCGAACCGGCCCGCCATCCGCATCAGGTGCGTGTCGTCCAGATCGTCGTCGCTACCGCCATGCAACCGCCGCCACCAGGTCCGGAACCCGCCCGGGCTGTGCCCCATGCCGAAGAGGGCCTTGAGCACGATGCGGTCCACGCAGTCGTAGGAGCCGCTCAGCAGGTCTCCATACCGGGAAGCGAAGTCATCGGCCACCCGCCGACCGTGCCATGCTCATCGCGGCCCGTCAGCCGAACTGCCCGAAGGGCCACTCCTTCCGGGCGAAGTCCCGGACGGAGCGTAGGGCACCTTCGGTGCGAAGACTTTGACACTTGTCCTAAGTTTTGGGGCGGCGTAGCGTCGAGGACGCCCGCTCCACAACTCTGCAGGCAGTGTCCTGACCAGCCACTTTGGAGTGGCACAGCCGGTCGCATGGCGGGCCGGACTTTGGCGCAGCGGGCGGCGGCGGTCGGCCGATCATGACCGCAGGTCCTTGCGTGAGCGCGCTCAGATGCAGGCCGGTCAGGGGAAAGTCCAGGTCAGCGGCAACCTCGGCGGTCTGAGGCGGAGCCTCTCTGGATGATCTATGCGAAGGTCAGTGGTTGTAGGCGGTGAGCGAGCGGTGGACCGGTGCGGCGGTGTGGTCGTTGTGCCAGATCGCCGCGGTCAGGGCCAGAATGCGCTGCAGGATGCGCACCATGACTCCGGCAGGCGTGTGCCAGCGGTGAGCGCGCTGTCGTGGCTGTCCCGCCGCCGGGTCCGCAGCCGCTACGCCCAGCTGCAGGCCGACGTCGAGGCGCTGGATCGCGGTGTGATCGAGGCTGGGGTCACGGCCGGCCACCCGCTGGCGAAGACGGCGCAAGGCCCCTGCCGCCGTCCCGGCCACCACAACCTCGCCCGTGGCCCCCAGCGCTGACACTGACGTCGTGTGGAAGGTCCTGGACGGGGCCGGCCGGGAACTGGACCGCGGCGAGATCCTCCACAGAGCCAAAACGCCGGCCTCGGCGGAGGGAGCCTGTTCCAGGCCGTCGGCCTGGCGCTCGAGGAGCTGCTCGCCGGACTACCGGACGGGCGCCAGGTCGAGCGCACCGGGACGGCATCTACCATGCCTACCGCTAGCTGCGGGTTGGGCTGGCGGCTGGGCGCCGGTGGCAGCGGCGTCCCCCGAGAGTTCCCTCGGGAAGCCCAGCGCGCTGCTCACCACTACCCCTGGGCTTAACACTCCCCGCCGCTGCCCCAGGCCGCCGCTCTCTTGCGTTTTCGAATCATCATCCGATTCGGCATGTGCGGCCGGATGGAGCGCACCGCCGACGGCGGCTGCCGTTGGTGGGGCCGCGCTGGCCGGTAGCCGCCGGTGGCAGCGGCGTCCCCCGGGAGCCTCGCGAAGAAATCCCGGGCGCTCTCATCCCTGGCTTCAAACGCTCCCCGCCGCTGCCACGGCAGACCAGCCCACCCGAGTACGCCGCCGTGGAGGCCGGATGTGGATCATG
>DASYQM010000132.1:0-4775 GCA_036005525.1 Streptosporangiaceae bacterium
TCGCCCGCTGGCGGACCGCGCAAGACTTTCAGGCGGCAATCCAGAGTCCCGGTTTCCGGGAAACGGCCGCAGGCCTGGCCGGCTACCGGCCGCATCCCGCCCTCTACCAGGTCGTGCGCACCTGACGGGCTGACAGCGTGCTGCAACGGCCGGCTGACAGGTGACCAAGGATCTCCTTGTGTGTGCTGCAGGCTCAGGTTCGTGCGAGTGGCGAGTTTCGGCTGGCGGCGGTTTCCGGGCGCGAGGGGACGGGAGTAGCGTCGGAGCGACCGATCGGCACCCGCCGGGGGATGGGCAAAGGGAGGTCAACATGTTTGTGCAGGTGATCCAGGGCCATGTGTCTGACGCCGCGCAGGTGCGCGCGCAGCTCGACAGATGGGTCGACGAGGTGGCCCCGGGAGCCGTGGGATGGCTTGGCAGCACATCGGGGGTTACTGACGACGGAAGGCTGATCGCCCTGGCACGTTTCGAGTCTGACGAGGCGGCGCGGCAGAACAGTGATCGGCCGGAGCAGACGGCGTGGTGGGAGCAGACGGCCACGCTGTTCACCGACGAGCCGGTCTTCCACAACAGCACGTCGGTCGAGGTCGACACTCCCGGTGACCCCTCGCAGGCCGGCTTCGTGCAGGTCATGCAGGGTCGTACGAGCGATCCGGACCGAGCGCGCGAGCTGATGGCCAGTGACCCAACCGACTGGCAGGAGTTCCGGCCCGAGATCCTCGGCACCGTCACGGTGGGTCACGACGGCGGCGCCTGGACGATGGCGATCTACTTCACCTCCGAGGAGTCGGCTCGCGCAGGTGAACAGAAGGAACCACCGCCGCAGATGCAGGAGATGATGAAGGAGATGGACGCGCTCACCATCGGCGAACCCGTCTTCTTCGACCTCCGGGATCCGTGGCTTCACGCCCCGAGCTGACTCGCGACCGGACGCAGTGAAGGCTCTCGTCCAGGACAGGTTCGGCCCGCCGGATGTCCTGCGGCTGGCCGAGACTGGCATGCCCGAGGTTGGGGCCGGCGACGTGCTGGTTCGGGTGCACGCCGCCGCGCTCAACCCGGCCGACTGGCACATCCTGCGGGGAGACCCGCTGATAGCGCGGCTGATGGGCGTGGGGCTGACCAGGCCGAAGGCCCGGGTGGCCGGGATCGACGCGGCGGGCGTGGTGGAGGCGGTCGGTGCGAACGTGCGCCAGCTGCGGAACGGCGACGAGGTGCTCGGCTTTTGCCGGGGCGCGTTCGCGGAGTACGCGTGCGCCGCGGCGGACTTGGTGGTGCCCAAGCCGGCGAGCCTTAACTTCGAGCAGGCGGCCGCGGTGCCGATAGCGGCGACGACGGCCCTGCGCGGGATCCGCGACGTGGGCGAGGTGAAGGCCGGCCAGCGGGTGCTCGTCAACGGGGCCGGCGGCGGAGTGGGCACGTACGCCGTCCAGATCGCAGCCGCGCTCGGCGCCGAGGTCACCGGGGTGTGCAGCACGCGCAACGTCGAGCTCGTGCGCTCGATCGGCGCCGAGCACGTCATCGACTACACGCGGGAGGACTTCGCCGGCGGGCGGGCGCAGTACGACGTGATCCTCGACAACGTGAGCAGCCTCCCACTCACCCGGCTGCGCGGAGCGCTCACCCCGAAGGGGACCCTCGTGCTCAACGGCGGAGGTACGCCCGGCCACGTGTTCGGGCCCGTCGCTGGCATCGCGCGGGCAGTTGTGGCCAACGCGTTCGTCTCGCAGCGGCTGCGCCCGCTCCCGACCCGGCAGAACCGGCAGGAGCTGCTGGCCGTGACCGGGCTCATCGAGGACGGGAAGCTCACACCCGTCGTCGGCCGGACCTATCCCCTGGCGAATACGGCCGAGGGTCTGCGCCACGTGGAGGAGGGGCACACGCGCGGCAAGATCGTCATCACCGTGGGGTGAGATCGGCAGGTGCGGGCGCGCCAGGCGCCGCTGGGCACCGCACAGCGGGAACCGGTCGCCGGGGGTGGCATGCTCGGCGCACCCGAGGACGCCCGGTCACACGCCCAGGCCCGCGCGGGTCAGGTGTGCCTCGGCGCCCACGGGCTTGAACCCGGCCGCAAGGAAGGCGCGGACACTTGCCGCATTCGCCGGGGCGATCTGCGCCCACACCGGCGCGCTGGCGGGAATCAGATGGCGCGCGGTTGCCGCCAGTGCGCGGCCGAGCCCGCGGCAGCGGTGACCGGGGTCGACCTCAATGGCGGCCTCCCAGCGGCCGGCGATGCCGCGGCCGGTCAGCACCACGCCGCCCTCGGCGCGCCAGGCCCGCACATCATCGCGGTAGCGCAACGCTCGCGCGATGCGCGGATGGGCGAGGTCGGGCTCGGGTGTCAGGGCGATACCCGGCGGCCCAGGCAAGGGCCATGCGGCACAGAGCAGGTCGGTGCTGTGCGCCTGGCGGTTGGTGTGCGCGCAGAGCGCGTGCAGGAACGCCGGAGCAAGTGGCCCGGACAGGTCATCGGCGGGCAGCTGGGCGGCCACCCAGGCCGGGTCGGCGTCGATGAAGATGACCGCGTGCGCGGTAAACCCGATGACACCGGCGTCCCTGGCCGACGGCGGCGGCACGACAGTCACGCACCCGTCCGCGGGCGGGAACCGGCCCGCCGCGGCATCATCGAGCAAGGCAGCCAGCGGACCGCGCGTCACCTGATCATCCATGCACTCATCGTCCACCGGCTTGGCCCATGCCGAGATCCCCAGCCGGCCGGCGCGGCGCACGGCGCAGGAGGAGCCGCCGGTGATGGCGGCGCACCGTCCGCTGTAGTTGGTGTTGTGCCTACCGGGCCGTGACGCGGCTGGGTACTCCGTGGGTCGGCCGCAGCGTGATGTGGTTGGTGCGCGCGGGCTCGCCGGGTGGCGCCGCGAACTGGAAGTCCCGTACCAGCGTGGCGAGCGCGATCACCGATTCGAGCATCGAGAAATGCTGACCGATGCACGCCCGGGGGCCACCGCCGAACGGGAACCACGCGTAGCGGTGCCGGGCCTTCTCCTGCTCGGGGGTGAATCGCTGCGGGTCGAACCGCTCAGGCTGCTCCCAGAATGTCGGATGCCGGTGGGTGATCCAGGGTGCGAGCACGACGTCGGCGCCCGCCGGGACGTGGTAGCCGCCGATCTGATCATCCTGGACCGCCTGCCGGCCGAGGAATGGCGCCGACGGGTAGAGCCGCATCGCCTCCTTCACCACCATGGTCGTGTACCCGAGTACCGAGGCATCCTGGGCGGTGAGGGCCCGATCGCCCGCGATCGTGTCCGCCTCCGCCCGCACCCGGTGCTGGACGTCTGGATGCCGGCCCAGCAGGTGCAGCGTGTAGGTGAGCGCAGTCGAGGTGGTTTCGTGTCCAGCCAGCAGGAAGACGAGCACCTGGTCGCGGACCTCGCCGTCGGTCAGCGAGCTTCCCTCATCCTGCGCAGCAAGCAACAGCCCCAGGAGGTCCTCCTGCCCGTCGCCGCTGGCTCGGCGGTGCGCGACGATCTGGTCGCAGACGCTTCGCAGCTCACGCTGTGCGCGCCGCAGCCGTTGGTTCACTGGGGTGGGCCAGCCCCGCGGTACGCGGCCACCGGCGAGCGCACGGCGCCGGACCGCATCGCCCATCGGACCAAACGTGCGCTGCACCACCGGGAGCGCCTGCCCGACGTTTTCACCGAACAGCACGCGGCATACGGTCGCCAACGTGAGGCGAGTCATCTCCTCATGAAGATCGACGGTGCCGGGCGGCCGAGCCCGCCACCGCTGCACCACCTGCTGAACCTGCTCGATCATGGTCGTGGCGTAACCGTTCACCCGCCTGGCCACAAACAGCGGCTGCAGGTACCGCTTCTGGCGCTGCCACTCGGCATCCTGCGTGGTCAGCAACCCATCGCCAAACGCGCTACGGATCTCGCTGTAGAAGACATTCTCCTTGCGGTAATTCGCCGGCCAGCCAGCCAGCACCCGATGCGCTGCGTCGGGATGGAACAGCACATGCATTTCCATGCGCCCCCCGGGCGGACCGAACCGGAAACGCACCGCGTCGCCGTAACGCTGGAATGCCCGTTCGCACAGACCCAGCATGTCGCGGCGCAGGCCCAGCGTGGAGCCCAGCAAGAACGATCCGGGTACGACCGGCACTACGCCGAGTGTCGTGCCAGCCGGTGCATCAGTCTGCAAGCTCATTACGTCCATCCCCTCAGCCAGCCCGTTCCCTTCCGGCCTACCGCACGCGTCTCGTTGTTCAGAGCGTTCTGATCGGGCAGCTGATACGACGCGACGTCACCCCATCGAATCCGTGGATCCTGAACCGATCTATGAGCCGTGAACCCACGGTAGGCAAGGCGCGTACCGTCGCCAAGGGTGCCAACACGCGTCCTGAAGGGATGCCAACATCCCGCCCCGGACAGACCATGACGCCCGGGATCGAGTGGGGAGCTAACGGTAGTTTGTTGACTCTGGAGCGGGTTGGCGGTATGCCGGGGGTAGTGGTGTGACGTGCTCAGGGGTGTGTGATGACGCGACGCCAGCCCTGTCCTGCGGCGGCGGGCCCGCTGGAGGGGTATGCGGCCCGGTTTGATGATCTGTTCGGCTCGCTGGCGCAGCGGCGGGGGTTCCGGGAGTACCTGGCCGGGCTGCTGGCGCCGCGGGACCGGAATAAGACGCTGACGGCGCTGGCCGGGGCGGAGCCGGTGACCGGGGCGGGCCACCCGGCGGTGCAGCGCCTGCAGTTCTTCTTGTCCGAATCCCGGTGGGACCCTGAGCAGGTCAATGCCCGCAGGTTAGAGCTGCTGGCCGCG
>DASYQM010000133.1:0-17794 GCA_036005525.1 Streptosporangiaceae bacterium
GGAGCGGTCAAACGTGTACTACGCCCGGCTCTTCCCACCTGCGCGACCACTTTTCCTCGATGCCGTCAAGCGAGGGCTTGTCCGGCACGAGGCTGGCCTGGCGCGTCTGCAGCGCGCGGCTGGAGCGGGGATCGCTGCTCATGGCGCCCAAGCGTACCGCACCGTGCCGTGCCGCCCGGGGCACGACTTAGCCCGCCATCCAGTGCGGGCGGCCGAACATCTGCCCCAGGCGCTGGTCCAGCGCCTCGCCGATCTCATCCATCGCGCTGACCCGGTAGACCACCGTGCCCTGGGGAGGGGGCAGCCGGGACGCCTGCTCATCGTCCAGCCGGGAGCGGACATGGCGGACCGTGATCAGCTCGACCTGGTTGGCATCGACGAACCGCAGCCCCCACTCGGTGGCGATCACCAGGCCGTCGAACCGGTCTTCCTCGGGCACCTCAAGGACATGTTCCAGCGTGCCGATCTCCGTGCCGGTCTTGGTGAGCACGGGCGTGCCGGGCACGGCGGCACGGTAGGAGACAGCCGGCTCAGTGTCCATGCGGCCCCCTTCCTTCTCGAAGAGCGGTCCAGCTCCACCTAGGGCTTCTTACCCCTCTGTGGCCACATCCACCTGAGTGGTCGCGACTGGCAATTGCTGTCCATATCACCTTTGCACGTTAGAGCGGCGATAATGGCGATGTGCTGCGGGTATCGGGTCAGCGGCTGGTCGGCAGGGACGGCGAATTGCGCCGCCTGCTCGACCTGCTCGACGATGCCGCCGAGGGCCGCCGTCCCACGCACGCCCTGATCAGCGGTGACGCCGGCGTGGGCAAGACCCGCCTGGTGTCGGAGCTGGCCACCCGGGCCGCGGGCCGCGGGTTCACCGTGCTTTCCGGCCGGTGCGCCGAGCTCGGCGACAGCATTGCCTACCTGCCGCTCGCCGACGCGCTGCGCGCGGCGACCACGGGCCCCAGCCCGGACCAGGCCGTTCTCGACGCGATCGCCGCCCGCCCGGTGCTCGGCCGGCTGCTTCCCGACCGCGGTGCGAGCCCGCCGCCCGCCGATCTGCCGGGTCTCGCGCAGCAGCAGCTGTTCGGCGCGGTCCTCGGAATGCTCGCCGAACTGGCGTCGCAGCGGCCCGTACTGCTCGTGCTGGAAGACCTGCACTGGGCCGACCGCTCGACCCGCGACCTGCTCACCTTCCTGAGCCGTGTGCTGCACCGGGAGAAGGTTGCGGTGGTGGTCACCTACCGGACCGATGACCTGCACCGCCGTCATCCGCTGCGGCCCGTGGTCGCGGAGCTGCTCCGCCTGCCCGGGGTGACCGCGATCGAGCTCGCCCCGCTCGGCTACGCGGACATGGCCGACCATCTGAGCGCGCTGGCCACAACGCCGCTGGACGCGGCCACGCTGCACCGGATCGTCACCCGCGCCGAGGGGAACCCGTACTACGGCGAGGAACTGCTGGCGGCCGGGAACGGCCGCGCCGGGAAGGACCACACGGGCAGCGTCCTTCCGACCGGGCTCGCCGACCTGCTCCTCGCCCGGTTCGAGCAGGTATCCGACACCGCCCAGCAGGTGCTGCGGGCGGCGGCCGTCGCAGGGCGGCGGGTCGAGGAAGACATGATCCGGGAAGCGTCCGGGCTGGCCGTGGCCGATTTCGAGGACGGGATCCGCGAGTCGGTGGCCCATCAGCTGCTCGTGCCCGACGGCACGGAGGGGTACGCCTTCCGGCACGCGCTGATCAGGGAGGCCATCTACGGCGACCTGCTGCCGGGCGAGCGGACCCGGCTGCACGCCAGGTTCGCCGAGCTGCTGGCGGACTCGGACCGGCTCGCCACCGTGCCGGGCACCGCCGCCGAGCTTGCCCACCACTGCCTGGCCAGTCACGACATCGCCGGTGCGTTCAGCGCCTCGGTGCAGGCGGCGCAGGAGGCGGAACGGCTGGCGGCCCCGGCCGAGGCGCACCGGCACTACGATGCCGCGCTGGCGCTCTGGGAACGGGTCAGCGAGCCGGAGAAGCTGGCCGGGATGAACCGCGGGAAACTGGCGTTCCGCTCGGCGACCAGCGCGGCGGCCAGCGGCGAGGTCGCGCGGGCGGTTCATGAGCTGCGCCGGCTGCGCGCATGGCTCGGCGATTCCGGCGACGCGGCGCTCACCAGCAGGGTCCGCGAGCGGCTGAGCTACTTCCTGCTGGAGACCGGGGCCGTCGCGGACGCGGTGGAGGCCGCCCAGGCGGGCGTCGACCGGCTGCCCGAGGACCCGCCCACCTGGGAGCGGGCCCGGGCGCTGGCGACGCTCTCGCAGACCCTCATGTACTCCAGGGACGAGGAAGCCGCGACCACCGTGGCGAAGGAGGCCCAGGAGGCTGCCCGGGCCGTCGGCGCGCCCTGGGTGGAAGCCGACGCCCTGGTCACGCTTGGTGAGCTCAGCGAGCGCTCCGGCCAGGTCGACGAGGCGATCAGCCTGTTCACCGCGGCGCACGACCAGGCCAGGGACGCGCAGGTGCTCGGCGTCGAGCTGCGGGCCGCGTACCAGCTCGCCCGGGCGAGGCTGGAGCGCGGCGACCTGTCGGGCGCGGCCACGACCGCCCACCAGGGGGTGGCGCGGGCGGAGGAGAAGGGGCTCGGCCTGGCCCCCTACGGCCTGGATCTGCAGTACATCCACTATCTGGCGCACTACTCCGAAGGCCAATGGGATCACGCGGCGGAGCTCGCGGACGGGTTCCCTGTCCGCGCCACCACGGTCGCCGAGGCCCGGCTCTCGGCCATGGCCCTGTTCGTCGAGGTGGGCCAGGGGAACCCCGTGGTGGGGGAGCGCCGGGCCTGGCTGGAGCCGTTCTGGGCGGTGGACCGGTTCGGCGAGTACATCGCCCGGGGGCTGCTCGCCGAGCACGCACTCTGGCGGGGCGACCCGGAGGGGGCGCTGGCGGAGGTCGCGGCCGCGATCGCCACGGAGGCCGATGGGGACGGCTTCGGCCCGCCGGTGATCCGGGTTGCCACGATCGGCCTGGGCGCGCACGCGACCCGGGCCGCACGGGCCCGCGCGGCGGGGGACACGCGGACGGAAAAGGCCGAGGTGAAGGCCGCGAAGGCGCTGATCGCGGTGGCCCGCGAGGGGGCGGCCTACCCGCGCCAGCCGAAGTTCGTGCTGGGGATCGACGGCCGCGGCTGGCTGGCGCGCGCCGAGGCCGAATGGGGCCGCGCGCGGGGCAAGAACAGCCCGGCGGCCTGGCAGGCGGTCGTGGACACGTTCGGTCCCGGGTTCGTCTATGAGATCGCCCGGGCGCGCTGGCGGCTGGCCGAGGCGCTGGCCGAGAAGGGGCAGCGCGAGCGGGCGGAGCACGAGTGGAAGCTGGCCATGGAGACGGTGGAACGGCTTGGCGCGGTCCCGCTGCTGACCGCGCTGGCCGATCTCGCCAGGCGGGCCCGGATCGGGCCCCGGCCGTCCACCTACCCTCCCGGCGTGCTGGCGGCCCTGACCCCGCGGGAGCAGGAGGTCCTGGAGCTGCTCGTCGAGGGCCGCAGCAATCGCGAGATCGCCGCCAAGCTGTTCATCGCGCCGAAGACCGCGAGCGTGCACGTGTCCAACATCCTGGCCAAGCTCGGCGCGTCCAGCCGGACCGAGGCGGCGGCCATCGCGTACCGCGAAGGCGCGTAGAGCGCACCGAGCTCAGCGGCCGGGTGCCAGCCCGTCCAGGATCTCCGAGGCCCGGGCGGTGGCGCCGAGCGCGTCGGCGTCGGGCGAGCCCACCAGCGGATCCCAGTTGAGGTCGTAGAAGATCTCGGTGACTCCCTGCTCCGCCAGCCACTGGGTGTCGCCGCGGATGTCGTCGAAGCTGCCCGACAGCAGCAGCCGCCCCCCGCCTTCGGGAACGGTCACCGGCGCGCCCCAGCGGACCACCCCGCGGCAGATGATCCGGATCGCGGCCGGGTCGCGGCCGGCTTGCTGCGCCGCGGCCCGGACCGTCTTGATGCCCTCGCCGATCCGGGACAGGTCGGCCCGGCTGGAGGTCACCCAGCCGTCGGCGAGCCGCCCCGCCCGTTCCAGCGCCCGCGGTGCCGTCCCGCCGAGCAGGATCGGCGGCCCCGGCCGCTGCACCGGCTCCGGGGCCATCCGCCCGGCCGGCAGCGTGTAGAACTCACCGTGGAACTCGGCCACCCCGCCGGCCCACAGGCGGCGCATCACCTCGATGTACTCCGCCGTCCGGGCACCGCGCCCGGCCATGGTCCCGCCGGCGACGGCGAACTCCTCCGGCATCCAGCCCAGGCCAAGGCCGAGATCGAGCCGCCCGCCCGAGAGCACGTCCACGGTGGCGGCCTGCTTGGCGAGATAGCCGGGGGAGAGGTAGGGCATGTTGATGACGGCCACGCCGAGCCTGATCCGCGACGTCGCCGCCGCCGCGTACCCGAGCGCCACCATCGGGTCGAGCACGCTGTGATAGACGGGCTCCATCGCGGAACCCTCGGGGACGATCAGCCGCTGGAACGTCCAGAGCGACGCGTAGCCCGCCGCCTCCGCCTGGGCGGTGAAGCTGGCCAAGTTGGCCGGGGCAGCCCACACGCCCGAGACGGGGGCGCCGAAACCGATCCGCATGGCTTCACCCTAACGGGGTCCGCCCGCCAGGCTGGCGGCCTCGCGGGCGCAGCCCCAGGACAGGGTGACTCCGGCGCCGCCGTGGCCGTAGTTGTGCACGATCAGCGGGCCACCGCCGTCGCCGGGCTCGGCCTCCAGCCGTACGGCCGGCCTGGCCGGCCGCAGGCCGACCCGGTGACCGAGCACCCGCGCGCCCCGCAGCCGTGGCTCGATCGCCGCGCAGTCGCGCAGGATCCGGTCGGCCACCGCCGGGACCGGCTCTAGGTTCCACTCCCCGGCCGCCTCACTGGCGCCGAGGATGACCTGCTCGCCGTGCGGGAACAGGTAGCTGAGCTCGGCGGACTCGTCGCTGGGCGCGATGAGGAACTCGGTGAGGCCCGGGTTAACCGCCACGACCGCCTGGCCCCGGACCGGCGTCACCGCCGCGTCACCGGTGAGCTGGCGGGCGTACGCCCCGGAGCAGTTCACGACCACCCGGGCCCCGGTCTCGCGTGCCCCGTCGGCCAGCGAGGCAACGATCCCCACGCCGAGCCTGCCGCCCGCGCGCTCGAACCGGGCCTGCAGGTAGCCCAGGTAGGTCGGCATGTGCGCCACCGGCGCGGCGTACCGCCAGCCGCTGCGGAATCCCGGCGGCAGCTCGGCCGGCCCACATGTGCGGTAGCCGCCGAGCTCGGCGAGCCAGTCCGGCGGGGCGGGGGAGCCGCGGAACACCTGGCTGCCGTTCACGATCCGGACGCCGGCCGCCCGGCCGGCCGGGTCAGCGGCGAGTTCGCGGAGCACCGCCAGCGTGACGCGGCGCCAGCGGGCGGCCCGCTCGCCCGTCTCCACCAGGTGCGGGCCCCAGATCGCGCCGGCCACGGCGGACGTGGTGTCCTGCGGCGGGCGGTCGGCACGGATCTCGACGTTGCGGCCGGTCTCGGCCAGGCAGATCGCCGTGGTCAGGCCGGACACCCCGGCGCCCACGACCAGCACATCGGGGCCGGTGCGTGCCACCCGTCACTTCCTGAGGGTGTCGGCGGTGATCTCGCGGACGACGACCCGCTGGATCTTCCCGGTCGCGGTCTTCGGCAGGCCCTCCAGCACCAGGACCTGCCGGGGGCGCTTGAACGCTGCCAGGCCCTCCCGGCAGAACGCGATCAGCTCGTCGCCGTCCACCGCCTTGCCGGGCATGGGCACCACACACGCGACGACCTCCTCCAGGCCATCGGCGTCCCTGTGGCCCACCACCGCGCATTCGGCCACCGACTCGTGCTGGACGATGCGCGCCTCCACCTCGGTCGGCGACACCCAGATGCCGCCGGCCTTGATCATGTCGTTGGTGCGGCCGAGGCAGGTGTAGAAGCCGTCCTCCGAGCGGACGTAGGTGTCGCCGGTCCGCAGCCACTCGCCCTGGAACACCTGCCGGGTGGTGGCGGTCCGGCACCAGTACCCGGTCGCGATCGAGTCACCCCGCACGAGCAGCCGGCCGGGGTGGCCGTCGGCGACCGGCTCGTCGTGGTCGTCCACCAGCCGGGCCTCGTATCCGGGGACCACGCTCCCCGACGTCCCGGGGCGGACGGCGCCGGGCCGGTTCGAGATGAAGATGTGCAGCGCCTCGGTGGACCCAAGCCCGTCGATGATGTCGACCCCGTAGCGGCTGGTGAACCGCCGGTAGATCTCCGCCGGCAGGGCCTCGCCCGCCGATGTCGCCAGCCGCACCGAGGCGAAGGCCTCCGGCGGCACGTCCGCGGCGAGCAGCGCGGCGAAGAAGGCGGGCCCGGCGAAGAACAGCGACGGGCGGTCTTCGGCCAGCCGGACCGCCGCCCCGGCCGGGGTGGCGCGGGCCGGGTCCAGGACCGCGGTGGCGCCGATCGAGAACGGGAAGAACAGCGAGTTCCCGATGCCATACGCGAAAAACAGCTTCGCCACGGAGTAGCACCGGTCGTCGGAGGTGATGCCCAGCACCTGGTGGGCGTAGGTCTCGCAGACCCGGGCGATGCTGCCGTGCCGGTGCATCGCGGCCTTCGGGGTACCGGTCGTGCCCGACGTGTAAAGCCAGAAGCCGGGGGAGTCGAACCAGGTGCCGTAGGGGGCGGCGGGCCCGGCCCGCTGCCCTTCGGCCAGGACGTCGGCCCAGGACCGGGTACCGGCTTCGGACCGGGTACCGGCTTCCCCGCCCGGGCCCGGCTCGCCCGGCTGGCCCGTACCACCCGGCTGGCCCGGCTGGCCCGGCTCGCCGACGAGCACGAGCGTGGTGGCCTCCGGCGCGAGGCTCATGGCCTCCCGGGTGGCGGCGGCGAATTCGCCGGTCGCCACGACCACGCGGGCCCGGGTGTCGCGGAGCAGCTCGCCGAGCTCGGTCCCGTTGTACATGGTGGATACCGGGACCGCGACCGCCCCCA
Organism: Streptosporangiaceae bacterium; assembly: GCA_036005525.1. Taxonomy (GTDB): domain Bacteria; phylum Actinomycetota; class Actinomycetes; order Streptosporangiales; family Streptosporangiaceae; genus UBA9676. Next base: position 6,960 of record DASYQM010000133.1, read on the forward strand.
TGCGCAGCAGCGCCAGGAACGTGATCACGGTCTCGGGGCGGTCGGAGGTGACGAGGAGGACCCGCTCCTCGGGCCGCACCCCCAGCGCCTGCAGTCCGGACGACAGTTCGGCCACCCGCTGGGACAGCTCGGCGTAGGTGAGCGAGCCGGCCGGCCCGGTCACGGCGAGATGCCCGCCCCTGCCAACCTCGACCTGGCGGTCCAGCAGGTACACGCTGGCGTTGAATGACTCGACAGGCATGGTTGGATCCCATCTGCCCGCGGGAAACACGATGGACATATCCTCTACACACATTTAGCGGGCCGTCAATTACTTGTAGAATTGAATTGACGGCTGGCCCCGCGTGGGCCCGGCCGGAAGCCAATCCGGGACGCAGGCCAAGGAAGCAGCTCATGTCCAACCGGCCCCCGACAGCAGCCGAAGACGCCGTGCGCGGCCCGCCATCGGTGTCCCGGCGTCAGGACGGCGGATCCGGCAGCGCCCGCTCGCTCCTGCTGACCGTCCTCGGCGAGTTCGTGCTGCCCGCGGGCGAGGCGCCGTGGACCGCTACGCTGCTCCACGTCGCCGGGGGGCTGGGGCTCGAGGAGAAGTCGGCCCGCCAGGCACTGGCCAGGCTGGCCGCCGACGGCTGGATCACCGCGCACCGGGCCGGCCGCCGCGTCCGGTGGGCACTGACGCAGCCGGGCCACGAGCTGCTCGCCGGGGGGGCGGCCCGCATCTACTCCTTCGGCCGCGACGCGCCCGCCTGGGACGGCCGCTGGCTGGTCCTGCTGGTGACCGTGCCGGAGACCCGGCGGCAGCTGCGCCACAAGCTGCGCACGCGGCTCACCTGGGCCGGTTTCGGCAGCCCGCTGCCCGGCGTATGGGTGAGCCCGCACCCGGCCCGGGAGGCGGAGGCGAAGCAGGTCACCGAGCAGCTGGGCCTGTCCGCGGAGACCTTCTCGTTCACCGGCCCGTTCGCCGGGATCGGGGCGCAGCGCTCGCTGGTCGAGCAGGCCTGGCACCTGGGCGATCTGGCGGCCAGGTACCAGGCGTTCCTGGCCCGGTTCGAGGACCTGCGGCCCGCGCCCGGTGACGAGACGCTGCTCGCCCAGATCCGCCTCGTGCACGAGTGGCGGGGGTTCCCGCTGGCCGACCCGGGCCTGCCCCGTGAGCTGCTCCCGCCGGACTGGATCGGGGCCCGCGCGGCGGCCGTCTTCGCGGGCCTGCACCGCGCCTGGGGCGCGCCCGCCCGGGCCCGCTGGCAGGAACTAAGCGCACCGGCTGGGCCGGTGGCGTGGCCGACCCGCCGACCCGCTCGTGATCACGGCACGGGGGAGCGCTCCTGAATTCGTGATCATGGGATCACTATCGTTGTAACAGTAGTGATCCCATGATCACGATGGGCCTGAGCTGGGAACATCCGGGCGAAACGGTCAGAAGCGGACGTACTCGTAGTCCAGCGGCTGGCCGTTGATGCCGTTGCGCGGCGGCGCCAGCCATGCGGCGATCTTCCCCGGCTCGTACACCGGCCGCATCAGCGACTCCACGTGGGCCTTGTCGGCGGCTGTGGGCAGCCACGCCGGCCGGCCTGCCTCCCAGGCCGCCGCGTCCACGATCCGGCCGTCCGGGGTGATGTGGCAGCCGGCGAACAGGCCGACCTTGCGGTTGAACCCCACATGCGGCAGGCGCAGCTGTGGCCCGGTCACCCCGTTGCTGGCCAGGATGCGGTTCCACCGGGTGATCCCGGTCTCGCAGTCGGCGATGTAGGACGTGCGCAGATCGTGGTTGAGCGTGGTCAGCGACGGCAGCTCCACCATCACGATGCGGTCGCCCTCGATCTGCTCGACCGCGGTCACCGCCTCGGTCAGCACGTGGTCGTCGCGGCGGCGTTCCTCCTGCCAGCGCCCCTTCAGCCCGCTGGTGAAATAGTTCGCCACGTTGGTGGAGGTTTCCCCGCCGAACAGGTCCAGGCTGACGCTGTAGTGGAAGTTCAGGTACTTCTGGATGACCGCGAGCGGGATTCCGCCCAACGGTGCCACGTCGTCGGTGTCGTGCTCACGCATGAGCACGGCCGTGCGCTCCACCACCCGGTCCACGCCGGTGGTGCCCACGAACATGTGGTGCGCCTCTTCTTTCAGCATGAACTCGCAGGTGCGCGACAGCGGGTCGAAGGCGCTTTCCTTGAGCGTGCCGAGCTGGTACTTCCCGTCCCGGTCGGTGAAGTAGGTGAACATGAAGAACGACAGCCAGTCCGGGGTCTCCTCGTTGAACGCGCCGAGGATGCGGGGCGAGTCCTCGCTGCCGGAGTTGCGCAGCAGCAGCGCCTCGGCCTCGTCCCGGCCCGCGCGGCCGAAGTAGGCATGCAGGAGGTAGACCATCGCCCACAGGTGCCGGCCTTCCTCCACGTTGACCTGGAACAGGTTCCGCAGGTCGTACAGGCTGGGCGCGGTCAGGCCGAGCCGGCGCTGCTGCTCGACGGAGGCGGGCTCGGTGTCGCCCTGGACCACGATCAGCCGCTGCAGGCTGGACCGGTGCTCACCGGGAATCTGCTGCCACACCGGCTCGCCCTTGTGCTGGCCGAAGGCGATGCGCCGGTCGGGATCGCGTTCGGCCAGGAAGATGCCCCACCGGTATTCCGGCAGCTTCACGCGGGCGAAGTTGGCCCATCCTTCCCGGCCCACCGCAACGGCGGTGCGCAGGTAAACGTCCTGGGTCGGCAGGGTGGGCCCCATCTCGCCCCACCACTGCAGGAAGGCGGGCTGCCAGGACTCCAGTGCCCGCTGCAGCCGCCGGTCCTCGGCGAGGTTGACGTTGTTGGGGATGCGCTCGGTGTAGTCGATGGACATGCTCAGGCTCGTTTCCGGTCGAACACCGCTCGCTGGCCGGTGCCGTAGCGCCGCAGCGCCCCGTCCGGGCCGGCCGCATTCGGCCTGGTGAAGATCCAGTTCTGCCATGCGGTGAGGCGGGCGAAGATCTTGGTTTCCATGGTCTCCGGGCCCGGGAAGCGCAGATTGGCCTCCATGCCGGTCAGGGCGTCGGGGCTGAGCGAGGCGCGTTCTTCCAGCGCGATCCGGACCTCGTCGTCCCAGTCGAGATCGTCGGGTGCGAAGGTGACCAGGCCGAGCTCCAGAGCCTCGGCGGCCTCGATCGGCCGCCCGGTCTCCTGCTCCAGCTTGGCCAGCCGGCCGGGCTCGCCGTAGCAGCGGGTGGCGAGCCGGGACAGCCCGTTCGCCATCGGGTAGGCCCCGAAATTGCCCGCGGTCAGCACGATCGCGGCGGGTGCGGTTGCGTCACCGCCGTCCTCGGGCACGCCATCCAGCATGTACTGGCGGTCGCAGGCCAGGGCCAGCTCCAGCAGCGGGCCGGCGAAGCAGCTGCCGGGCTCGATCAGCGCGATCAGGCTGCGGCTGGTCACGTCGAGCCGCTTCAGGGTCCGCTTGAGGAAATGCCTGATCTCGCTCGCCAGCCAGTCCTCGCCGGCCGCGGCCTCGACGAGGCGCTCGTGGCCGGCCACGGCGGCGGCATCCCCGCTGGTCCTGATCGCCCAGGTGCCCAGCTCCACCTCGTTGGTACGCAGCCACAGGATGAGGTCGTCGAGTTCCCGGCACATCGCCAGCGGCCAGAACGCGGCGCCCAGGGAGTGCATGCCGTTCGCATCCGGCGGCGCCTCGTCCGCGGGGCCGCGCACCGTGATCGTCACCAGACCGGCCGCCCGGTCGATATCCGCGGTCACATTCGGGTAGCCGATCATGGTGTCGCTGACCTGCCGGTCCAGCGGCGGAAGGTGGATGCCGGGCCCGCCCGGCAGGCGCCGCGACCGGGTGGCCGCCGCCAGGGCTGCCTCGCGCACGGTGTCGGTGAAGCGGCTCGGCGGCGCGACCTGGTCGACCAGGCGCCAGGCCTGCGCGGTCCGGCCGCGGACCCCCTCGCTGCGGGTGGCGACCACGTCGGCGAGGTCCTTGCGGACACCGCGCTTGTCCACCAGCCGGGTCAGCCCGCCGGTGCCCGGCAGCACCGCCAGCAGCGGCACCTCCGGCATCGAGACCGCCGTCGAGCCGTCGTCGACCAGGATGATCTCGTCACATGCGAGGGCGAGCTCGTATCCGCCGCCGGCGGCGGTGCCGTTGACCGCCGCGAGGTACGTCTGGCCGGAGTGGTCGGTCGCGTCCTCGATCGCGGCCCGCGTCTCGTTCGTGAACTTGCAGAAGTTCACCTTCCACCAGTGCTCGGACTGGGCGAGCATCCGGATGTTGGCGCCCGCGCAGAACACCTTGTCCAGCCCGCCGGTGATGATCACGGCGCGCACCTGCGGGTGCTCGAACCTCAGCCGCTGCACCGCGTCGGCCAGCTCGATGTCGACCCCCAGGTCGTAGGAGTTGAGCTTGAGCTCGTAACCGGGGCGCAGGCCGGCCGCCTCGTCGACGGCGAGCACGATCCACGCGATCTCGCCATCGGTCTCCAGCCGCAGGTGGCGGTAACGGCTCGGGTCGGTGTCGAACGACACCGCCGGTACGCCGGGCATGGCACGCCACCTTCAGGGCCGGGATTTCAGAGACCCGGCAGCAGGAGTCCTCGTGTGCTGTGCCTCTATTCTCAACATCTTTCTGGCGTCGCGTCAAGCATCTGTAGCATATCGGCTACTGGCCCAGCCGGGGGTAGACGGCCAGGGCGTTCCCGGCCAGGACCGCGGCCAGCAGGTCATCGCCGAGGTCGAGCGCGGCGACCGCGCGGGCGTTGCGCGCGATGCCGGGCACCCCCGGCCAGTCGGTGCCGAAGATGAGCTTGCGGGCGAGCCGCCGCAGGCCGAAGCGCGCGTAGTAGTCGGGCAGCCGGTGCGGGGGCAGCCCGGACAGCTCGATCCACACGTTCTCGTGCAGCAGGGCCAGGGACGCCGCGGCGTCGTACCACCACCCCCGCCCGCCGTGCGCGAGGACGATGGTCAGGCCGGGGAAGTCACGCAGCACCGGCAGCAGCTGGTCGGGGGCGGCCAGGGAGTTGTCCGAACCGGGGAACGAGCTGGTGCCGCAGTGGACCACGACCGGCAGGCATGCCTCCGCGCAGACGTGGTAGGCGGGATAGAGCATCGGGTCGGCGGCGCTGAACCCGCCGTGCACCGGGTGCACCTTCAGGCCCACGGCGCCCAGCCCAAGCTGGCGGGTGAGTTCGGCGGCCACCGGGTGGTGCAGGTGCGGATTGACGTTGGCGAGGAACGCGAACCGGGCCGGGTTCTGCTTGATGATCGGCAGCAGTTCCTCGACCGGCTGGATGCCGGTCACCTTCGGGCTGTACTCGCACAGCAGGAGGGCGTGATCGACACCTTCGGACTCCAGCAGGTCATCGAACGCCCCCGGGATGACCGTGCCCTCGGCGTCATACACCGCCTCCCAGCCGGCCTGCCCGAACTGGTGCGCCCAGTCCAGCCAGGCGGGCTTGAGCGTCGGGAGCCGGGCCGGGTGGAGGTGGGCATCGATGAGCATGCGGCCGTCCAGCATCGCGGATCCTCCCGGCGTCGGTGCCTGCTGTGACCCTAGTGCCACAGCCGGGCCTCCTTTGCCGGATGCTCGCGGGATCCCTCACACGCACCCGGCCGTCAGGGAGTACCTTCGCTAGCAGTCATGGGACTGGGCACCATCTCCCCGCGATCTGCTTAGCCTCCCCGAGGAGCTCAAGTTGTCTATAATTCCGATATGATTAACAGAGAATATGGCGGGTGGCCAGCAAGCCTGCTGCCACGCGCGGAGGAGTCGTCGGTCGTGATCACCCCGCCCGGGGCCGGCCCGGGATACTGGGCGGGCGCACCAAGCGCGGTGCTCACCGAGGAGGGGATCTACCTCGCCTACCGCCTGCGCCGGCCGCTGGGCAATGGCCGCGGCTACGCCGTGGCCGTCGCGCGCTCGGCCGACGGGGTGCGCTTCGAGACCGTGGCGACCATCAGGCGGGAATGGGTCCAGGCGGAGTCGCTGGAACGGCCCTGCCTGGTCCGTACCCCGGCCGGGCGGTGGCGGCTGTACCTGAGCTGTGCCACGCCGGGGACCAAGCACTGGCGGATCGAGCTGCTGGAGGCCAGCGACCCATCCCGGTTCGACGTCCGCGAGCGCCTGGTGGTGCTGCCGGGCGACGCCAAGACCGGGGTGAAGGACCCGGTGATCCGGAACCGCGGCGGCAGCTGGCACCTCTGGACGTCGTGCCACCCGCTGGCCGATCCCGCCGAGGCCGACCAGATGGTCACCGAGTACGCCACCAGCGACGACGGGCTGGACTGGATCTGGCACGGCACCGCCCTGAACGGCCGGTCCGGCCTGTGGGATGCCAGGGGAACCCGGGTCAGCGCGGTGTGTTATGCGGACACCACCGCGGGCGCCACGATCGCTGCCTTCTACGACGGTCGGGCCACCGCCGTTGAGAACTACGAGGAGCGGACCGGGATCGCCACCGGCACCGAACCCGTCGCGCTGGCCGCGATCGGCACCACCGCCGCGGCCGAGTCACCCTACGCCGGGCGCGGGCTGCGCTACCTGGACATCCTTCCGCTCGGCGACGGGCGGCACCGGCTCTACTACGAGATGACCCGGCCCGATGGGGCCCACGAGCTGCGGACAGAGCTTCGCTAACGGAGGCCGGTGGGTCACCGGCGGGCCACTAACTGTCGCTGCCCGCGGGCGCGGGCTGGCCGTTGCGCGCCTGGTACTGGCCGGCCGGTCGGCTGCCGACCTGTCCGCCGGACCGGTCCCTGGGCCGCAGCCAGTCGCTGAAGTCGTTTTCCGTGATCTTCTCGAGCAGCGGGAAATCGTCCTCGAGGTAGGCCAGCACCTGCTGCCGCTGCTGCCAGGTCAAGGGCTGGCGGGGGCGCGCGCTGCGCTGGAGGTACCGTTCCAGCGGCTGGGTGAGGGCGGTGCCCGCGGCGCCCGGCAGGTGGCGGCCGGCGGTGGCGGCCGACCGCAACACCAGGGAAACGGCCCGGTGGCTGGGGGAGTGCTCCGGGTGGGCCGTGACATTCTCGCGCGGCACCTGCGAGATGATCCCCGGCCGGACCCGAGGAAGGAGCAGATCGCGTCCAGCGCCTGGGTCGGCGCGTCTACCAGGTCGCGGTAGCGGAGCACGAAGACCTGCTCGCGGGGGAACACGGTGAGCAGGTGGTCAAGCTGCTCGCCGTACCGGCCGAGCCGCGTGTAGTGCCAGAAGGGGGCCCAGCCGGCCGCGACCCGGCGGTCCTCGGCGGCGCAGGCGGCGGGGAAGTCGCCGATCGGGTCCAGCCCGGCCGACCACAGGTGCGTCCAGTTGGAGTGCGCCCGCTCGACCGGATCACGCAGGACCGCTATCAGCCTGGCGCCGGGGATCAGCGCGCGGATCCGCTGCTGCGCCTGACGGTCGTACAGGTAGAAGGGGGTGGACTCGCCGCGCAGCGTGCCGGGCGGCGCGGCACCGAACAGCGCCTCGTAGGCCTCCCGCCGCCAGACGTGTTCCCGGTACGTCTGCACGTCGCCGGGGCCGCCGCGCCGCGGCGGGGGGCCGTCGGTGAGGAAGAACTTCGGTTCCTTGACGGGGGACGTGAACAGCTCGGGATGGCTGGCCAGGGCCACATGCAGCGCGGTGGTGCCGGCTTTGGGGGCACCGATCACAAGGAAATCCGGCAAGGCCACAGGGGGTGACCTCCTCAGCGCGAGCGAGATATTCCTATTATCTCGATCAATTTAATAGTTTTAACCGGCGGGGTCAACGGCTCCCCGCGTGCGGCGCGAACGTGGCAGTGGCGCCGGCGTGTTGTGTGCATGCTGCTCTTCCCACTCGTGCGCGGCACATACCGCCCGGGATCCGTTTTGTGGCGCAGATAACAGCGGCCGGGGGACGGGCGGGCGTTCCCGCCGCATCCCCCGGCCGCGGAACCCCTTGGCCGGGCCGCGCCGTTACCGGGCCTCGGCCGGCTGGGCCGTCGGCTCGATAGATGCCGCCATGGTCTCCTGCGCACCGGCGAGGTCCGAGCGCTTGACCCGGATCGTCACCACTGTGACCAGGAACCCGAGCAGCGCGATCACGGCCGAGACCAGGAACCCGCGAGAGAAGCCGACCGACAGCGCGTGGTTGTAGATCGCTGCCGGAAGGTGGCCTCCCGCCGCCGCTTGAGCCGACTGTCCAGCCTTGCCGGCCGCCGCCGCGGCCGCGCTGACCTGGGCATGGATGCTGTTTGACACGACGGTCCAGGCCACGGTGCCGAGCAAGGCCAGACCGATTGCGCCGCCGACCTGCTGCCCGGTGTTGAGCAGGCTGGAGGCCAGGCCGGCGTCCCGGTCACTCACCCTGGACAGGGCGACCAGGGTCAGCGGCATGAACAGCATGCCCAGGCCTGCGGCGGTGACCATCATCGGGCCGAGCAGGCCGCCCGCGTAGGTGCTGTGCTCGGTGATCCGCGACAGCCAGAACATGCCGCCGGCGCCGATCAGCGAGCCGGCCAGCAGCAGCGGCCGGGCACCGATCCGGGGCACGAGCTGGGCGCTGACCCCGGCCATGAGCATGATCGTGCCGACCATCGGCAGGTAGGCCACGCCGGTCTTCAGGGCGCTGTAGCCCCATACCGTCTGCACGAACAGGGTCAGGAAGAAGAACATCCCGAACATCGCGGTACCCACGCACAGCATGATCAGGTATGCGCCTGACCGGTTGCGGTTGCGGAAGATTCGCAGCGGCATCAGGGCGTGCGTGCTGCGTGCCTCGATGATGATGAACAAGGCGAGCAGCACTGCGGCTCCCACCAGCGAGGCCACGACCTTCGTGTCGCCCCAGTGCGAGACGCCGTTCGGGCTGGTGGCCGCGTTGGACAGGCCGTACACGAGAGCAGCGAGCCCGAGCGTGCCGGTGATCGCCCCAGGCAGGTCGAAACGCCCGGGGTGCGGCTCGGAATTGCCGAGCACCCGCGGTGCCGCCAGGGCGACGGCGATCCCGATCGGCACGTTGACGAAGAACACCCACCGCCACGACAGGTACGTGGTCAGCAGGCCGCCGGCGATCAGGCCGACGGCGGCGCCCGCGATGCTCATGGCCGCGTACACGCCCATCGCCCGGTTGCGCGGCCGGCCCTCCGGGAATGTGGTGGCGACCAGGGACAGGGCGGCCGGGGCGACGATGGCCCCGCCCACTCCCTGGAGAGCACGCGCTCCCAGAAGCCATGCCTGGCTGGTGGCGAACCCGCCGAGCAGGGAGGCCGCCGCGAACAGGATGACCCCGCCGATGAAGACCCGGCGCCTGCCGAGGATGTCGCCGGCCCGGCCGCCGAGCAGCAGCAGGCCGCCGAACGTGAGCGCGTAGGCGTTGACGACCCATTCCAGGCCGGACCCGGTGAAACCGAGTGCGCGCTGAATGTCGGGGAGCGCGACGTTGACGATGGTCGCGTCCAAGATCACCATCAGCTGGGCGGTGGCGATGACCACCAACGCCAGGCCGAGGTGTCGGGAACCGGCCCCGGCGCCGGCCGTGCCGGTGCCGGGCTGCCCGGCAAGGGGCTGTGCGGATGACATGCCATCCTCCTTGTTGAAGGCCGTACTGAACCCGCGCTGCGGCATGGGTGCTGCCGCGCACGGAAGCTTGGTGTGAGAGGAAGAAACAGCCACTGGCGGTGTCGTGTTCCGCCGGGGGTAGCGACTGTCGCCGGAAAGGCTCTGGCCCCGTTAGCTGTCCGCGCCGCTGACCGGCGCGCTGACCAGGACCTCGGTCACCTCCTCTCCGTACGCGGCGGATCCATGCTCGGCGGGCGTGTGCGAGACGCTCCCCGCCTGTGCGGCCGCGGCCGGGACGATCTTGCGGAGCAAGCCCCGCAGGCGGGCGCGCTCATCGGGGTCGAGCGCCTGGCGCCAGGGCAGATTCGCCATGATCTCGTTCTCCAGCCGCTGCCTCAGCTCCATCCCGGCCGGGGTGAGCACGATCCGCTTGACCCGCCGGTCGGCCGGATCGCTCTCCCGGGTGGCCAGCCCCCGCTTTTCCAGCATGTCGGCGATGTTGGTGACGAAGGATGGGTCACAGCGCATCCGCTGGCCGAGGTCCTTCATCGCCATCGGGCAGTCCAGCCGCTGCAGCGCCTTGAGGAAGAAGATCGGCACGCCGAACCGCTGCGCTATCTCTTCCGCCCGCGTGAGCATCGACGCGAACAGCTCGGCCATGGATTCGAGGATCTCGGTATCCATCTGGTCGCTGGCGCTGTCCCCGGTTCCCATCAGCACCCTCCGTATCCAGAAGCTTACAAGTCGGCATCACATGCCTGAGACCCTCAATAGTTGAGCAACTCAACCTTAAGCATCCCTGCTTGATGGAGTCAACTCTTTATTGGCTCAATTCTTGAGCAGCTAAAGTTATCTGGGTCACATTGAGGCCGGCGGGGCCGCACCGAGGCCTGTTGAGAGGAGCCTGCCCGCGGCGGGAGATATTCCCCGGCGGGAGATGTTCCCAGCGGGGGAGAGCGCTTGCCAGCGGGGAGAGCTCCCGAGCGAGGGAGGCTGGCCAAGGGGAGAGGCTCCCGAGCAGGGGGGGCTAGCCCGGGGGAGAGGTTCCCAGCGGGGGAGGCTAGCCGGGGAGAGACTTGTCGGCCGGGAGAGGACTTGCCGTCTGGGAGGCGCTTACCTGCGGGGGAGACGTTCGCCAGCGGGGAATGATTACGGACATCCCGGAGGCCCGTCGGCCGGCTCGCAGGGCCGGGCTCGCAGACCGCCGGGAGCGCAGTTGACGCCTAGGAGCCCACTGAACAAAGGGCAGTTGGAGCGGGAAGAGCGCCGACAATGACCGTCTGTGCGGTGGTTAAGCCAGGCCCTGGGGCCGGCAACGTGGTCGCTCTTCCCGCTTGAGGCCAGCCTGGCAGGCGGCTGGGAGT
>DASYQM010000134.1:0-7039 GCA_036005525.1 Streptosporangiaceae bacterium
CAACGCCGCCACCTGGCTGGGCACAGCGGCGCTAGTCCAGGCACCGGACCCGGACACCGCACGCGCCATCCTGACCCCAGACCGGTACGCCGACATCGAGGTGCACAGCTGGCAGTTCGGTGGGCGACCGTAATGATCCGCAGTCGGGCCTTCAGTAACCCTCACTATTGAAGATGGTTCGTACCCGCCAAATATCCAGCAGCGACGCAGCCAGGACGTTCATGTCCAGCTTGGAAGGTTGACCGCACACCATGATCATGGGCGCCGACCTGCGCGTCCAGGTAGCCGGGAGTGTCCGCGACTGACCGTCGCTGACCGTGGTTGATAGCACGGCCATGGCATGGCGGATCAGCAGCCCGCTGCGGGAGTAAGGAACCACCGAGATGCTCGACGGCCTAGCCCGGTACCTGACCGCGCAACCGGCCAGCTGACCGGCCGCCTATGACTTCCGGGTGGCGGTGGCGTCTGAAACAGTAGGACAGGCCACAGACGCCGCGGCCACGCGAGCGCTGCGGCCCTGGGACAGGCACGTTCCCCTAGCAAGCACGGTCCCCAGACGACCCGAGACCATGGGAGTTCTGATCATGCGGAAGCTGATAGCGACCGTGTTCAACTACTCGCTCGACGGCCTTCTCGCCGACGAGGGCACCGAGTTTTGGAAGTTCTGCTTCGACCTGCCCGAAAACCGTGAGCCCGACGACCCGGCGCAACTCGACTTTCTCCGGAGCGCGTACGCGCACGTCATGGGCCGCACCGCCTACGAGGCCATCGCCAGGTCCATGACAACGGCCACCGACCACCCGTTCGCCGACATCCTGAACGCCGGGCGCAAGGTCGTTTTCTCCCGGACCCTGAAGGCGGCCGAGTGGGCCAACACCACCATCGCCGCTGGTGGTACGGCAGAAGAGATCGACAAGCTCAGGCAAGGCGGCGACGGCCACATCGTGGTCTGGGGCGGCGTCCGCCTCTGGCGGTCGCTCATGCTGCTTGACCTGATCGATGAGCTCCAGGTGAGCTTGTTCCCCTACGTCGCGGGCGAGGGCACCCGGCTGTTCGACGGCGTCCCCAAGTCCTACCAGCTTGACCTGGTCTCTAGCACCGCCTCCAGCAGCGGGATCGTGGAGCTGCAGTACCGTCGGCACCGCTGACGCGGACGGCCCGCCCCACGAAGCAAGGAGGCCGAAAGCCCCCAATGCACTGGGATGCGACCGAAGCTCGTTCCACGGGCCGTTCCACGACAGCCTTGCCAGGCCCGGCGATCCTGCGTCACCGAATGTAACTGATCACTGCTGAGTTACCGGGATGGCAACGGAGCCGGCGGCCCCGGTTCGGTGCGGCGGCGGGATCGTGCCGTCGGCAGTACGCTTTCGCATGCCGCCGAGCGCGTACTCCGATGGTCAGCATTGCTGCCCACCTGGCGGTCGCCGAGACGTACGCCGAGACGGCGCCGCCGGAGCGCCAGCGCCGCCTCCAGGTGGCGATCGCGTCGCTGCAGCTGTCGCTGGCCAGGCGGCGCGGTGACCGGGCCGGCGTCATCGAGCAGGCCCGATTCCTGGACTCCCCGGTCACCGGGCCTTCCGAGGAGGACATCGCGCTCGGCAGCGACCTGCGCGCGGTAGCGCTGGGGAACCTGGGGACCGCCGAGGCGTGGTCCCTGGAGCCGCCAGACGCGCCGGACGCCGAACGCCACCTCCGGGAGGGCGCCGACCTGGCCCGGGAGATCGGCCGCACCTACCTGGAAGTCGGCTGCCTGGCGCAGCTCGGGTTCGCATCGCTGGTCCTGCACTCGTTCGCCACGACCCAGCGGCGCTGCCGCGAGGCGATCGCGCTCGCCGAGCGGCACGGCTGGGGCGCGGAACCGGTGATCGCACCCGCGCTGATAATGCTCGCCGGCACGATGATCTGGACCGGTGAGTTTGACGAGGGCGAGCGGTGGTTGCGGCGCACCGAACGGGCTCTGCAAACAGACACCGGGCCGGACATCAGGCTGCTGCTGCACCAGACGGCCGGGATGCTGCACGCCGGCCGCGGCCGCCGCCGCGAGGCGCTCGAGGAGTTCGGCGCGGCCGAATACCTGGGATCGCAGCTGGCGGACTCGCAGGCGCTGGCGACCCGGACCACCCGCTGGCTGCTGGCCACCCAGGCCCGCCTCGGGATGACCGGCGAGGCCCGCGCCTTGCTCGCGGCGCTCGAGGACGAGCGGGCCAGCTCCGGCGAGATCCACAACGCCCTTGCGGTGATCTGCCTCGCGGAAGGCAATCCGGCCGCGGCGCTGGCCGCGGTGGCCGATGTTCTCGATGGCACGGCCCCAGTCCAGGGGTACATCACGGTCATGGAGGCTCACCTGCTGGCCGGGCTCGCCCACCGCCAGCTCGGTGACCAGCGCGCGGCCAGCCAGGCGGCGGAACGGGCGCTGGCCCTGGCCGAGTCTGACCGGCTGATCCTGCCGTTCGCGATGACCGGCTCAGCAGAGCTGCTGGAGGCGCTGCCCCGGCACCAGACAGCGCACGCCGCGCTGCTCGCCGACATCCTGGATATCCTGCACGGCTCATCCGCGGCGGCCAAGGAGCAGTCCCCGTCGCCGCCGGCGGAGGAGCTCAGCCCGGGCGAGCTCAGGGTGCTGCGGTATCTGCCGACGAACCTGTCGCGGCCCGAGATCGCCGGCGAATTGTCCGTCTCGCTGAACACCGTCAGCACGCACCTGCGCAGCATCTACGCCAAGCTCCAGGTTCGTGACCGGTCCTCGGCCGTGCGGCGCGCCCGGGAACTGCGGCTGCTGGCGGCCGGCCGCACGCGCTAGCCCCGGCGGGTCACCGGATTCCGGTGATCCGGGCTCACCTGCCTGCCCGTGATCATGGCGTCATGGACCCGGCACCTGCCCCGTACATGATCCGGATCCGCGGGCACCTCGGCGCGACCGTGCTGGCCGCGTTCCCGGCGCTGGCGCCGCAGCACCACGGCGCGCACACCGTGCTCACCGGCCTGCTGGACCGGTCGGCACTGTATGGCGCGCTGGCCGAGATCGAGGCGCTCGGCCTGGACCTGCTCGAGATCCGAAAGCTCACCCAGGACCGCAAATCACCGGAACCAGGTGACAGCCGCTCACCGTGACGGCCGCTACTGTCGGGGGCGTCCGCTTCGCTACGAGAAGGTGCCGCTCCCATGACCAGCGCCCCCGTGCATGACCCGTTCGCCGACCAGCTCGTGTTCGAATTCGAGGGTGCTCCGTCGGCACCGTCGCAGCCGTGACGGACGGGGGCTGCACCGATGTCGATGTTCGACTACGACGCCCGGCCGGTGACTCCCTTGCCCGTCCTTGTCGGGACGACCACTTCCCGCGGCGCGTACGCGATCCGTGATTTCCTCAGCCGTAACGGTTATCCGTTCGAGTGGGTCGACGCCGGCCAGCCGGAGGCGGTGCGGGCGGTCCTGGGTGTCGCCGAAGTGGAGCCATCGGCACTGCCGCTGTGCATCCTGCCGGACGGGTCGCGGCTGACATCGGCGACGGTGGAACAGGTCGCCGCGGGTCTCGGCATGGTTGCGGCCCCAGCGCTGTCGGAGTACGACCTGACGATCGTCGGCGCGGGACCGGCTGGCCTGGGCGCCGCCGTCAACGCGGCATCCGAGGGCCTGCGCACCGTCGTGGTCGAGGCGGTGGCGCCCGGGGGCCAGGCCGGTACCACGTCGATGATCGAGAATTATCTCGGGTTTCCCAACGGCATCAGCGGCAGCGAGCTGGCGACGCGGGCGGTGGTGCAGGCGCGCCGGTTCGGTGCCGAATTGCTGCTGGCCAGACCGCTGGTCGGCGTGTCGGCCGATGGGCCGGGCTACGTCGCCGAGCTGTCCGACGGCACGCTGCTGCGCGGGCGGGCGGTGCTGTTCGCCAGTGGAGTCGAGTGGCGCCGTCTGGAGGTGCCCGGGATCGATGATCTGCTCGGCGCGGGGATCTACTACGGGGCCGGGCCGAGCGAGGCGCTGGCGTGCACGGGTTCCCGGGTCGTCGTGGTGGGTGGCGGCAACTCAGCGGGCCAGGCGGTGATCCGGTTCTCCCGGTACGCGCGGCAGGTCACGTTGCTGGTCCGCGGCGGCGATCTCGGCGCGTCGATGTCGCAGTACCTGATCGATCACCTGTCGGGCATTCCGAATGTTGATGTGCGGATGCGTACGCAGGTGATAGGTCTGGAGGCCGATGACCGCCTCCGGGCGGTCATCGGCCGCTCCGGGGACAGCGCCGAACCGGCGCGGTTGCCGGCGGATGCCTTGTTCATCTGCATCGGCGGCCCCCCCGCACCGACGGCGCCGCCGGGATCGGGTTGGCCACTAACACTGCCGGTTACCTGGTGACCGGCGGCGATGGCGGCGACGATCCGGGCGGCAGCTGGCCACTGCCCCGGGAGCCGCTGCCGCTAGAGACCAATCGGCCCGGAGTGTTCGCCGCTGAGGACGTGCGCTGCGGGTCAGTCAAACGCTGCGCAGCGGCCATTGGCGAGGGATCAATGGCCGTGGCGCTCATCCACCGGCGGCTGGCGGAGGTGGGCGGTGACTGAGCCGCCAGCGGTGGCGAATCCTGGCGCTGCGGTGTCCTCGGAGTTCGCCGAACTCGCCTCCGGCGAGCTGATCGCCACGGCCGCGGCGGCGCTCGAACGCAACGGCATCCGGCCGCTGCTGGCCGCCACGGGTGCTGACGCCCGGGGCTTGGTCCGCTCCCTCCTGGCAGATGGCGCGGAGGTGTACAACAACACCTCCCAGACGCTTGAGGCCATCGGCGTCGCCGACGACATCGAACGGTCCGGTCGCTATCAGCCACTGCGATTGCGGCTGTACCGGATGGACAGGGAAATGCAGGGGCGCGAGATGCGCACCCTGGCCGGGTCGCCCGATTATGTCGTCGGCAGCGTGCACGCGCTGACCGAAGACGGATCGCTGCTCATCGCGTCGGCCAGCGGCAGCCAGCTGGGCCCGCTCGTGTCGGGTGCGGGGCATGTGATCCTCGTCGTCGGGGCCCAGAAAATCGTCCGCGACGTCGCAACCGGGATGCGGCGGATCTATGAATACTGCTATCCGCTCGAGGATGCCCGGGCTCGGAGGGCTTACGGAGTGCCCAGCGGGGTGAACAACGTCCTCATCATCAACAAGGTGATCACCGTCGGCCGGGTCACCGTGATCATCGTCAACGAGCGCCTCGGCTTCTGACTCGCGCCAGTGCCGCCAGCAGGGTTGGCGGGTCGTAGCCGCCGCGGTGCACGACGCCGTCGATGAACAGGGTGGGGGTGCCCAGCACCTGGCCCGAGGCCAGGCCGCTGTCCACGTCGCGCTGCGGGTCATGGCGGCTTCCGGTGGCTGCGGGGATCCGGCTGGCTGGACTGGCTAGAAGCCGACTGGCTGGCGGACAAGAACGATGTGGATGCGGCCGGGCAGCTCCTGGTGGATCTCCAGGATCTTCCCGACCTGGCTGTGCTGTCCGTAGGCGGCCTGCGCGCGGGCATCCTCCAGCGGCAGGCTGTGCTGATAGATCTGCTGGTGTGCGGCTTCCAGGGTGGGCACCAGCTTCTGCGCGCCGACGACGAAGATGACATTGGCCGCGCCCCAGGCGTAGGAGGCCAGCAAGGTCCAATGGCAGTGCACCGGCGGCGACATCATGGCCGACGGCACCATCCGGCACCGGCAACCACAGCCCGCGTAGCAGCCAGGCCGCACCGCCCGCTCTTGAGGCCGACTATGTGAGTGCTTCGACGCAGGCGCGCAGTGTCGCCCCGAGCCGCCGGCAGTCAGCCGGGCTGAGCTCGCAGCGCGGAGCATTCACTGATCACGGCACCTCCGCCGGCGCGGTGGTCGGCCTGGGCGCCGGAGTCGTCCCTGCGCTCTTGCCCCAGGTGTTGATGACGTGCCGGCTAGCAGAGTCGGCAGGGACGGGCTGCCGCGGCGAGGGTGGTTCGGTCCTCATACTGCTGCTCAGTCCCGGCAGCGGTGCCGCGGGGTGCGGTGCCGCGGGCTGCGGTGCCGTCTGTTGCGGCGCGGGCACGGTACCGGACAGGTCCTGGCGGCGGACCCGGATGGTGGCGATCGCGATGAGCATGGCGAGCAGCGCGATCCCCGCGGCGACAACGAACGCGCGGGAAAAGCCGGCCGTCAGGGCGTGATCATAGATGGACGTGGGTGGGGGGATGCCCGGCTTGGGCAGTGGCTGGCCCGTCTTCGCGGCAGCGGCCGCCGCGTGCGCGGCCTGGGTCCTGAGGCTGTCCGCGACGGTTGTCCAGGCGACGGTGCCGAGCAGTGCCAGCCCGATCGCGCCGCCGACCTGCTGGGCGGCGTTGAGCACGCTGGAGGCGACACCGGAGTCCTGTTCGGCCACGTTGTGCAGGGCGACCAGGGCCAGCGGGACGAACACCAGGCCGAGCCCGCACGAGCTCACGAGCATCGGGGGGAGCAGCTGGCCGGGGTAGCCGGCGTGCTCGGTCAGTGTGGAAAACCAGAACGTCCCGCCCGCGACCGCGGCGGCGCCGGCCACGATCAGCGGCCGTGGGCCGATCCTCGGCACCAGCTGCGAGGCAAGCGCGGAGGCGATCACGACCCCGACGGCGAACGGCAAGAAAGCGATGCCCGCCCGGATCGCGCTGTAGCCGAGGACGTTCTGTATGAACAGGGTGAGGAAGAAGAACACGCCGAACAGCCCGGTGGCGATGCACAGCATGATCAGGTAGGCACCCGACCTGCTACGGTCGGCCAGTAGCCGCATCGGGAGCAGCGGGCGCGGGCTGCGCCTTTCGATCAGCACGAACGAGACGAGAAGCACCACGGACGCGGCCAGCGACACCAGCACCTGCGCGTCACCCCAATGCGATACCCCGTCGGGCCCGGTGGCGGCCTTGGACAGGCCGTAGACCAGCAGCGCGACGCCGCCGGTGCCGGTGACCGCGCCGGCCACGTCGATCCGGCCGGGCCGGCGGGGCGATTCGGCCAGCACCCGCGGCGCCGCGGCCGCCACGACGATCCCGATCGGGACGTTGACGAACAGCACCCACCGCCAGGAGAGGTAGGT
>DASYQM010000135.1:0-5563 GCA_036005525.1 Streptosporangiaceae bacterium
CTACGCGGCCGGCGCGGTGGTCGCCGGGCTGCTCGCCGCCGCGTTCGGGCTCAGCACCACCGTGATCGCGGGCGGCGCGCTCACCTTCGCCTCCGGGCTGCTCGCCGCCCGGTGGATCACCGGCAGCAAGCATCCGGGCACGGCGGATGCCGGCACACAGGAAGGCGGCGCGCTCGATGGTGAAGGAGGCAGCGGTTGATGGAACAGCGCTCGGTGTCGCCGGAGACCCTGGCCGCGCAGGCGCTAGGTGAGGTGGACCCGGTGTCCGGCGGCCTGTCGCCGGTGATCAATCCATCCACGAACTACGAGCAGCAGCCAGATGGCTCCTACCGGCAGGACCGGATCTACACCCGGGCCGACAACCCGACCTTCGAGCACGCCGAGCGGCTGCTGGCCGCATTGGAAGGCGCGGGCTGCGCCTGCGCGCTGTTCGCGTCGGGGATGGCGGCCGCCACCGCGGTCTTCCAGTCCCTGCTCCCCGGCGATCACCTGCTGGTGTCCCGGGTCTTGTACTGGGGGGTGCGCAAATGGCTGGCCGAATTCGCACTCACCTGGGGCCTGGATGTGGAATTCACCGACACCACCGACCTCGCCGTGCTGGCGGCGGCGATCCGGCCCGGCCGGA
Organism: Streptosporangiaceae bacterium; assembly: GCA_036005525.1. Taxonomy (GTDB): domain Bacteria; phylum Actinomycetota; class Actinomycetes; order Streptosporangiales; family Streptosporangiaceae; genus UBA9676. The sequence continues at coordinate 626 of DASYQM010000135.1, forward strand.
CCAGGCTGCTGTGGGTGGAGACTCCGGCGAACCCCATGTGGGAGATCACCAACCTGGCGGCGGTTTGAGAGCTCGCCCATGCCGCCGGGGTGCGGGTGGCGGTCGACAACACGGTGGCCACACCCGTGCTGACCCGGCCGTTCGAGCACGGCGCCGACCTGGTGGTGCATTCGGCCACCAAGTATCTCAACGGCCACAGCGACGTGCTGGCCGGGGCGGTGCTGTCGGCCCGCCACGACCCGTTCTGGGAGCGGATCAGGTCGTGGCGCCGCAACGCCGGCGCGGTGCTGGGGCCGTTCGAAGCGTGGCTGCTGCAGCGGGGCATGCGGACACTGTTCCTGCGGGTGAACCGCGCCAGCGAAATGGGCGCGGTGCGTGACGGCCCGGCCCTGCTGGCCGGGCTGGCCGCCTGCGGCCGGTGCGGCAAGAAGATGACGGTGCACTACCAGCGCGGCCGGGGCGGCAAGCTGCACCCGGTCTATGTGTGCAGCCGCGGCAAGAGCGACTACGCCGCCGGTCAGTGCCAGCAACTGGCCGGGCGTTGTGCCGACGCGCACGTCACCGGTCTGCTGCTGGCCGCGATGGCGCCCGCCGCGCTCGAGGTCTCCCTGGCCGCAGCCGAGCAGGCAGGGGCCCAGCGCGCGCAGGTCGACCGGATCTGGCGGCAGCGGCTGGAACGCGCCGAGTTCGCCGCCGGCCGGGCCCGCCGTCAGTACCAGCTCGCCGAGCCGGAGAACCGCCTGGTTGCCCGGCAACTGGAAAAGGACTGGGAGACCGCGCTGGCCGAACGCCAGCGGCTGGCCGAGGAGTACGACCGCTTCACCGCCGCCCGCCCCCGGACGCTGACAGCTGCCGAACGCGAGCAGATCCGGGCCCTGGCCGCCGACCTGCCAGCGGTCTGGAACGCTCCTGCCACCAGCGACGGCGACCGCAAGCAGCTGATCCGGCATCTGGTCGAGCAGGTCCGCGTCACGGTGCTCGGCAACAGCGAGAAGGTGGACATCGAGGTCATCTGGGCAGGCGGGCACCGCACGGCCGGGCAGATCACCCGCCCGGTGGCCTGCCTGACCCAGCTCAGCTACTACCCCCAGCTGGCCGCCCGGGCCCGTGAGCTTGCCGGCGGCGGATGCACCACCGCGCAGATCGCCGGGCGGCTCAACGCCGAGGGCTTCCGCCCGCCCAAGCGCATCCCCGCCTTCACACCCAACGCGGTCACCGACTTGCTGCGGGCCCTGGGCACCCAGCGCTCCCGCACCCCGGCCCGCCGTAACCGCCCCGCCCTGGCCCAGCACGAGTGGTGGCTGCGCGACCTGGCCGAGCACCTGGCCATGTCCGAGATCACCCTCGACTCCTGGGTCCGGCGCGGCTGGGCCACCGGCTACCTGCACCCCCAGGCCAGGCTGCAAGTGGTCCGCGCTGATCCTGCCGAGGCCGAGCGCCTGCGCGCCCTGCACCACGTGCCCCGGGGCCAGCACAACCGCCGTCCCTGGCTGAAAAATCAGGCAGCCCTCATCGACACCGAACAGGAAGGAGCCCGCAGCGATGCCGGCCAGCCACGGTTATGACAGCACTGCGGCTTGCTCGTCTCAAGATCGAAGCGGCGCAAGAACGCCTGCCACAGCCGGTCCACCTCCTGCGGGGTGGCTCCGGTGGCCGAAGACCACAGCCACACGGGCTTGGGGTCCCGGTCACCGGGCAGGTGATCCACCTGCAGCCGGATCAGGGTGCCCTCGATGACGGGCAGCGGGCCATCGTGATCCAGCCAGGCGGACCGGTGGGTCAGCCGCGGGTGCACCCGGTCCCAGGCAGCGGCCACGGCCATCCCATACCGGGAGGTCGCCGTGCTGGTCGTGGTCTGCGGCGCTGGCCAGGTCGCCGGGTCAGTAAGGGCCAGCTCGTGGCCATGCTTGCGGGGCCGGCCCCTGGCGTGGGGCTGGCGCGTGGGCACGGGCAGCCGCATCACTCGGTCGCTGCGCAGCCGCCCCAGCACTTCTACTGGCAGGTCTGCCAGCAGGAAGGACAGCCGGGGCACGTCGTAGCCGGCATCGAAGATGACCAGGATCGCGGGATCCCCTTCGCGCCAGTGCCCGGCCTCAGTCAGCCGGGTGATGACGTCCCGGACCTGGGCAGCGGTGACCGCGGCCTCGTCGTCACCGGGGCCCAAGCGCACCGCGTCCAGCACCGCGGTCCAGGAGGTGCGGCCCGGCTCCAGCGCCGCGATGACCGAGTAGGGCCAGCCCGGGATCATCTGCGCCTGGCCCTTCCCGCGCCCATAGACGTGGCAGAACAGCCGGCCCGGGCTGGTGGCCGCGCCGGGCCGCAGCCAGCTGCTCACATCCACCGCCAGCACCAGCCGCCCATCCGCGGCCCGCGGTAACGGCAGCCCGGCCAGCACCCGGCGCAGCCGGGTGACACCGATCCGGCCGCGGTTCACCGCGCCATACAGGGCGCCGTGGCCACGCCGGTGCTCTGGCGCCAGCGACAGGCGGCCAGGCTCCGCACCGGCCCGTCCCACACAGCACCGCATCCGCCAGCTCACACAGCTCATCAGCGCGGGCGGTGAGGCAGGCATGGAAGTCCCGCCGGAACCCTGACAGCACGGTGAGTGGCCCGGCACTAGCATCCTCTGGCAAGCTGTCCATCACGGCCTTCGTTCGTGATCATGGGACTTTGGCGAGAACACATGATCACGCGGAGGCCGCACTCATCTGCAGCGACACGCCGGGAACACCCAGCACAAGATCCGCAAAGCGCCCAGGGCTCAGCCGGGCAGGTTAAAGAACAAGCTAAGACCCGGCACCGACCCGGTATGGTCCGGCACGCGCCCGCGCCCGCGGACCTGACTCGTTAAGACAACCGCAGCGCTGACCGGGCCAGAATCAATGAGACAGGACCGTCGCGCACATGTTCGCGATGCAGAAGCCCAGGTCAAATCCCAGACGACAGGTGTGACAGTCGGTAAACTCGACGGATCGGTCTTCAGTGCCCGCACCCAGCAGAAATCCGCGGCCAGGAACGCGGCCACGAGGCCGCCGAGCGCAAGCTGATCGCTTTGGGCGCACGGGCGCCACGGGCGGGCGAGCCGCCGGCCGTGTGGCTGGGGCGAGCGCTCGAGCGGATCGGTGTCCGCTTCGCACAGCATCCCGGTTGTCACAAGTACGCATTCGGGCTGGGGGAGACGCGGCGTGACCGCGCGGCGGGGGTGATCGCCCCCCGGCGGCTGCCGTACCCGGAGTGGCCGCACGGAGTCCCGCCGGCGCCGACATACATCTCCACGGCAGGACGGAGAGGCTGATGTGGCGTGCCAGGAGGCTGCTGGCCCTGATAGCGGCACTCGTGACGCTGGTCGCATGGGGGCTGTCGCGAAACCGGCCACCATCCGCCTGCCGGGCCGGAAGCAGCGGGATCACCGCGCGGCCAGGTCACCGCGGCGGGGCTGATCCGCGTCCATAACCCTGGCCGGGTCACCGGGACGATCACGGGCCCGTGCCACACCCGCGACGGCGGCAGGCTCCCCGACCGGCGGTGCACGCCGGGGTCGATCGACCCGGCGGTGATGCAGGCGAACCTGAGCCGGAACATCTGCGTACCGGAGCGGACCCGCAGCGGCCACCTGATCTATGTGCTGAGCAAGAGCTGGGCGGACGCCCGGCCGCCGGAGAGCCAGACCACGGCGTTCAAATACCGGGTTGCCGAGTCGGCCTACGGCCAAAAGCACCTGCGTGGGGAGCTGGATCACCTCGTATCCGTAACTGCGGACGATGAGCGGTGAGCTTGCCCGGGTCAGCACGTCGGCGGTATGACGTTGACGCTCTCGTGGCCTCTGGGCGTCCGGCATGATGCTGCCCCGCCAGCCGGGGGCGCTGGCGGGGCAGCCTGCCACAGCCTCGGCGGGCCGGGACGACGGGGGGACTTCCCGGATGCGCCGGATGCTGGGCGGATTGCAGCATGGTAGCCGTGATGCTGTGGCCCGTCACGGACGATGGCGAAACCCGCTCTTGGGGCTGGTGTTTCGCAGCATCGTTATTGCGGGCCTGGCCCGAACAGCGGTTCACCGTCGCTGCCGCCGAGCAGGAATGTGAAGCGGTCAAGGTCGGCGCACAGCTGGGTGATGCCGTAGGCGGGGTGGCCGACGAAGCGGTCTAGCGATGCGCCAAGGTAGCCGTGCTCGGCGGTGAGCCAGTGGCTGAGGAATTGCAGCATCTCGGCGAGCTCGGCCGCATCGCCGGCATCCAGGCTGAGGTTGGGCATGATCAGGCTTCCTGAGGTTCAGGCCTGGTGGGCTTGGATGGCCGCCCCGGCGGCAGGTTCTCGTTCACCGTCTTCGGTGAGTCATGGGCTAGGTCTTCCAGCTTCGGCGGCCTGGAGGCGGAGGGCAAGGTTTTCACCGAGCGCGGCTGCTAGGGCGGCCTTTGAGTTCGGTGACCTCTTCGCGGTGGGCGCGGCGTTGCTGGCGAGTTGCTGCTGGAGTGCCCGCACCAGGTTGCTGGCTGTCGCCTCAGCGTCGGCGGGGCTGTGCTCGCAGGCGCTGCCAGGGCCGGCCCGACGGGTCTGGCGCAGGGCTTCGGCTTGCGCGCGCAGCCGCGGGTGTGTGTAGATGAAGTCCGGTGAGACCCCGGCGGCCGCGGCCAGGCCTGTGATCGTCACCGGCTCCCCCGAGCGCCGCGCTGTTCTCAGCGCCTGGGGTCACGGCTTGCTCGGCTTGCTCGGTGCGGCGGCGGGCGGCCGCCTGCCCGGCCGGCGCGGTGGCAGCGGCGGCCATGGTGGTGGCTGCGGCGGGGTGGGGAAGTGGGCGTCGGCTGGTGCGGAGGCCGTGGAAGGCTGCGCGCGGTTCCCTTGCGGGCTGAGGATGACCGGCAGTTCGGACAGGCCTCGCAGTACCAGCCCGTCGCCGTGGCCCCAGCGCAGCGCCGGCCGGGGGACGGCCAGCCGCATGGT
>DASYQM010000136.1:0-10176 GCA_036005525.1 Streptosporangiaceae bacterium
CGGGGTGAGGCGCACGGCTCCGGCGGCGCCGAGCTCGGCGGGAACCCCGAACGGGACGAGACGCTCACGCACCCGCGGTGCGTTTTCCAGATCCTCAAGCGCCATTTCGCCCGGTACACGCCCGAGACGGTGGAGCAGACCTGCGGCGTGCCGGCCGGCACCTTCCGGCGGGTCTGCGAGCTGCTGACCGAGAACTCCGGGCGGGACCGCACCAGCGCCTTCGTCTACAGCGTGGGCTGGACCCAGCACACCGTGGGGGTGCAGTACATCCGCACCGCCTCGATCCTGCAGGCGCTGCTCGGCAACATCGGCCGCCCGGGCGGCGGCATCATGGCGCTGCGCGGGCATGCCTCGATCCAGGGTTCGACGGACATCCCGACCCTGTTCGACCTGCTGCCGGGCTATATCCCGATGCCGCACGCGCACGAGAACGAGAATCTGGACAGCTTTGTGGCGGCGGAGTCGACGAAGAAGGGCTACTGGGCGAACATGCGCGCCTACACGGTCAGCCTGCTGAAGGCCTGGTGGGGCGATGCCGCCACAGCGTCGAACGACTTCTGCTTCGACTATCTGCCCCGGCTCACCGGCAGCCACAGCACCTACGAGACCGTGATGGCCCAGCTCGCCGGGGACTGCCGCGGTTTCTTCCTGTTCGGCGAGAACCCCGCCGTGGGCTCAGCGAACGCCAAGATGCAGCGGCTCGGCATGGCGAAGCTGGACTGGCTGGTCGTGCGGGACTTCTCGCTCATCGAGAGCGCCACCTGGTGGAAGGACGGCCCGGAAATCGACACCGGGGAGATGCGCACGGAAGATATCGGCACCGAGGTGTTCTTCCTCCCAGCGGCGGCGCACACCGAGAAGGACGGCAGCTTCACCAACACCCAGCGCATGCTCCAGTGGCATCACCAGGCAGTCGAGCCTGGCGGCGATGCCCGGAGCGACCTGTGGTTCGCCTACCACCTCGGCCGCCAGATCCGGGAGAAGCTGGCCGGCTCGGCCGAGGAGATGGACCGGCCCGTGCAGGACCTGACGTGGGACTACCCGGTCAAGGGACCGCTGGACGAGCCGGCCGCGGAAGCGGTTCTCGCCGAGATCAACGGCTGGGACGCCGACGGCCGCCCGCTCGGGTCCTATCTGCAGCTGCGAGATGACGGCTCGACGCGGTGTGGATGCTGGATCTACGCCGGGGTCTACGCCGATGGCGTCAACCAGGCAGCCCGCCGCAAGCCGGGACGGGAGCAGAACTGGGTGGCGGGCGAGTGGGGCTGGGCCTGGCCCGCCAACCGGCGGATCTTGTACAACCGGGCGTCCGCCGACCCGGACGGCCAGCCGTGGAGCGAGCGCAAGGCGCTGGTCTGGTGGGACGCGGACAACGGGAAATGGGCTGGCCACGACGTCGCCGACTTCGCTGCCGACAAGCCGCCGGACTACCGCCCGCCCGACACTGCCACTGGCCCGGACGCGCTGTCCGGCATCGACCCGTTCATCATGCAGGCCGACGGCAAGGCGTGGCTGTTCGCCCCGGCCGGGCTGGTGGACGGCCCGCTGCCGGCCCACTACGAGCCGCAGGACTCTCCGTTCAGCAATCTCCTCTACGGGCAGCAGCGCAACCCCGTCCGGCAGGTCGTTGCCTTCCAGCACCCGGACAACCGGCTGCAGCCGAGCGGCGGCGAGCCCGGGTCGGAGATCTTCCCTTACGTTGCCACCACCTACCGGCTCACCGAACAGCACACCGCGGGCGGGATGAGCCGGTGGCTGCCGTACCTGTCGGAGCTCCAGCCGGAGTTCTTCTGCGAGATCTCCCCCGAGCTGGCGAGCGAGCGTGGCCTGGAGCACCTTGGCTGGGCAACGATCGTCACCGCGCGCAACTGCGTGGAGGCGCGGGTACTGGTGACCGACCGGGTGCCCCCGCTCACTGTGCAGGGACGGCAGCTGCACCAGGTCGGGCTGCCCTACCACTGGGGCGGCAACGGCATCAGCACCGGCGACGCGGCGAACGAGCTGCCGTACATGAGCCTGGACCCGAACGTGCACATCCAGGAGGTCAAAGCGTTCGCGTGCGACATCCGCCCAGGGCGGCGGCCGCGCGGCCCGGCCAGGGTCGAGCTGGTGCGCGACTACCAGCGCCGGGCGGGCATCACCGAGGAAACCGGGATGGAGACATGAGATGACGATCCTGGGCAGCGCCAGCGGCCCGGCCCGGCGCAGCGGCTACGACCCGGCCTCGGAGAGCGGCTACCCCGCTCCCCCGCCACGGATGGGATTCTTCACCGACACTTCGGTGTGCATCGGGTGTAAGGCCTGCGAGGTGGCCTGCAAGGAATGGAACCATGTCCCGGAGGACGGCCTCGCACTGACCGGCATGTCCTACGACAACAGCGTCGGGCTCAGCGCGGACACCTGGCGGCACGTGGCGTTCATCGAGCAGCGCAAGCCGGTGGCCGACGGGCAGGACCAGTTCCGCTGGCTGATGGCGTCGGATGTGTGCAAGCACTGCACCCACGCCGCCTGCCTGGACGTCTGTCCCACCGGTGCCCTGTTCCGCACCGAGTTCGGCACCGTCGTGGTGCAGGAGGACGTGTGCAACGGCTGCGGCTACTGCGTCCCGGCCTGTCCGTACGGGGTCATCGACCGGCGGCAGGGCGACGGCCGGGCCTGGAAGTGCACGCTGTGCTACGACCGGCTGGGCGACGGCATGGAGCCGGCCTGCGCCAAGGCGTGCCCGACCGAGTCGATCCAGTTCGGGCCGCTGGACGAGCTCCGCGAGCGCGCCGCGGCACGGGTGACACAACTGCACACGGCCGGGGTCGCCGACGCCCGGCTCTACGGGGAGGACCCCGACGACGGCGTCGGCGGGGACGGCGCGTTCTTCCTGCTGCTGGATGAGCCGGAGGTGTACGGGCTGCCGCCCGACCCGGTCGTCACCACCCGCGACCTGCCCGCCATGTGGCGGCGGGTCGGCGCGGCCGCCGCGACGCTGGCCGCCGGTGCCGCCGCCGCCTTCTCCGTCACTGCCCTGGGAGGGCGCAGGTGAGCGAGGCCGAGGTCACCAGGGAGGGCCTGCACGGCGTGCGCCCGGGCCGGGAGGCCACGCCGGGGACGGACATCACGCCGGGAACGGAGACCGGGCGCCGCCGGCGGGGCCGGGCGGGCCGCCGGGCCGAGCAGCCGATGGTGCCGCCCGCCGAGTTCGCCTCCTACTACGGCAGGCCGGTCCTCAACGCGCCCGTCTGGCGGTCGCCGGACATCCCCGGCTACCTGTTTCTCGGCGGGCTGGCCGGCGGCTCGTCGCTGCTGGCCGCCGGGGCCCAGCTAACCGGCCGCGCCACGCTGGCCCGGGCCAGTAAGACCGCCGCGCTCGGCGCGGCCTGCCTGGGGCTGGCCGGGCTGGTCCACGACCTCGGCCGGCCCGCCCGGTTCTCCAACATGCTGCGGGTGTTCAAGGTCACATCGCCGATGAGCGTCGGCTCGTGGATCCTGTCCGGCTACGTCCCGGCCGCGGGCACGGCCGCGGCCTGCGCGCTCACCGGCCGCCTGCCGCGGACCGGCGCGGCCGCGACCGCCGCCGCCGCGGTGCTTGCCCCCGGGCTCGCGTCCTACACCGCGGCGCTGATCACCGACACGGCCGTGCCCGCCTGGCACGAGGGCTATCGCGAGATGCCGTTCGTGTTCACCGGGTCGGCCGCAATGGCCGCCGGAGGCCTCGTCCTGCTCGCGGCCCCGCCCGGCGAGAGCCAGCCGGCCCGCAACCTGGCCCTCTTCGGCGTCTGCACCGAGGCGGCCGCGTTCGAGCGGATGACGCGGCGGGCCGGCCTGGCCGCCGAGCCCTACCGGTCGGGCCGTGCCGGCGCCTACATCCGGGCCGGCCAGGTGCTGTCTGTGCTGGGGGCGGCGGGCGCGCTGCTGGGCCGGGCCGGGGGCAGGCGCGGCAGGGTCATCAGCGCCCTGGCGGGCGCCTCGTTACTGGCCGCCTCCGCCGCCACCCGGTGGGGCATCTTCCACGCGGGCCTGGCCTCCGCCGCTGACCCCAAGTACACCGTTGTCCCGCAGCGGGACCGGCTCCGCAGCCGGGCCGCAGGCTCACCGCCGCCGTGACACGCTGCTCCCGGCATATCTGCCCGCCCCGTTACGTACGCCGTTTCGCGGGCAGGTCACGCACGTGACCGGCAGGACCGCAAGGCGGCGTGTGCTGCGCATTGCCCTTCCCAGTGATGCCTCCCAGACCGGTGATGCCCCGGAGGCGTGCGGCCAGGTCGGCATTAATCCTCAGGCGGACTTGCTGGCCGCCGAGGAGCCGCTGGAAATCCGCATCGGCGGTGAGCCGCTCACAGTCACCATGCGTACCCCCGGCGACGACACTGACCTGGCCGCCGGGTTCCTGGTCAGCGAGGGGATCGTGCGTTCCGCTGCGGACATCATCCAGATCAGGATCTGCGGCAACGGGCAGAGCGGCTACCGCGACCATGAGACGGCGCACAACGTGGCCGATGTCAGCCTGAGCCCTGGACGGGCCACTGGGCCGGTCCTGCGCCGCAGCTTTCCGACGAGCAGCGCCTGCGGGGTATGCGGCAAGGCCACGATCAGCGAGCTCGCGGTTCGGTCCAGCTATGACTTGTCCGCTGATAAGACAGTTGTTGCACCCGCCACACTGGCCCGGATGCCCTCACTGCTTCGCGATGCGCAGCAGGTCTTCAGCAAGACCGGCGGCCTGCACGCCGCCGGGTTGTTCACCTCATCCGGTGAGTTGCTGGCGCTGCGGGAGGACGTCGGCAGGCACAATGCTGTGGACAAGGTTGTCGGGTGGGCCTTGCGCGAAGGGCTGTTGCCGCTGACCGGCCGCGTCCTGCTTGTCAGCGGGCGCGCGTCCTTCGAGCTCACCCAGAAGTGCTTGCTCGCCGGCATCCCCGTCCTCGCTGCCGTCTCCGCGCCGTCTTCGCTGGCCGCCGAGCTTGCGCAAGAGTCCGGGATGACGCTCGTTGGCTTTCTGCGGGGCGGATCAATGAACGTCTACTCCGGCGAGGCCAGGCTGCCTGCCTAGTCGTCGCCTAGCGCGCCGGTATATGGGGCGGCACGCGGGAAGCAGACCCAGGCGTCCACGCCGCACATGGCGCGCTGTATGCCACGTACTGACCCTGGCTCAGGCCATTCGCTCAGAAGCTGTGGCAGCTACCGGATGGAGAACGCCAGGGTGCCGCCCACGCAGGCGGCGCCGACCACGATCCAGGTCACATAGTCGTTGACGACGCCGCTCTGGAAGCGGCGGATGGGCCACTCCAGGCCCGCGCCCGGCTCGAAGCCACGGCGCAGCAGCGGCAGGCGCCGCCAGTAGAGGGCGAGGAAGGCGAGCACGAGCGCCCCGGCGGTCGCGCCCAGGCCGCTGGCCAGGTCGGCCGCGGTGATCCCGGCGGGCTCGGGCGCGAAGAGGGCGGTGGGATGAGCCACGTGCGCGCCTGACAGGACGGTGGCGTTGTAGGCGGTCTGGTCCTGGAACCGCACCGCTGCCGCCTGGACGGCCGGGCCGATACGGGGCAGCAGCCCGATGACGATGCCAGCAAGGGCCAGCACAGCGGCGGGGACGATCATGGTGGCCGGGGTTCGCCGCCGGGCCTGATCGGTCTCGCCGGTTTCCTCGGAGGCCTCGACTGCCATCTGGCCTTCCTCGCTGGGCGGATCGCCCAGCCCGTAGAAGACGCCTCCGGCCACCCGCAGCACGGCTCCGCCGACCAAGACGGAGCAGATGATGAACACGGCGGTGATCCACGACATGCCGTGGGCGGCGGCGCTTGCCTCGATCCAGCCTTTCCCCCGGAACGTGGCGAAGGGGGGCATGTCGGCGAGCCCGAGAGCGGCCAGCGTGAACACCGCTCCTGTGAGCGGCAGCAGACGGCCGCGGCCGTGTAGCCAGGTCTCGTTGACCGAGCCGAGACGGTGCAAGACGATGCCGACGCACAGGAAAAGCGCTGCCTTCACCAGGCCGTGACCGGCGACGTAGACGGCCGCGCCGGCCAGCCCGAGCGGTGTGAGGAGGGCGATGCCGGTCAGGAACAGGCCGGCATGGCTGATGGTGGAGAACGCGAGCAGGCGCTTGAGGTGCCGTTCCCGGAAGCAGAACAGGGCGCCGACCACGGCGGTCAGCAGCCCGAGGGTCAGGAAGGTGTGGGTAATGGTGGCCTGGTGGCCAAGCGAACGGCCGAACATCGACCAGTACACCCGGGCGATCCCATACAGCCCGAGTTCCACCATGACGCCGGAGAACAGCACGCAGACCGGCGTGGGGGCCACCGCATGGGCATCGGCCAGCCAGAAGTGGACGGGCACGATCGCGCCCTTGATCAGCAACCCCGTGATGATCAGGACGAAGGCCACCACCACCAGGCGGTCCGAGCCGTGCCGGGCGACGTCCCGGCCGATCTGGGCCATGTTGAGCGCGCCGGTACGCCCGTAGATGATGCCGATGCCCGACAGCCAAAGGTAGGCGCCCACGCTGTTGGTGATCGCGAAGTTCAGGGCACCCTGGATCGGCCCGCGTTCTTCCGGCCGGTACGCGGTGAGGGCGTAGGCCGACACCCCCATGAGCTCGAACCACACAAACAGGTCGAAGATGTCACCGGTGAGGCAGAAGCCCACCATGCCCGCCAGGAAGGTCAGCATGAGGGCGTGGTAAAAGCTGCCCACCTGCTCGAAGTAACGCCAGGAGAAGACCATCGCCGCGACCACGAGGACTGCGGCAAGGCATGCCAGCCCCGCGCTCAGCTGCCCGACGGCGAAATCGATGCCGATGGCGATCCCGCGCGACGGCCGGAAGCCGGCGAACCAGTAGACGGCGTCCCCATGGGCCGTGCGCACCACGATCACGGCGAGCATGACCGCGACCACAGCGGCGGTGAGGACCGCGACGGCGTCGAGGGTGCGCCGCCGCCGCTCGCCGCGGAACAGCGGATTCAGGGCCGCCATCGCCGCCGCCACGAGCAGCGGCGTGGCGGTGGCCAGAGCCAGCAGGTGATCCACGGCGGGCCGCGCCTCAGCCCTTGAACTGGACGAGCTCTTGCGGGTCGAGGGTGCCGAACCGCTTGTGGGCCTGGACGGCGAACGCCAGGAGCAGGGCGGTCACGGCCGCTTCGACCACGACATCGGTCAGTGTCAGCGCCTGGACCACGGGATCCACCGCGGGGGTGTGCACCGAGACGTCGGAGAAGTAGGGGGCGGCCGCCCCGCGCCGGTAGCCCACGCCCAGCAGCAGCACATAGGTCGAGGACTGGACCACGATCAGGCAGACGATCTGATGCACGAGGTGCCGGCTGGTGACGATGCCATACAGCCCGACGGCGAGGATCCACGCCACGACGATGAACGGGAAGACGCCCATCACCGGCTCTCCTGCCGGGAAAGGAGCGTCTGCTCAAGCAACTCGCTCACGATCACGACGAAGGCGGCGGCGACTTCGATGCCGACGAAGAAGCTGATGAGCGCGATCGTCCCCGACGAGCTCACGGCGCCGGGCCTGCCGCCAAGCGGCAGGAAATTGGTGAGATACGGCAACCCCATCGCGACCGCGCTGACCCCGATAGCGGCGAAGCCGCCCGCCCCGGCCGCCTCCGCGGCGTCGATGGCGGCAAGCGGGCTGATCCGCTCGAAGACGAGGAATTCCCCGGCCAGGTAGATCAGGATGAGCGCGGTGGCCAGCACCACTCCGCCCTGGAAACCGCCCGAGGGACTGGTCTGGGCGTGCGAGGCGAGATACCACCCCATCACCAGCGTGGGCCCGACCAGGATCAAGGAGACCATCCGAACGGCGTCGCTGGTGGGGCCGACATCCCGGCCCATCGACTCGTCGCGGGCGGGCCGCTCCCGCTCGCCCCGCAGATGGCGCAGCACGACACTCACGCCAACGGCGGCGGCGAAAAGAATGAACTCCTCGCCGAGGGTGTCGAAGGCCCGGTATGCGAAATTGACCGCCGACACCACACCGGTCGCGTTCGTCTGGGCCACCGCGATGCGATTGATGATGTCCCCGTACGGGCCCGGGTAGTTGCCGAAGCCGGGCAGGCCGGTCAGGCCCCACAGGTAGAAGGCGGCCAGGCCGGCCGCCCCGGCCAGGAAGACCCAGCGGCGCACCGCCGGGCTCATTCCTCCCGCCTCCGGACCTTGGCCAGGGTGAGCAGCAGCAGCAGCGGGACGGCCACCGCGCCGACCGTCAGCTCGGACAGCGTGACATCGGGAGCCTGAAAGGCCAGGAACAAGACCGCCAGCAGTACCCCGTAGACGCTCAGCGCGATGACCTGGCGGACCGGGTCGCGGACGAGCACCACGGCCGTGGCGCCGGCGGCCACCAGGACCAGGATCGTTACCTGCAGGACATTCATCAGGGCAAGCGGAGCCGAGTGCGGGATGACCGCCGTGTAGCCGCTCATGCTCATCGGCGCCCCCGATCGGAGCGACCGCCGCCGCCACGCCAGTCCCCCTGCTCGCGGGCGCGGGCCGCCCGGATGGTGGCGTGGCTCAGGTACGGGCCGGCGATCACCATGAACAGCAGGACCAGAAACATCTCGGCGGTAGTGGCCGAGAACCGGGCTCGTACCAGGACCGCAAGCGTCACCAGGATGGGAGCCACCAGGGCGGCCGGAGTCACGAAGTGAAGCTTGTCGTAAACGTCACGCATCACCAGCACGCCCACCGACGACGCGAGCACAACCGCCGTGGCCAGTCCCAGGAACGTGTCCGCGAGGATCTGCCTGACGATCACAGCCATCGCTCCAGTGCGCGGACGAAGACCAGCCCGCTGCCGAACAGCAGCAACGCCAGCACGATGGGCAGTTCCAGCTCCCCGAAGCGGCTGAAGCCCTCGGCCAGCAGGACCAGCACCATCACGACGATCGAGCTGATGGCCTGGTATCCGGCGACTGCTTCCACGGCTGTGCCCCGCCAGACCACGATCCCGCACGGGACAACCCCGATGAGCATGACGATGGCCGCGACCACGAAACCATTCACCGGGCAGCCTTCCCCTCGTTCACCACCAGCTGGTGGACGACCATGACATTCCGCTCCCTGTCGATCCCGAGCACGAACGTGTTGGGAGCAACCGACCGGCCGCCGACAAGCAGCACCCGCCTCGTGACGCCTTCATCGCTGTCGTCGCCGAAGCGGCCGGGGATCTCGCGGAATCCGCTGGGTGGCTGCTCGCCACGGGCCAGCCTCCGCCACAGGGCCGCAAAGACGATCACCGTGTCCCGCAGCACTTGGCCGGGCAGGCCCAGCGCCGAGACCAGCCACCCGGCCCGCATCCGGAACCGGGCGGCCGCCTGGTAGCCGACCAGTTCGGCGAAGGTGGCCCCCAGGGCCGCCGCCCCGGCCCCGGCCAGCAGCTCATCCAGGGCGATGGAATCATCCAGGATGACCCAGAACGACATCAGAACCACCCACCACACAACCCAGGCCCCGGCCCGGCGGGAGAGGTGGACCTCCTGCTGACGTCTCTGACGCCGGCCGGCTCGCGGCCCGGTCAGCTCCTCCATCGCCAGACACCAGTCAGCTCAGGCACCCGCGGCATCTTCCCGGGGGCGGTGGCAGTAAACCTGCCCGGGGCGCGGCCAGCCTCCGCCCGCCCAAAGCAGCCAGAGCACCGCCCGTTCGGCGTACCCGGCCGTGGCCAGATCCCCGAACGCGCCCCCCTTGTCCAGGCCGCCGCGTCCGCAACGCCGCCGCCTGATTCCTGCCGCGCCGGGATCGCTGAGTCGTGCGTCACCCGGCGGCCGACCGTTACGGGCAGGCACATCGCATCGTCCTCCCGCGCCCGGCACCGGCCGGGCTCTCAGCAAGGCAACGTTCTATCTCTACTGCAGACGTCACTTGCGGCCGCCAGCGCCAGGCGAACGCGGCTGGTAGTGCCGTACCCGAACGTGCTGGGCGTGCTGAAGCTGACAGTCCTTGACCGAATGCCGGTCTGCCCGGCCCGGGCGCGGCACTGTCCGCCGGGCCGGGGCCAGCAGCTGTAGCAAGCCGCAGCTGATCATGGCCCACCGCGGAGTTTTGGGGAGGCCAGCACAGGAAAGCAGGATCATTTATGAGCGGCCCGGTGGTGTTCTTCCCGCTGCTGATTGCGGCCCTGTGGGTATGGTCGCTGTTTATCCACCCGCAGATACGCTGCACTAGGTGCACCGGCGCGGCGCCGCGCCG
>DASYQM010000137.1:0-1767 GCA_036005525.1 Streptosporangiaceae bacterium
GCACGCTGTCAGCCCGTCAGGTGCGCACGACCTGGTAGAGGGCGGGATGCGGCCGGTAGCCGGCCAGGCCTGCGGCCGTTTCCCGGAAACCGGGACTCTGGATTGCCGCCTGAAAGTCTTGCGCGGTCCGCCAGCGGGCGATGTTCACGAACTGGAATTCCGCACCTGGCGTGACCGCCTGGTGCAGGCCGGTGGCGTCGGCACGGCGGGCGTATTGAGCAGTGATCGCATCGAATCCACCATCTCGCCTGGCGCATCCCCCGGAAGACGGGCTCCACAACCGCCGCGACCTCATGCTGCTCCCGCGCGCGAGGTCGGCGGCATAGAACGCCGCTACACCGGCGCTGGCGTGGCGGCGTCCGGGCCTGCGGGCTGCGTCCCCCGCCGCGGAGACGTTCTTGCCGTGCCTTGACGAACGTCGCCCCGGCCCGCCCGCCGAGAAGTCCAGCGTTCGGTGCATCCCCGCGTGTCCAGGCAATACCAGCGGACGTCGGAGCAGGCGCTGCCCCCATCGGCCACCATGTGATGGGCCGACAAGCGGATACCACACATCCAGCAGGACTTGACCTCGGTCGGTCCTCCCGGAGCGGGGGCCGAACGCGCTTGATCAGCCATCATCAGCTCACCTCAGGACCAGTCGGCCGCGATCCCCGGAAGGGCCTGAAACGGGCAGGAGCCAGTCCGGCATCGCGGCGGGCTCAACAACCATTCCCGGCAGTCTGGCACGCTACCGAACGGTAGTCCACGCCTCGCCGTCAACCGGTCCGCCACTCACCGGCCGTGCGGTCGTCCAGCTGGCCCGTGCCGGGCCCGGCCGGTGGCAGCGGGCTACCGGACGATGAGCACGCTGTCGCGACGCGGGACCAGCTCCCCGATCACCGCCGCTCCCGGCAGCTGTCCGGCTACCAGCAGTCCGCCCGAGGTCTGCGCGTCCGCGATTAGGAGCAGGTCTTCCTCGCCCACCGCGCCGGTGTCGGTGTACGGGAGTACCCAGTCCAGGTTCCGGCGGCTGCCGCCGGGGATGTACCCGGCGGCCGCGGCGGCGCGGGTGCCCTCGATGAGCGGCACCGCGGCATGGTCGATCACCGCGGAGACCCCGCTGGCGCGGGCCAGCTTGAACAGGTGCCCGAGCAGGCCGAATCCGGTCACGTCGGTGGCGCACCGGACCCCAGCGGCACGCGCCTGGGCGGCGGCGGCGGCGTTCAGCGTCGTCATCACCTCGATCGCCGCCTTGCTGACCTGGCCCGTTGCCTTGTGCCAGGCGTTGAGCACGCCGGTGCCGATCGGCTTGCTCAGGCTGAGCGGCAGGCCGGGCTGCCCGGCGTCGATCCGCAGCAGCGCCGCCGGATCCGCTACGCCGGTCACCGCCATGCCGTACTTCGGCTCCGGGTCGTCGATGCTGTGCCCCCCCGCCACATGGCAGCCCGCGGCGCGGCCGGTCTCCAGGCCGCCGCGCAGCACCTCCGCCGCCAGCTCGGCCGGCAGCTTGTCACGTGGCCAGCCGAGCAGGTTCACCGCCACCAGCGGCTCCCCACCCATCGCGTAGACATCAGACAGCGCGTTGGTCGCGGCGATCTGGCCGAACGTGTACGCGTCGTCCACCACCGGAGTGAAAAAATCGGCCGTCACCACCACCGCCAGCGCCGGGCCCACCCGCACCACCGCGCCGTCGTCACCGTGCTCGACCCCCACCAGCAGATCCGCCCCCGCCTCACCGGGCACTAGCGCGGCGATCGTCTCCTCCAGCTCGCCCGGCGGGATCTTGCA
>DASYQM010000138.1:0-2140 GCA_036005525.1 Streptosporangiaceae bacterium
CGAGCCGGTGGTCATGCCGCCTCCGCCGGGCTGGCCAGCTGTCGAGCTGCCCGGTGGACGCTGACCACGACGTGCACGGCGACGATCCCGTTGAGCGCGTGCAGCCCGGCGATGGTCAGGCCGAGCGGGGTGCTGCCCCCCGCGGCGTCGGTGAACGCGTTCGCGAGCACGGCGATCAGCGCCTGCACGACGACGAGGCCGAGCGGCAGGATCGCCAGCCCGATGAGCCGGCCCGGCGCCTTCGCCAGCGCGGCGAACAAGGTGGTGAGCAGCGTGAGCGCGGGGATGACCGCCATCCCGTTGACGCTGTGCAGGGTATATGCGCCGTCGCCCGCGGGTTTCGTGAACGCGCCCACGGCAGCGAAGACGAACTGCAGGACGAACGAGGCGAGCAACACAGCGCTGACGATGACGAAGGCCTTACGCATGGTGATCTCCTAGAGGTGAGCCGGGATCAGTGCCCGGGCGACGTGGCCGGTGGCCCGTCCTCCCAGCGCACGGTGGCCGTGACGGTCACGCGAGCCACCGATTGCGCGGTCGGCGGCACCCCCCGCGGGAGTTTGGCGGCCTTCTCCTGGCTGCTCTGGACGGAAGTAGTGGCGTATCCCCGCCGGTGGGCTGTGGCATGGGGGTGGCCGGCCTGGTCCGCCGTGGCCCGCCTCACTCGGCCAGGGCACGGCGCAGGGCGGCGACGAGTTCAGCGATCTGCCGCTGGGACACCTCGGCGGACAGGATTGCATGCGATCCGTGGAACGTGCCGGGCCACTGGTGCAACTCGACCGACACGCCCGCCTGCAGCAGGCGCAGCGCGTAGGTGATGCCTTCGTCGCGGAGCGGGTCGAATTCCGCGGTGGCGATATAGGCGGATGGCAGGCCGGACAGGTCGGCGGCCCGCGCCGGGGCGGCGTACGGGGAGGCGGGCGCGGAGCCCAGGTAGTGCCGCCATGTAGCGGCGACCTTGTCGCGGGTCATCCAGGGCGTGTCGGTGAAGTTCCGCGCCGACCAGGTCTCCTGCCGGTCATCCAGCTCGGGCTGGTTGAGCAGTTGGTAGCAGATCGGCGGCCCCTGCTGGTCGCGGGCCCGCAACGCCACCGCGGCCGCGAGCCCCGCGCCGGCGCTGTGACCTCCGACCGCGATCCGAGCCGGGTCGACGCCGAGCTCCGCCGGGCGCTCGGCGGTCCAGACCAGTACGGCATAGGCGTCGTCCAAGGCGGCCGGGAACCGATGCTCGGGCGCCCGGCGGTAGCCCACCGAGATCACCACCGCGCCGGAGCCGTCGGCAAGCCGCGTGGCCGCCGGGTGCTCGGTGTCCAGGTCGCCCATGACGAATCCGCCGCCGCGCAGCCAGACGATGGCGCCCTCCGCCCGGTGCGGTCGATAGATCCGCACCGCCACCTCCGGATCGCCCGGCACCGTGCGGTCCTCGATCTCCATGTCCGCGGTATCCAGTGCCGGCACCGAGGCGGCCAGCGCGGCCAGGTTCTTGCGCGCGGTGACCGGATCGGTCAGATCGGCCGGGGGGAATAACGGGATGAATGCTTCCAGTTCGGGATCCATGTCGACCATCCTCCCGGTCACCACCCCCGAAATCAGCCGCCAGCTGTCGGGAGTTCCGCCTGGATCGCGCACCGATCGTCGCTTATCCTCCTGTCGTGGAGGCACTGGTCGAACGGCTGTCGCACCTGGATTCGCAAGCCGAAGGCGCGATCCGTGTCGTCATGTTCTTCGACACCCTGATCCGCCGACGGGTGGATCTCCCGGCGCTCGCCCGGGCGTCGGCGGGCCTGGCCGAGTGCGTGGCCGGGATCCGGCTCCACGGCACGGTGCGGGTGATCCGCGTAGGGCCCGACGGCAGCCAAGCGTCCGCCCCGCCGCCACCCGCGTCCACCACGGCGCCGATCACCCTCGATGAGGAGGAGATCGGCACGGTGTGGCTGGAACGCCCCGGCCCGCCGAGTCCCCTTGACGAACTGCTGTTGGACCGGCTCGCCATCGCCGCCGCGGCGGTCGTGGAGCGCTACGGCCCGGCCCGCACCACCATGGCCGACCCCGCCCTGGTCGAACTGGTGATCAGCGCCGACAGCGACCAGGCGGCCAGAGCCCGGGCGCTGCGGCTGCTGGGGTTCGCCGCCGACCTGCC
>DASYQM010000139.1:0-1678 GCA_036005525.1 Streptosporangiaceae bacterium
ATCAGTGAGGACCCGCAGCAGGCCCTCTCGGAGCAACCCGCTGGTGGACACGTCGAGCTCACCGATCACCGTAACCACGGCGACGCCGCTGTCCAGACGGTATCGCAGGAGCAGCCGCCCGGGAGCCTCAGCCGTGCCCATAAGTCATTCCCTCCTGACCGCCGTGCCAAGACCAGGCGATCTGGGATGTCGACGTCCACATTGTCGCGCACATCCGGTCACCCGCAAGACGCTGCAGCGGCCCGGGTCTGAGGAAGAAACGGGCTCTGGTGCCAAGCCCGGCGCTTCGGCGCCGGCAGGGATCGGCTCATCGGCGGCGCCGCGCGCCGCGGCATGAGCCTTGCTGCCGTTCTGCCCGGTCCCAGGGACGTGCGCCGGGAAGCGGGGTGCCCCATGGCGGCCTGGCTGGTTCGTTCGCGAGCGCGCGGCCCAGGCCAGCTCGGCCATGCTCAACCACCGGCCGCACCTTCCGGCTGCGACTTTCCGGCATGCCGGGGGCCGTCAAGCACGACGGTGATCATCCTGGATTCAAACCACGGTGCACTGATCGTGTGGCCCAAGCCGATGAGGCAGGGACTGCCCGGAGATTGCCCGCGACATTGATCGCGACGAAGCCCTCGATCACAGCAGCTGCGTCGGGCGGTGTGCCGAGATGGACGGGATGCGGCCAGGTCAGCGGCAGGTCCGGGTGCGATGAGCGCTTGTGCCTGCCCAGGATCGGCGGCAAGAGAGGGCTTGCGCCGGCATCGCGCCGACCGACACAAGGGCCTCGGCGACCGCCGCCACGACCTCCCTGCCGCCGCTGCCAAGTTCCGGCGCCGGATCCTGTCGGCTCAGCCAGGCGAGGTAGGACTCCGCAGGCGTTGGCCACGGCGCGGCGGCCGGCCCCACCGGGATGGCCGGTGGCGGCGCAAAAACGACGCGGGCAGCTGGGCCGCCCGCGGTGGCCAGTTCCAACCAAGCAACATCATCCGGCCGCTCATGCTCAAACCTTGGCTCCGCGACGACCTCGCCCATCCACAGCCGGCCGCTCCCGCGGCCGCCGTCCCAGCGCAGCCGGTACGAATGCCCGGCGTCATCGGCCGCCGACAACCCGGCCAGGGCCATGCCCGCATGCCGCGATGGCGGCTGCTGGCCCACGGCGGCCGCCTGGACCTGAAACCGCAGGCCAGCCTGGGCCATCCCAAACCAGTCGCAGCGCAGGCCGGCCGCTGCCACGGAAAACCGCGACGCGCCGGCGGCGACAGCGCGAGGGATCCAGGCGAGGGCATGCCGCCCCTGAGCGCGCATGTTCCAGTAGCCGCAGGCCGACCCCGGCCAGACCCCAGGCTCCGAGCCGCCGGCCCCGCGGAGTCCAAGCGCCCGGCCGGCGGCCGTCATTGCAGCCTCGGCACCCTCGGCGCTGACCAAGCCAAGCATCGCGAACGCATGCGCCACGGCCTAGACACCGGTTGCACTCACCCGAAGACGCCAAAGCGGCCGTGCCTCCGCCAGGTCCTGGGCCATCAGCCGCAGGTAGGTCTCGGGGGCAACTCCCACAACCACAGTCTGGCCAGGCAGGCACCTCTCAACCACGCCGCCCCTGGCCCGTTCATCCCACAGCTGGCCGTGCGGGCGAACATTGCCCGGCGCGTACGGCAGACGCCCCAGGCCGGCCGCGCCAGCGACTGCCCGCACC
>DASYQM010000140.1:0-14691 GCA_036005525.1 Streptosporangiaceae bacterium
CGGCCGAGGTCCATCTCCACTTTCACGGCGTGGCCCCGGAGGACATCGCCGCCGCTATCCGGCACGTCCGGGGGCAAGTGGAGGACTGACAGACATCACCGCCAGCCTCACCGGGGCCGCTGCCGCGCGTTGGCGCAGGTAGCGGCCCCGTGGTCGTGGGACCCGGTGTCCCATGTCATCAGTGCAACAACTCGTAACGGCCTGGCTCATGCCTCGGCCGGGCATCGCCCTCTGGCTGGCTCATGGCGCCAAACGTACGCTCAGCGCGCCGGGTGGTAGCCGCTGGCGTCATTGCAGGCCGGGCAGAGGCCGAACTGGCAGACCAGCGGCGGGCCGAGCCGCCCGCCCTCGACAGCCGTGGTCGGATGAGCCCGCGTCACGTCGCTGCGCACGTTCATCTGGACGCCGGGTGGCACCAGCTTCCTGCACCCGTCGCAGCGGCGGTCCTCGTCTTCGCTCGCAGCGGGCAGCGTAAACGCGCACGCGGGACAGTTCACCTGATCGGGGTGCCAGGAGAGCCAGATCAGCGCCTGCACGGCCGGCCCGCGGGACAGGCCCGTAGCCAGGGCGCTCACGACGTGCGAGCACACGGTAAGCTCGCCCGCCTCCAGACGCCGGCCGACCCGGGTGACTACCTCAGCAACCGGGCCGTACGGCAGGCCCTCGGCCTGCTCAACTGGCACCGGCGGACGCCCTGACGTCACGCTTTCCGCTGCCGAGCGGATATGGAAGCCCTCACGTACCCGGCTGCTAATGTCGACCTGCGCGGCGGCGGCCTGGTCCGATGCGGCGGTCCATGCCGGCCCCTGGTCGCGGCGGTCGTCGCTCATGGCACACGAGCCTATCGAACCCTCGACAGCTCCAGGCTCATGCCGCGCGCCAGGTACCGGACTGCCCGGCCGAGCGCGGCGAGCGCGGGAGACAGCGAGGGCACTTGATCCGGCATCAGGTGCCGCCGGGTAGGTAGTCTCCCGGGCATGAACCCCATCGTGGAAGCGGCGCTGGTCACGGGCGGCTCAACTGCCGTGGTCGCGATCGCCGGCTTGTGGGCCACCTTGGCAGCGGCCGGGCGGACCACCAGGTCTCAGCGGGATATTGCCCGGGAGGCGCGGCACCAGGAACGGCTCGAACAGGCGTACATCGCCCTGAGAGAGTACCTATCGCGTTTCGGGGACTGGGCAAGGTCGGTGCACCCGTTCATTGGTCCGGTGCAGGCACCGGACCCGCTGCCACCTTCGGAACGGTGGCACATCGAGGCGCTCGTGACGGCATACGGCAGCGAACAGGTCCAGCGGCTGCTGGAGCGGTGGGCCGAGTGCGCCGCGCGGATCGAGAACGCCGATGTCGTGATCCG
The DNA here is from genome assembly GCA_036005525.1 of Streptosporangiaceae bacterium. Lineage (GTDB taxonomy): Bacteria > Actinomycetota > Actinomycetes > Streptosporangiales > Streptosporangiaceae > UBA9676. Next base: position 1,355 of record DASYQM010000140.1, read on the forward strand.
GATGGCAGACAAGTCCCGCGACCCCGGCGCCGAGCTGGACCAGATGGCGCTCCAGGAGCGCCAGGCGCTCGAAGGCTACAGGAAGGCGATGTGGGACGTCGCTGACGAGATCCGCAGCCAGATACGGCGGGAGCTGGCCCGACCTGCGGATCAGGCGGAGGACTAACCCTCACCCCACCCCGGGCCGGTGACCTGCACGGCAGGCCGCTAACGGCCCGGGTGATGCGGTAGGTGATGTGCGGCCCGTCAGTTCAAGGGCCGCACAGGGCTGCACTGGGCGGTGCTCGCCGAGCGGCTCGCGGCCCGCTGGCCCGACCGCTGGGCCGACCTGACGGGCGACGCGATCAGCGCCCAGCTGCGCGCCCTCGGCGTCCGCTCCGTTCAGGTGAAGATGGCCGGCCAGAACCTGCAAGGCTGCCGCCGCGCCGCCCTTGAGGCCCTACCCAAGTAGGCGCCGCGCTACCGGCATTTGACATGGGGAAACGTAACCAGGCCCTACCGCCCAGGCTGCTGACCTGGGCGGTAGGGCACAAGACCGCCGCACCGACCAGGCCGCAAAACGGCCCGCACCGGCCCGCGGCGTGCCGCGGCCCGTCCTGCCGGCGGCCGCTGTGCGCCGCCTACAAAGAGGGCCGCGAGGACGGATATCAGGACGGCCAGGAAGACGGATACGAGGACGGCTACCGCGACGGATACCGGGCCGGGCAGGATAGCGGCAGGCGGTGTTAATCGCGTTGATCGCGCGCCACAGGTCGTTCACAGTCAGGCCGTGCGCGGCCGCCCAGACGCACTGCCAGTGCGTCTTGCTGCTCTGGGCTGTGCCTGTCGCCGTACGATGTGGCGCCATGCATGCCGACACGATTGTCGCGCTGGTATCAGCTGGGCTCGCGGTGATCATCGCCGTCTGGGTTCCCTGGCTGACTTTCAGGCTCGCTCTGCGCCAGGACCAGGCCCGGTGGCTACGCGAGCAACGGGCTCAGCTTTACGCCGATCTGCTCACCGAGGCCTACGCCGAAAAAGAGCACCTTGAGTACACCATGGCGGACGATGACACCAGGGAGCGGATGCGCGCGTACTTCACCGATGTCCGGCTGCCGCCCCTGGAGCGCGCCCGGCTCGGTGCCCGCGGCACCATGCTCGCCAGCAGAACCGTCAGCCGACTATTCAACCGGATGGAAGCTGAAGCGATGCGGGCTGCTCTCAAAGCCCGGCCGCACGACGGCGACCGGATGGTCGCACGCGTGCAAGTCGGCGGGATATTTGATGAATTGGAGGCTGCGATCCGTAGCGAGCTTGGCGCGGACCGGGTCGTGCTGGACCCCAGAACGCCCCCCGTTGCCGATACGCCCGGAGCCCATCCGCGCTAGGCTCAGCGACCGCTTACCCGCTCGTGCCACGGCCGACGGCACACCGACCGGCAGCCCGGCGCCGCGTTGCAGAACGCCGCCATGTGCCCGGCCGGACCGCCCGTCCGCTCCCGCGCCCGCAGCAGGCCGCGCTCGAACGGGCACCAGAGGTCCACGTGCATCATCACTGGCATGGTGTGAGCGCCGAGGACGTCGCCGCGATCCTGCGCTCGCAGGACCGGCCCTTGAGATGACTGGGCCGGTGGGGAGCCCGCGGGCCGATGACGGGGGAGATTACGGCGCCGCGGGCTCCCCCAGCCGCGCGGGAACAGGGCGCGGCCACGGTCCCCCACCCCTGAACTGTCAGCGACGGGCGACCCGATGGTGTTACGCGCCGGGCTCGTGCCGCGGCCGGTACCACACCTGACCGGCAGCCCGGCGCCGCAGGGCTTGGCGTGGGGTGGTGTTTTCAGCAGGTGTTAGCCCCCCGGACGGTGTTGCCATGGGGATCGCCTGCTTCGCCGGGCACGATGGTGGTGCCGCCGCTGCAGTGGAGGCTGCCGCCGATGGTGTTGCCGTTCAACTCCACCCGGCTGGCATTGAGAAGCACCGACCCGCTCGTGTGGTTGCCTTCCACGATCACCGTGTGCGAGTGACTGATCCGCAGCGAGCCGTGGATGTGGTTTCGCAGGCAGGTCAGTTCCCCGGCAATGGTCTCCCCAGGATCGCCGATCCAGGTGACGGGCCGCGCCGAAACGCCCCGCACCGACATGCCCCCATAGACCGTGTTGCCGCAAAAAGTGGGCGCCTGGACTGGGGCCTGCGGAACTCTCTTGAGCCCATTGATCCGCACCCCGCCGTAGATATGCGCGGTCTCGATGTCCCAGTCCACCGGCCGGTGCAGCCGGATGCCCCCGCGCACCGTAGACGGTGAGCGGACTCCGGAGAACAGGCTGATCCCCACCTCGATCTCCCCGCCGGGCCGCACGTGCACCCCGCCGGTCACGGTGGTGTTCTCTAGATCGACGTCGCTGCCCGCGGCCACGGTCACCCCGCCATGCACCGTGACGTGGTCGAGCAGGCAGTAGTTATGGCCGGTCACTAGCAGCCCGCCGTGGTAGGTGGTATGGGAGGCGCCGCCCGGCGGGCACACCGTCTTCGCCGCGGCAACCGCACCCGGAGCGGACAACGCCATGGATGCTGTCGCCAGCGCAAACGTGGCCGCCGCGGCAAGGTATCTCTTCATCGCAGACCTCTGTTCCTCCGCGCCCGCGAGGCAGGAACAGAGCCTGCTGCCCGCCCCTTGCCCCCTCTAGGGAACCCGGGACTCTTGACGGCTGACTATTCACGCCGGAACATTTCGGTGTCAAGCGGAACGTTTGGGTAACGACACCGGCCGGGCCGGAAGAACCTGGCACTTGGCTGGGATAACACACCGCGAGCACGCCAACTCGCACGCGTCCTTTGCGCCAGCCGAAGGACTGCATGTAGCTGGCTTTGGCGGACCTCTCCCACACCAGGGCAGCTCGGTGCCTCAGCACACGAGCGTCATTTAATGGCGGCATCCACTCCAGCCGATCGGCCACCTGCCGCCTGCGGCGCTCCAGCCGCCGCACCGCCTCCACAGCCTGCCTGCGGGCGTGGCGGCCGCGTACCGGTCCCGGCGGGCCCGGCCCTGCTCTTCACACGCCTCATCTAGGGCCTGCTGCGCTTCGGCCACCCGGGCACTCGCGGCGTCGAACCGCTGCTCGGCCTCGGCCACCGGGCGAGCGCGCCCTCGGCCACGGCCAGGCGGCGGCGCACGCCGGCCAGCTGCCGCCCCCCGGCAAGCGATCGAACGGGCGCCGGAGGTTCACCTGCATTTCCCACGGCGTCACTGCCGAGGACGTGGCCGCCATCCTCCAGGACAGCCCTGGTGTCAACCTGAACGGCCAGCAGCGCGTCACATGGGCATGGCCCAGGCAGGACGGATGAGGCACCCGCTGTCGTGGTGGCTGCGCTACGCCAGCTGGGCGCTGGTGTACGCGGCGGCCACGGCGGCCGGATTCTGCCTGGTGGTGGTGTACGCCGCCCACCAGGCAGGGTGACCGCTCACGCCGAGCACAACGGCCGGTACCACAACGGCCGGCAGCCAGCCATCCCGCACGGCACTAGCACGTGCCCCGCAACCGGAGCGCAGCCCCCGGATGTAAACCGGCCGGGCCTCCCGCGCATCCCTTAACAACTGCAGATCGTGGGGAGCCCGTGGCCCGCGGGGGCAACGGCGCCACGGGCCCCAGGCCGCGCGGACGGAGACACGGAACCTCCGCGCGGCCAACCCGACGGCCAGCGCGCCCCCCTCCTGCGGGCCGTCATAAACCGTCACCGACGGGAATCCCCATTCCGTACGGGCCGGGTGAATCTGCCACGCCGCCCGCGTGTCCCTGCCTGTGAGCCGCTCCAAGCTGTGCCTAGTGCCACCCGGCTGCGGCCGGGAACAGCTAGCCGAGCCGGGCTTGTGCCGACCTGCTTTGCAGTTACGTGCCGAATTCTTACAGTTACGTGCCGAATTCTTTACAGTTACGTGGCGAATTCTTTGCAGTTACGTGGCGGATTTTCATTAGATGGCCGTAGACGGCCGGGCGTAAACAGGTGTTTGATCAATGACGGCAGTCCGGCGAGGGAGCGCCGGCAGCCGATCGGCATCAAAGGGGGACCACATGCGTTACATCAACAGGCTGTCCGCCGTAGCCGGGGCTGGGTGCCTGGCCTTGGCACTGGCTGGGACGGCGGCTACGCCTGCCCTTGCCGACTACGGCCCGGGGGCCCAGTTCCAGGTTGAGATCTCGGCCAACAACGTGGGTGGCGTGCCGGGCGACGGCGTCTGGCTGTGGATCGAGCTCAACCGGGACGGGAACGGCGACTACACCGGCAGCGACTGCATCCACAGTGGCCCGGGCGGGCCCAACGGGGCCGGCCACCAGCGGGGCGACGTGACCTGGACAGACGATGGCACGACGCTGACGATCAGCGGTGTCGCCCTAGTGGATGGCATGTTCCCGGTGACGGTCGTGGTGCCGGACCGCTACGGCCACTATGTCTTGAACTCAGACGACGTCATCACCGGTTTTGCCCTCGGCCAGATCGGCGGGACCGCGCAGGTGCAGGTCGCCCCGTAAGGACAGCGCAGCGACACCGCGTGAAAGGGGTAGGCATGCGCAAGCTGGTCAGGCTCGGATTCGCCATTTGCATCGCCGCGCTGCCGGCGCTCAACGCGTCGTCGGCCACCGCGAACCCGAGCCACGCGAACGGGCAGATCGTCTTCGCCCGCTACGACCCGTCGATCGACGACCTCGTCGCCTACACCGTCAACCCGGACGGCAGCCACGAGCATCAGGTGGCCCCGTTCGCCATGGAGTGCCCGCGGTGGTCACCGGACGGCACCCAGCTCGTGACCTGCGGCAACCCGATCTCCGACAGGGAAGGTGGCGCGACGATCGTCAACCCGGACACCGGCAGTTACCGGGAGATCTTGGAGCCGGCCCCCGACCTGCTGCCGGGCCTCTGGTGCTACGTGTGGACGCCCGACGCGAAGCGTCTGGCCTGCCCGGGGGGGAGCGACAGCGACCCGACCCGCAACGGCATCTACACGATTCGCGTCTCGGACGGGCAGGGGCTGACCCGGGTCACGTCCAACCCGGGCGGCGCCGACCAGCCGGGTGAGTATTCGCCGAACGGCAAGCGGTTCGCGTTCATCCGCTTGAGCCAGGACGGCGACGAGCTGGGCCTGTTCGTCGTCCACAGCGACGGCACGCACCTTCGCCGGATCGCACCGGGCGCCGCCTGCTGCACCGTGGGGTGGTCCCCGCAGGGCAACGACATCGTGTTCTCCCGGCACGTGACAAGCGACGTGCACGGCTCGCTGTGGATCGTGCACGCCAACGGCACCGGGCTGCGCGAGGTTCCCGCGCACCCGGCCTACGGGTGCGGCGGGCCGAACTCCGACCCGAACGCGGGGGGCTGCTTCGACCCAAGCTGGTCGCCGGACGGCACCCAGATCGTCTTCGCCGCCGGCAGTGGAGACCTCGGCCGGAACGTGTACACCGTCAGGCCGGACGGCACCGGGCTCGTCCAGGTCACGCACGGCGACGCGTCCCAATCCAACGAAGCCCCGGACTGGGGCACCCACCCCCTCGCGCCATAGGCCCGCTCGAAGACCCAACCGTGGCCCCGTGGTGGAGTTGCTAGGACCACCCGGCCAGAGCCATCCACCGACGCAGGACGCACCTGCCCGGTGGATGGCTCCACTGACGGGCCGAAAGGAGGAACCACGGCAACCTTCGTGGTCGAGTGCTACTGGCCGGGGATCGACGAGGCCCAGGTCCGGGACGGTGCGAGGGCGATGCTCGCGGCGGCGTTGCAGGCCGAGGTCGCCGCTTACGTCGACGCCCACGCCGACCAGGTCGATGAGGCGGGTCACCGGCTGGTGGTTCGCAACGGCTACCGCGCCGAGCGAGAGGTGAGCACGGCAGCGGGTGCGGTGCCGGTGCGGGCGCCACGTGTCAACGACAAGCGCACCGACGAGGAGACCGGCGCGCGGAGGCGGTTCTCCTCCGCGATCCTGCCGGCGTGGGCCCGGAAGTCTCCGCAGGTCGCCGAGGTGCTGCCGTTGCTGTACCTGCACGGCCTGTCCAGCGGTGACTTCGCCCCGGCGTTGGAGCAGTTCCTCGGCTCGGCCACGGGCCTGTCGCCGGCGACGATCACCCGGCTCACCACGCAGTGGCAAGACGACGCGGCTGCGTTCAACAAGCGCTCCCTGGCCGACACCGACTACGTGTACTGCTGGGTCGACGCGATCCACCTCAAGATCCGCCTCGAGCAGGACAAGGTGCGTCTGCTGGTGATCATCGGCGTCCGTGCCGACGGGACCAAGGAGCTGGTCGCGCTCGCCGACGGGTTCCGCGAGTCGTCCGAGTCGTGGGCCGACCTGCTCCGCTCGTGCAAGCGCCGTGGGATGAGGGCGCCGGTGCTCGCGGTCGGCGACGGCGCACTCGGGTTCTGGAAGGCGCTGCGCGAGGTGTTCCCCCAGACCAAGGAGCAGCGCTGCTGGTTCCACGTCGGCGGCAATGTTCTTGCCGCGCTCCCGAAGTCGGCGCATCCCGGCGCGAAGGCCGCACTGGCCGAGATCTACAACGCCGAGGACCGCGACCACGCCCTGAAGGCCGCCAAGGCGTTCGAGGACCTCTACGGAGCCAAGTGGCCCAAAGCTACCGCGAAGATCACCGATCACCTCGACGTCCTGCTGGCCTTCTACGACTACCCCGCCGAGCACTGGATCCACCTGCGCACCACCAACCCCATCGAGTCGACCTTCGCCACCGTGAGGCTCCGGCAGCGGGTCACCAAGGGACCCGGCTCCAGGGCCGCCGGTGTAGCGATGGCGTTCAAGCTCATCGAATCCGCACAGGCCCGCTGGCGTGCCGTTAACGCGCCCCACCTCGTCGCCCTCGTCCGCGCCGACGCCCACTTCGAGAAAGGCAAGCTCGTCGAACGACCCGACGAATCAGGAGGTGATCAGCAAGTCGCGTGACACGCCAATCCAACAGGTCTTGACTATTCCTCGCGGGCCGCCGGGAGTAGGTTGAACAGCTAGCCGAGAAGGGGATGGTCACCATGTCCGAGGCGAACAAGGCGCTGGCCGCCCGGATGCCACTGGAGGTCTTCGTCCAGGGCAACCTGGACGTCGTTGACGAGGTCCTCGCTCCGGACTTCATCGACCACGGACCTCCGGTGCCGGGTCAGCCTCCCGGTCCCGAGGGGGTCAAGCTCTTCGCGGCCGCGATCCGCCAGGCCTTCCCCGACCTGGACATCCAGATCGAGCACGCCGTGGCGGAGGCCGACCTGGTGGCCCTTCACATCACGGCCTCGGGAACGATGCAGGGCGAGTTGGCCGGGATGCCGCCGAGTGGCAAGCGCGCGACGTGGAGCGCCGTACATCTCGATCGCATCGCCGACGGCAAGGTCGTCGAGCACTGGGTCGTGCAGGACCAGTTCGGCATGCTCCAGCAGCTGGGGTTCATCCCTGCACCCGAGGGGACGAGAGCCGGATAGCGCGGCACACTGCGCACCACCCAACCCGATCGAGTCCACCTCCGCCACTGTCCGGCTCCGGACCCGGGTCACCAAGGGCCGCGGCTCCCAGGCCGCCCGGGGTCGCGATGGCCTTCAAACCCATCGAGTCAGCCCAGCACCGGTGGCGGGGCCCATGAACACTCCGCACCTGGTCGCCCTGGTCCGCGCGAGCGCGACCTTCGAGAGGGGCAAACTCGTCGAATGACCCGACGAGCAGGGAGGAGGTCAGCGAGTCGCATGACACGCCAATCCACAGGTCTTGACTATTCCTCGCGTCGCCGTAATCCTCGTCATCGCCTGCACTCGCCGCCGTCCTCGGCTGGCGGCTGGGCTGGCCCTGCTGCCCGCCGTCATAGATCAAGCTCTGGCTGGGATACTCCTCGTGGGTCAGCGGCGGCCCTAGCGGCCGGCGGGGATCGAACAGACGGCTGAACTCGTCCGTGCCGTCGCCGGACAGCGCGCCGCGACGGCGCTGTGCAGCCGGGTCCGCAGCTGCTCCGTGGCGTGCGCCCGCACCTCACGGGCCTCACGGGCCTGCGCGTCGATCCGCATCTGCTGCCACGTCGCCGCGGTTGCCGCCGTGATGCGTCCCTCACACAGCGCGTCAAGGATCTCCTGGTGCCACGGATCGGCCGGCTGTCTCGCCATTGCGCCTCCTGCCCGCATAGGTGATCACGCTGGCCGAGTTCACCAGCCATCCGCGGCGGCCACTGATCAGGCCGCGCCGGAGCAGCCACCGAACCGAATCCGGGGCGATTGCCAGTGCCCGGCCCGCTTCCGCCGTTGTCATCCAGGCTGCGCTGCCGTTGGCGGCCGACGCCATCTCACTCGCTGCCTGGACGCGGGCAAGCGCGCTGGCCTGCCTGGAAACCTGCCATGCCGCTCGCGGGCTGAGTTCACGCCGCAGATGCGGGCACAGAGCGGCCAGGTGCGGGGCACTGGCCGCGGCCGTCGCCAGCGCTTCCCGCAGCCCTTCCCGCAGCGGCGGGTCACCATCGAAGCGACGCCGCCGGCACCAGTCCTCGAGCACCAGCACGAGGAACTCGGCGTGCTGCTGCGAATCAGGCGGGTCCGGCATCGGCGTCCGATCCGGCCAGGTGCAGCAGGAGTGCCGCCATCGCCCGAGGCGCGAGCTCCCACTGCCGCTCATCCAGGTCCAGCACCGCCAGGACTTCATCGATCCCGGCGACGATCCGCTCGGCTCTGGCCCGCTCCAGCAGCGCCTGATGGTCAGCGGCCCGGCGCTCCAGATCCTCCAGGCCGAGGCGGGCGACATCGGCCAGCAAACGCGCCGACCTGTCGCACGCCCGCTCATACAGCCCGATCTCGACAGTGATCCTCTCCCGCGCCGGGTGCTCATACGACCACTGATCGCCGGACAGCTCGCTCACCCGGTCGCGGAGAAAATCGCGGAACCGGGTGACCTCACGGACGAGGCTGGCCAGCTCGCTGATCACATCAACCGGCGTGTCCCCATTCGGCGAGTGCGCCTGGAACACCGCGAGTGCCCTGGCTTCCGCCACCCTCGCGCCAGCCTTGCGGCGGACCTGCGGAGCGCGGGCACCATGCGATCCGCAGACATTCGTACCGTGATCCGCCGACCGGCGGCAGCGGCGCAGCGTGCCATCGGGCAATTTCACGTGGCCGGCGCACTGGCGGCTGATGGGTCGGCCGCCATCGTCCTGGCTGATGGGTTGGCTGTCAGTCACGGCGGCGGCTTCTGTGAGTCCGGAGGTAGCGCCAGTGCGTGAGGAACGTCCAAGCGGCCAGTTCTTCGGCGGTGGGCCGTTCGGGCCCGTCGTAGCGGCCGCGTGCCGACGGGCCTTCGAAGTAGCCCCACACCTGGAAGGCCACGGCCTGGCGTTCGGCCTCGCCCTGGTGACGCCTGGCGCGGTGGGCGTCGCGAATCTCCTGCGGTATCCATGTCGCTCCGGGCGCGCGGGGCAGGGTGTCCCATTCGGCCAGCACAGCGTCGATGCGGTCGTCGGCGTCATGCAAGGCGATCAAGAGTTTTTCGCCGATGCTGGGCACGGGGTCATCCTCCATTCGGGGTCACGGGCCGGCTGACCGCGCCTGCCATTTGTGTTCACCAGCCGTTCTCTTGATCTTGCGCGGGGCTGGCTGCGGGCCTGCCAGCGGTCATGTGGTCCGCCGCGTTGCCCTCGAGCTCACCGAGCGAGCGCACCGCCGGCGAGCTCGCTTCGATTCGTTCCAGGATCCCGGTGACGCGGTCCCACATGACCTGGCCGCGAGGGTCGGCGTACCGGCAGGGCCACTTCACGGTCGACACGTCGGTCGCGAGCTCCAGCCCGTCCAGGACTGCCCAGGAAGCTTCCGCCATGGCAGCGCGAGTCGCGCTGACGGCCTCGTCGAGCTCGCCCGCAGATGCCTCGATCAGCAGGGCGTCATGCACGGGAGCGCACACCTGGATCCCCTGCTCGGTAGCCAGGCTGGCCGCGATCCGGAGCATCTCGGCGCCGTTGGCCTGCATCGGGAAGTTCTTCAGCGCCGTCGGCATCGAGGCCGCCGTCACGTGCATGGGCCAGCCGAACTCGCTGCGGATCTGCCCGGTGAGCAGGGCCCGGTCGACGACCTGGTCGGACCATGCCGAGAAGTCCGGGAAGGTCCTGGCCAGCAGGCGCAGCAGATGATCCGCGTGGATCTTGTTCACGCCGAGCCTGGCTGCCAGGGAGATGGCTCCCATGCCGTAGTTGGTACCGAGCACACACGTCTTGCACTGGTCCCGGACCGTGGCGTGGGACTGCCTGGTCGCATCCGGCGGTGCCAGGCCGGCCATCTTCGCGAAGGCCAGGTACGGATCGCCGCTGCCGACCGCGCCGAGCAGCGCCTTGTCCCCGGACAGCGCGACCGCGATGGCGACCTCCTGGAAGGCCCAGTCGACGTAGGCGACCGCCTGGCCGGGCGCGGGCTTGATCAGCCCGCGGAGCCACCGGGCCGGCCCGAAGATGAACCCGTTAGCGCTCGGCGTGTTCCGGCCAGTGCGGGCCCCGAACGGCCACAGCGGCGCCCGGTTGCGCCCGTCCGGGCCGACGGCCAGGCGTTCCAGCCTGAGATCGCTCAGCGTCCGGCGAAGCTGTTTGAGCGGCTCCAGCTTGGGGTGAACCTTCGCCATGTCGCTGAACGTGTCCCGGTCCAGGCACAGATGGCCCCGGTCGGTCAGCGGCCAGGGGATGCCCTCGCCGGCCAGCCAGGCGCCGAACTTCCCGGCCCTGAATACCGTCCCGTCGAAGACGCCGTAGTCCTTGTCGACCACATCGACGAGATCGTCCTTGATGCTCCCCCAGTGCCGGCGGAGCTGCACGAGCATCTCTGCGTCGACCGGTACTCCCGTGCGCTCCATGCTGGCGACCGCGGCCATGTACCTGCCGCGCAGCAGGGCCTGGCCGAGGCCGGCCGGCCCGGCCGTGATAGCCGGCGTCATGCGCTCGAGCAGCGGGCCGAGGCAGTCGACGTCGGTCTGGCAGTACTCGAGTACCTCCCGGCGCCCGGAAGCTGACCACGGGCCGCCGCGCATCACCAGCTCCCGGCCCGATTCCTTCTGCTCGCTGGTGATCCCGGGCAGGCCGTGGAAGCTCAGGGCGCTGAGCAGCCCGTAACCGCCGGGCGGCTTGGCCCCGTTCGTCGCGGCCCGGAACTCCACATACAAGTCCAGGATCCTGGCAGGCACTGGCCAGCCGAGCTCGAGGAAGCACCCGAGCTCGGCGGCAGCCATGTAGGCGACGAGCAAGACGCCGTCGTCGACGGGGAACGGAGGCTGCCCGGGCAGCTCGTCCTGCCAGAGCCGGATCAGCCGGCCTGACCGGAGCTCCCGGGCCACCATGCAGACCGGGTCTGGGCGGCCGCCCGGGTTCGCGATGAACTCGAAGTCGGCCGCCCAGATCTCCCGGTAGGGCAGGTCAGGCATCACACCCGGCCATACAGGTCCTGCAGAACCGGGTGGTCCTGGTGGTCGATGACGCGCCCCTTGAACGCCAGCTCGATCAGCTCCCGGAGCGACTTGTCGAGCCAGGCCGGCTCGCCCAGGTCACCCTGAGCCTCGAAGAGCTCATACCGCCCGGAGTCGGTGTTGCCAGCCATCCGGACCCACGACTTCATGGCCGCGTCCGCGATCTCGAGCGCGGACTCGGACCATGCCCGGCCGGATCCGGAACCGTCGGCGAGCGGCAGCTTGGCCGGCCAGAGGAAGTCGACCCCGCGCCGCGACTTGCAGTAGAACAGGCGGACCCAGCGCAGCTCAGGCCGCAGGTCAGGCCGCAGATCCGGGTGGATCCAGTAGAGATCGCGGTTGAGCCCGTTCTCGTGCTCGTAAATGGGCGCGTCGATGGTGAACTCAGGGTCGGGGTTCACCCGGAAGAACTCCTGCTTTCCCGGCTTGCGGACCGGGATCGACAGCAGGATCTTTCGGACCTTGATGTCGTCGTCGCGCGGCAGCTCCCGCAAGGCGTTGAGATCGAACGGGTCGGGTGCGGGCTGGGACACGGGAACCTCCGTGGGTGAGTCAGCGGGCTGGCCAGTTTTGGGTGAGGGCATTGCGAGATCACTCCTTAATGATCTTTGCGGGGAAGGTCGACCTTGACGGCGTCGACAAGGTCGTCACGCCAGCGGCATTCCTGTAGCCACTTGGCGGGCTTGCAGATGAACTCCGGTTCTGTGCCGTCGATCCTGCGGGCGAACCGGCGGCAGGCGTCGATGATCACCGCGGCAGGGTCGGCGCCGTCCGCGGCAGCATCACGGAGCGCCGCGGCCCACGCTCTGGCAGCGGCCTGCTCGTCGATCTGCCGCGGGTAGATCTTCCAGAACTCTGTGAATGTTGTCTGTTCTGGTAGTTCTGGTAGTTCTGGTCTGGGGGCACTGAGTGCCCTACTGAGTGCCCTACTGTTTGCCCTACTGGAGTAGGGCACTGAGTGCCCTAGGCCACTGAGTGCCCTACTCGGCAGGTGGAGTTTGTAGCCTGTCGGCAGCCTTTCGGCCCAGGACCTGGCGAGGTTCCGGTTCCGGGTGAGCCATCCCTCTGATTCCAGCTTGTTGAGCGCGTTCCTTACGCCGGTTCTCGACAGCCCGGTGTCACTGGCGAGCATCGACAAGCTCGGTGCGAACTCAAGGGGGATCTTGGCTGTGCCGGCCTCAGCGCGAGTCAGCAGGCTCAGGGCCACGAGCCGGGCCGACGGAGCCAGCCCAGAGTCCCGGAGTCCCCTCTCCACCGTCCAGCGGTCCGCGGAGCTCACCAGAGTGTCCCTTGATCACTGGCCAGCCGGGCGGCTGCTGCAACCCGCTCCTGCCGGCGCCGGGCGGCCTGGACGCCGGCGTCACACTCATCGCACAAGGCCTCGAGCTCTGCCGCAGTCAGCCGCATCGCAACCTCAGGCCTGGCTGACCTCACCGGGACCGCGTGCAACGGTGACACCGGCGAGTTCCCCCGGGTGCACCGGCCGGCGAACGTCCGGGCCCGGGCCATCCGGCCCTTGACGTAGTGCTTGCCGTCGCCGCAGCCACCGGTGCACTCACAGCGGCCACCAGCGGCGCGAACGACCTCGCGCCAGATACCGGCGCCGATCAGGGGCCCGGGCGCTTCCGTGTGCCCGCCGGGCCGGTCAAGTACCATCGTGGACATCTCCGTTGCGGGATTGGCTCGTCTTTGGGTGAGGCGAACCTCAGGTGGCCGGGGTTGGCGTCCCGGCCACCTTGCTGTCCCCCGGCTGTTCTCCGCGCTCGCTGGGCACCTGGTCACGGCTGGCCGAGCGGATCTGCTGTCCGCCGATCCGGAGCAGGTCCAAGATCGGCTGCACCGGCACGACTAGCTTCCTGCCGCAGCGGATTACCGGCACAGGCAGCCGTCCGGCGTGGTATGCCGCTCGCGCT
>DASYQM010000141.1:0-8793 GCA_036005525.1 Streptosporangiaceae bacterium
AGGCTTGCCCACACTCGCACTTGACAGATCGCGCTACAAGCCAAGGGGATCGCCATGAATCCCATCCGCCACATCCGCCGTCTCGCCGCCGCCCTGGCCGGGCTGGCCGGCGCCTTGCTGGCACTCGGCGCGGCTGGGCCGGCCACCGAAGTCCGGCCCCCGCCAGCGGCTGTGGGATGCCATCGACACCGCCGCCGGCGGCCTGCCCGCCGCAATCACCACCGAGCCCGCCGTGCTGCGCGGCAAGCCCGGCCAAGTGCTGACCGACTGGCCCGCCCACGGGCCAGTCGAACACCCCCGGGAACCGGCCGGGCAGCGCTGGGGTCGTCAGGCGGCCAGGTTCTCGCGGCCGCCGTAGGCGCACAGCCCATACAGCGCGACCACGTCCACCGCGATGATCATCAGCGACCAGAACGGGTAGGCCGGGATGAAGAACATCTGGTCGATCGCGTTCAGCCCCAGCACGGCCACCGCGAACCAGCGCGCCAGCTGATTGCCCGCCAGCACCCCCGCCGCCGCGCCCAGCTGCAGCAGGCCGATGATCAGCGTGATCCAGCCCCAGGTACGCAGATTGCCGAACACGTAGTGGGCATTGGCGGTGAACACGTGCGAGTTGGCGATCGCGGCGATGCCGTAGATCAGGTTGAAGCAGGCGAGGATGACCAACAGCACCGATGCGAATAGAACCAGGCCGTAGCCGTGGCCTTCCGCGTGACGGCCGCCCGTGCTCCTGGTTGTTGCTGACGTCATTGTGCCCCTCCGTACCGGAACCGCCAGAGCCTCCGCCCTGGCCCCGCAGCCGTTAACGCTCAATAGCATTCGGCGCCGGTCTGAGCGTAGGAGGCCCACGGCAGGGGCTCGTGAGACCTGAGTAAATAGTAATAAAATAGAGAGCAAAGCGTGACCCATGGCGAAGGATCCCGGTCCGGCGGGGCTGGAGCGCGGGCGGCGCGACGTCAGCTCGAACGCGGCCCTCGCGCCCGGCCAAGTGCCGGGCGACACGCTCACGGCTCCCAGCACCCCACGCACGCGTCCAACCGATCGAGCCGACCACATGCCTCAGCACATCGCATGGAGGAAGATCTCCATACGATCTGCACACGTTCTGCATCGCTCCTGCACATCCGCGAGTTGCGGTGCAGTGTGTCAGGGGGCCAAGGCCCGCAGGGGGAATCAGTGGCGCGGTCCAGTTGCGGCTGGCCGGTGTGTTCGTTTTGAAGAGCAAATTCGCACGAACGTTATCCGTCACTTTGAGTAATTCCCGTGGTGTGACTTCGGTTGGAGGTGCGAGACGGCTTTCAGGCAGAAGCAATAGCCTCATGAGGCGATTTAGGGGGGAACAAATGACAACGCAGACGAAATCGCTGTATGACCGGCTCGGCGGTCTCGACGTGATCAAAGCGCTGACGGAATCATGGGTGGCGCGTGTCGGGGGCGATGACCGGGCCAACGGGAAGTTTGCCCGGACCGATATTCCGCGGCTCCTGAAAGAGGTCGCCGACCAACTGTGTGAGGTTACTGGCGGCCCCTGCACCTACACCGGCCGGAGCATGGCCGAGACACATGCCGGTATGCAGACCACGGCCGGCGAGTTCGACGTCGTCATGCAGCATCTGGACGCGGCGCTCGACGAGCTCAACGTCCCCAGGGCGGAGCAGGCCGAGCTGGTCGGTCTGCTCATGCCGATGCGCGATGACATCGTCGAGGTCGAGTCGCCGAAGACGGGGACGCCGCTTCCTGACAGCTACCAGGTTGCGCCTCCGCTCACGTGATCGGCCTGGCCTGCTAGCCGTCAGCGCCAGGGCACGTTCGTTCATCCACGCCTGTCCAGGTGCCCGGGGTGGTGTCTAGCGGCAGCAAGGAAGAGCGCCAGCGGTGAGCGCCACGGGGTAGGTGAGCGCCACGGGGTAACTGCGTAAACGCGGCTTTGACCTTGCCTCGGGGAAGGCCCAGCATGGGGCAACCGGGCGCCGTGCCCGGCGTGAGGAGGCCTTGGTCATCGTGGTGATCCGCGCGGTGGTGTTTGACATCGGTGGCGTGCTGGAGATCACCCCGGACCTCGGCGTCGACCGGCAATGGGAGGCCCGGCTCGGGCTGCCGGCCGGGGAAATGGGCAGGCGCATGGGCGATGTCTGGATGAACGGCGGCCTTGGCATGATCACCTTGGACTACGTGCACGAGGCGATCAGGGATCGCCTCGGCCTGGACGAGTGGCAACTCGCGGCGTACATGGGCGACGTCTGGCGCGAGTACCTGGGCACCGCGAACACGGAACTGATCGAATACGCCCGCCGACTGCGCCCGCGGTACCGTACCGGGATCTTGAGCAACAGTTTCGTCGGCGCCCGGGAGCGGGAGCAGGCGTCATACGGATTCGAGGACCTCGTCGACGAGATCGTCTATTCCCACGAGGCCGGGATGGGCAAGCCCGATCCGCGGATCTATGCCCTGGTCTGTGCCCGCCTGAGCGTCCGCCCCGGTGAGACGGTCTTCCTCGATGACACGGACCTGTGCGTTGCCGGTGCGCGCGAAGCGGGCATTCACGCCGTCCGTTACCGGGACAACAGCCAGGCCATCGAAGAGATCGAGGAGCTGCTCGCCGCCCCATGAGCGCACCGACAGCTCCCTGCCGGACGGCTATCAAGGAATGATGGTCGGCTATTCTCCACGGCAAGCATCCGCAGGTCGCAGTGGCGCAGCCATCTCACCATGACCTGGAGGACCACCATGATCTGCAGCGCGCAGCCCGGGCCAGCCACGCTGGAGATCATCCGGACAAGCACCCGGCTCAGTTCCGTGGCGCTGGTTCCAGAGATCCGGTTGCACCAGGCCAGCGAGCCGATCGGATTGTGGCAGCGCACGGAGCTGGCGGCCGGGCGGACCGGTCTGGACCCGCCGTTCTGGGGGTTCGCCTGGGCCGGCGGCCAGGCGCTGGCCCGCTACCTTCTTGACCACCCTGAGGTTGTCAGCGGCAGGCACGCGATCGACATTGCCTCCGGCTCGGGGCTGGTGGCGATTGCGGCGGCCAGGGCAGGGGCCGCGGCCGTAACCGCCTACGACATAGATCCGCTCGCTATTGCGGCCATCTCCGTTAACGCTGAAGCCAACGGCGTAGCGGTCACAGCCGCCTGCGCCGATGTCCTGGACGAGGACGGCCCTCCGTTCCCTGACACGGATCTGCTTCTCGTTGCCGACGCCTTCTACGAACGTGATCTGGCCGGCAGGGTGATGCGGTTCCTGGACCGGGGCCATGCCCGCGGAGCCGCGGTCCTGGTTGGCGACTTCGGCCGGGCGTATCTCCCGCGGGACCGCCTGACGCCGCTGACCGCCTACGACGTTCCCGGCCTCCGTGCACTGGAAGGCAGCGACGTCAAGCGCACGACTGTCTGGGCACACATCGCATAACGGCGGCGCGCCGGTCACAATCGCGGTCCACTCGGCCTGCGTCGTCCGTGAGCCAGCCACCGCTATCCGTTGTGTTGATCTGGCCCGCTGCCCCGCTCCCCAGGAAATAACGGACAAGGGCCCGCAACGCCGTTGCCTGCCCCGGGGCGGAGGATGAAAACTGCCGGGAGGCAACCTCGGCTCACTCTCAGTCGTCCTTGGCTGGCGACGGCGGGAGGTGGTTGCATGGGGCGCGATCCGGACCGCGGAGGGCTGGAGCGGCTGCTCGGCGAGCGCGGGCAAGACCTCATGCGCGCCGCGCTCGCGCTGACCGGAAGTCGCGCTGACGGCGAAGACCTCTTGCAGGCTGCCCTGGAGCGGCTGCTGCGGAACTGGCGCCGCGTCGACACCGATCCCGAAGGGTACCTGCGGCGCACCCTGTACAACCTGGCCGCCGATGGCTGGCGCAGCCGCGGCCGGTGGCGCAGCAGGCTCGCCGAGTTTCGGGCGCAGGCACCTTCGGAGAACGCCAGCGAGGATGTCGCCGTGGTGGACCTGCGCGACGCGCTGGTGCGCCTGCTGTATCAACTGCCTCCGCGGCAGCGGGCGGTGATCGTGCTGCGGTACTGGGAGCAGCGCACCGAGGCAGAGACCGCGGCCCTGCTCGGCTGCTCGGAGGGCACGGTCAAGTCCGCCGCGTCACGGGGGCTGCGGCGGCTGCGGGAGCTGGCCGGGGCATGGCAGGAGCCAGGCGGTGATCCAGCGCAGGACACGAAAACAGAGCTGAACACCACGATGAGGCTGGCGGAGGGAAGGCCATGAACGGGGAAGTCGAGGAGTTGCTTCGCGAGGGACTGGACCGGCTCACCGCAGAAGTGCAGGTTCCAGCGGACGTGGCGGGCAGGGCGCGGGCGCACCGGCGCTATCGGCGGATCGTGACCAGGACGGCGCTGGCTTGCGGGACCGCTGCGGTTACCGCGGCCGCCGTCATCGCCGCGACCGGGCCGGGACAAGGCGCCGGAACGCCGGTTCGGGCGAGGACCGCCGCCTACGTGATCCAGCGGATGCAGAATGCCCTCGCGAACACGAACATGGTTATGCAAACGGAAACTACCTTTAGCCCGGCCTTTCCCAAAATAATGCAGTGGACCTATCGCGGAAACGTGAGAATACTCCAGTCCGGTTTCATGCCGCCCGCCGCGGTGAAAGGGCTCCCCTGGGCGCAGGGGCTGGAGAGCTGGGGCGTCGGCACCGCGATGATCAACGGAAAGCGCACCTACGTTCAGGTCGACTACCGGCGGCATGAGTGGTACGCCACGTCGGCTCTCGGATTCGCGCCCAACGGATGCTCCAACGGCCCGTCCTGGGCGGAAGAGGGTGGCCCCGGGAACTGGGCGACCTACATCCAGAAGGAGCTGTCCTGCGGGGAGTTCACGATCGCGGGGCACGCCTGGATCGGCGGCACGAAGACCATCAAGATCACGGGCTCGATGACGCAACCGGATTTCATGGCCGGCCCGCACGGCGAGAACCCCGAAACACTGCACGCCGACGCGACCTTGTATGTGGACCCGGCCACCTACCTTCCGGTGCGGGTGATCTGGAACAACTCGAGCCAGACACCCGATGGCAAGCCCTTGCATGGCAGCGTCCGCCAGGACATCCGGATCCTGCCGCCGACCCCACGCAACATCGCCAAGGCGAGCGTGACCGTTCCCGCCGGGTTCCGCACCGTGCCCGACAGGTCGTTCGGCGGTCCCCTGTTCCCCTACTTCGGGGCGCCGCGGGACTAGGCCCGCGCGACGGCCCACCGCGGCGGCCCGGGATCGCTTACCCTCGAAGCGCGCCGGAGAGGAGCCGTTCCGATGATCAAGGAACTGCGCGGCCTGCCCATCGGGGTCATCGGGTTCGAGGCCACCGGCGAGCTGAAAGCCGAGGACTACCGCGATGTCATACTCCTGGTGGCGGTGTGCCCGGCAATCGGCGATGGATGGCCGGCCGGTTTCAGGCGCCAGTGCCCGCGGGCTTGACCGGCGGAGGGAAGGCTCGGGTCTGATTTGCCTCTGACGCGTGCGTGAGCTCCGCCACCTTGCCATCGGCGGTGAGGTGCCGCCAGTTCGTCTGCCAGTCCGGCAGACCCGGGCTATCCTGCTCCCAGTCGACGAACGTCGCCTCGTCGCAGTAATGGTCCAGGCGTGCCGTGATGCTCCGGTGCGGTTCGCTGCGCACAAAGGCCCGCATCGGTCCGCGTGCTTGCCAGGAGCTGACGCTCCACCATGCGTTGTTCGCGTCGGCGAGCGCGTCCGCGCCGAGATTGCCATCCGACTTCTGGGCCTGCTCGATCGCGGCAACGGCGTCGGTGAAGAACTCGTCCAGCAAGGCCGGGTCCTTCAGCCGGAGCCGGGTCACGACGATGACTGGCATCAGCATCTCCCCCAGGGTGTGGCCACGGGCGCGAGCGACGCCGTTGACCCTAGCAGCCTGGCCACGGCATGCCGATCGCAGACTGCGCCCCGTCATGCCGGCTCCCGAACTCGCCTGCGAATGGACGCCGCGCTGGTGCACAATGCCAGGGAGGGCGAGGAGGCTGACGTGGCCCCGCTGATGCTGGTTGCTCCGCAGCGGGACCTGCCCCGCCCGGCCAGGTAGGCGGTCTGTCCAGCGACCGCCCGCACGGCGTTATGCGTGCTGTACCGCCATGCCCTGATGACCGCCGGTACCGAAGATCACTCATCGGGTCCCACCAACCTCAAGGACGAGCAGACCCAAGCCACACGGGAGGCGTCATGAGTACCACGGAGCACCACCATGGCTAACGGCCCAGGCAAGGTACTGGCAGACGGGGAGTCCCAGGTCGAGCGTTATCTACGGGACCAGGGCCTCACGCGGGAAGAGATCGAGGACACCCTCGAAGTCGCCATCAGCACGGACTCGTACGTCATCGTGGGCACCCGGCCGGATGCCCTCTACTTCGAGTACGGCGACTACCGGATTGAAGAAGGCGGCCCGTACATGGATGAGGACGGGGACTGGGACCAGGGCTGACTCACCAGGCGCCTAAAGACGGCACACAATGAAGGACACGGCCCTGGGGCGGGCGGCTGGGCCCTTCGGGGCTGGGAGCTCACGGGGCGATGCCGGGGCCGGGCGTCATCGGGTGTCTTCGCGATCGGCGGCCTTCGTCGCGGCACCCCGCGGTAGGAGGCGCTTGGCCCCGGCCGGGAACAGGACCGCGGACAGCAGCCCCGCCGCGAGCAGCGAGGCGGCGGCGGTTGGCGTGATCTTCCCGGCGGTGAGCCCAATCTGTGTGGCCACGATCACGAACGTGAGCGTCGTAGCCTGCAGCAGCCCCGCAGCCTTAGCGAGGCGCCTGCCCACGTACCGCAGGTACAGCAGCGCGGGCAGGCCCCGGACGAGCAGCAGCGCGGCGAGGAACAGCGGCACCTCCGCCAGCGCGACAGGGTTCGTGATCAGCGCCTTGAGCTGGAACTCGACGCCGGTGGCGATGAAGAAGATCGGGATGAGGAAGCCGAAGCCGATCCCCTCCAGCTTGGTCTGGAACTGCGGATGCGGGGTTTGCCCGGACAGTTCGACCAGCCGCACCAGCAGCCCGGCGGCGAACGCGCCGAGGATCGACGCGAACCCGAACCGGTAAGCGAGCACACCGAACGCGAGCGCCAGGGTGAGCGACGCCCGCACGCGCAGCTGGGCGCTGCTGTCCGCCAGGCGGTTGACCAGCCGCCCCACGGGATCAAGCCGGCGCACCCGGGCGAGGGCCAGGCCGGCCAGCACCAGCAGGGCGATGAAAATTGTGAGAGAGACCAGCTGCTCCCCCGGCGACTTCGACGCCGCGGAGAAGAGCAGCGACAGGAGCATGATCGGCACGATCTCGGCGAGAGCCGCCGCGGTCATCACCAGCTGGCCGAACTCCGTCGTTTCCTCTCCCGCGTCCTTCAGCAGCGGCAGCAGCAGCCCCGCCGACGTGGACATGAGAATGATCGCCAGCAGCAGCGGCTGCGCGGCCTGGCCGGCCAGTCCGAACGCGTACCCGCAGAGCAGCGCGAGCACGGCCGAGGCGGCGAACGCCGATGCCGCCAGCCGCGCAAGCGGCCCGCGCAGCCGGTCGATGTCGATCTCCAGCCCCGCCAGAAACAGCAGCATGCCAAGGCCAAGGTCGCTCAGGACCAGCACCGGCGCGTCGATCCGCACCCAGCCGAGCACCGAGGGGCCGACCACGATGCCGGCGATTACCTCCAGCGCCGGCCCGGGTACCGGCAGCCGCGGCAGCAGGCCGCATACCAGCGGAACCAGGACCGCCACCGCCGCGATGATCAGGATGTTATTGAACGAGATAGCGCATCCCCCGCCTCCAGCCCGCCCTGCCTTCCCGTGTGCCTCCAATGCAACCACGGGAAGCCGCTGCCAGCGGTCCGCGCCCAGCCGCAACGGTCCCGCCGCTTTGCGGGCTTCCCGCGGAACCGGCGGGCCCGGATCAGGCACAACGGATGCCCGTGCGAGCCCGGCCGCCGACCTGACGGGCAGGTTCGCCGTATGGCCGACCAGCGGGTGGAGGTCGTGGACCACGACGCCGGGTGGCCTCAGCTTTTCGCCGCGCAGGCGCTGCGGCGGGCCGGCATCGGCCCGCCGCCGAGGGACCTGCTGCCGGAGTAGAAGCGCGGGTAACGTCCCGCTAGTCGTGCTCGCGGATCCAGTGCGGGCGGCGGAACAAGCGCCCCAGGACGTCGTGCAGGCTTTGGCCCGAGTCCGCCAGCGCGTCGACCCGGTACACCGGCGCCCCGTCGGGCGGTGGCAGCTGGCGGGCCTGCGCGTCGTCGAGGCCGCACCGGATGTAGCTCCGCGTGATCCGCTGCACGTAGTCGGCGTCGATGAAGCGGAGACCGTCTTTGGTCGTGATCACGATTCCGTCGAAGACGTCGACCTCGGGGACTTCCAGTACATGCTCGAGGGTGCCGATCTGGTTGCCGGTGCTGCTCAGCACCGGCGTCCCGCGGGTCGCCGCCTGGTACGAAATGGCCGCGTCGTCGGTCATGCTGGCACCCCGTCTCGCCGCAAGGCGGACCAGCCGTGCGGGCCCGCCGGACCCGAGGAGCGTATCAGCCGGGCGCTGGGCCCTCGCCGCTACGGCAGGCCACCTTTCTGCCGCCGGGCGGCTACCGCCCGCCGGACCACCCGGATGACGGCCCGGAACGGGATGATTACGAACAGGGCGATGGCGAGGTAGAGCGCGACGGCGACCTTGGGCTGGAGAAGCCCGATGCCGATCACGACGGCGTAGGACACCAGGCTGGGATCGAGCTTCGAGGTGAGGGTCCGCACGTCGGTCTCGGTGTTGTCCTGCCTGACCAGGTGTTCCGCGACCGAATAGTGCCAAAGGACGCTGATGAAGCC
>DASYQM010000142.1:0-3933 GCA_036005525.1 Streptosporangiaceae bacterium
GAGCGGTGGCCACCCGCTATGACAAGCGCGGGCAGATCTACCGGGGCACCATCGACGTCGCCACGATCAGGATCTGGCTACGCGACCCCGTCCATGATCCAAGAAACAGGCCCTAGTGCCGACATTGCCGGGCCGTTGCCCGTGGCCTCTCGCTGACCCGGCCGGCCGGCAACCGCCCACGGATTGTGCTCTTCGCCTATGCGGTTGACGCCAGGAACGGAGGGTGGGGCGAGAGTCTCCGCCTGCCCGCGGCTCGCCCAGAGATCTTCGCTGCGTGTCATCCGATGCCCTCCCAGATGGTGGGGCCGGATTGGTCGGCGATCCCGGTGCCGCTGGCAGGCAGCCAGCCGTGCCGCGGCCGGTACCCGGGCTGGTCGAGCCGGTCGTCGTCCAGGGCGGCGCCGGCGCACCAGTCACCACGGCGAGCGCGGTGCCGGGCCTTGGTCGCGGCAGCCCGCTCGGCCCCGGTTCGCTCGGGCGCGCGCAAGTCCCACCAAAGGTCATAGACCCGGGCGACCGCGTCGCGCACCGCCAGGCTGACCGTGCGGCTGCCGCCCCGGGTGACCCGCTGGATCACCTGCTCGCTAACGCCGGTAGCGCAGGCGATACGCGCGGAGCCGTGGCCCATCACATGCAGCGCTCGCAGCCGCAGCATGGTCCCGTTCGCATCCACCCGTCCCAGCTTCAGCTGCCCTGCCGCAACGGCCGGCTGGGTCCGGTGGGCCGCGCGAGGAACATCCTCAACGGCTCGCGCGTCGCAACGGCCTGCCATGTGCCCAGGCAGGCGTGCCACCGGGACAACTTGGGCGCGGTCAGCCATACCCTCTCCTCATCCGTAGGCCGAGACCGATCGGGTGCGATCAGAGCGAGCGCCGCGACCGGCCATCTACAGCCATCGGAGCCGGGAGGGTGTTACGCGGGCGTGACACGATGGGCCCCGGACCCCTGTTACGTGAGCGTGAGATGCAGCCATAACTGGCCCTCGGGCAGCGAAACCTGGCGTCACAGTCCGGCAGGGCTTAGGCTATCCGCCCAGGTCAGCGCGCATATCCGGCGGCCGGCCGGCTTACAGCGCTGACGTTGAAAGTCACAGCCGCCGCCCGAAGGCGTTTTGAGAAAAATTCTGCGGGTTTCCGCCCGGCGAGGTTCCGCAGTAGCTGCCACGCGAGGTAGAGCTCCGCCGCCCGCGCGAGCTGCATCAGCGCGGCGCCGCCGCAAATCGCTCACGTCCCGCAGGTGAAACGGCACCCGGCCGCGCCCGGGCCACCGTCAACCACGCGGCCTTCCGAGCTGGCGCTACCAGCCGGTGAAGACCGCGTCGAACAACTCGCCGATGAACATGGCCACAGCCGGACCCCCACCGCGAACGCCAGAAGGTCCACCCACCCTGAGGCAGAACACGCACGGCCTCCCTGCCCGCGCCTCCGGCAGCTCGCGGTAGAACGGCCAGCGGTTATGGCCGAGCGGGCGGCCAAGCTGGCGGTAGTCCTCGCCAGCGCTGACCAGCTCCGCGCTGACCTCGCACACCATCGACCCCCACAAGCTCCGGTCCTTCCGGATTGAGGCAGGTCATCCTCGGCGTCTGTGTCCTATCTCGATCGATGTGAGCCACGGCCAGGTCGGTGACCTGCGGGTGGCTCAGATGGCGTGAGATGTGATCGCGGCGCTCGTCTCACCGGATATGAGCTATTTCATCTCGTCACCGTGCTGGAGGCCCAGCGGTTGCCGCCGCACCGATCGCGGCACATCGGTGAACTCCGCCCGGCAACGGTGCCAGACGCGCCGGCCCCGGACAGCTGCGGACCGCCTTCCCGCCATCGCTGTCTTGTCCGGCTGGGAGTCCGCCGCCGTGGCCGTGGATCCGCGACCCCCCGCCTGACCCTGCGGAACTCAGCCGTCCAGGACCGTGCGCAGGACGGCGGCGAAAACGCCAGGGTCGCTGAGGAAGCCGTCGTGACCGCCGGGGAAGGAGACCGGCGTGGTGCCCAAGCCGCTCGGCCACGGCGGCACGGTCGGCCAACATCTGGCCGGACTGGGCGCCGACGCCGAGGACGATGCGGGTGGTGCGGCGCGGAGCGCGCCGACGTCGTGCCGCTAGCCCGCGCAGGCGGTCATGTGCAGTCCGAGCAGCGGATCGTCGCGGGAGGCATCATCCTCCGTGGGCAGCCCGAACGCGGCGGGATCGGGAGCGGGCTGGCCGGGGAAGCCGGACGGGATCGGGCCCGTATGGCTGACCAGCGCGATGAAGGTGGCCATCGCCGGGCCGAAGCCGCTGCGCTGGTAGCTCTCGCGGATGCCGGCGCACGCGGCCAGCACCGTGTCACGGTCGGGCAGCTCCTGGGCGGCGGGTGGCTCGTGTGCCACCAGAGTGCGGATCAGCCGGGGATGCCCGGCGGCCAGGGCCAGCGCGTTGACCGCGCCGCCGCTGCTGCCGAACACGTCGGCCGGCCCGGCGTCCAGGGCCTGGATCAGCGCTCGCAGGTCCTCGGCGTGCTCGCCGGGTGCCGACCCTGGCGGCTGGCCGTCGGTGCGCTGGCTGCGCTCGGTCTCGCGGGGTCGTAGGTCACCACCATGCGGTCGGCGAACTGCTCCGCCAAGGCCGCGAAGCCGGCGGCTAACATCGGCGCCCCGGCCGACAGCAGCAGCGGATGCCCCGCGCCGCCGCCCTCCCGCACGTCGTAACACAGCACCGCGCCCGGCGCCTCCAGCGTGTACGTCTTCGGCTCGCTCATGATGGCGGACCCCCTTTCCCAGGCTGATCGTTTTCTGCCCATACCGGCCGGCGCAGGCCGGGAACCTCAACGCTGTCCCGCCCGGTCGCGATGCTCCCGGCCAACGCTAAGCCGGACCCCTGACGGCGCCGGCGCCGTCGGCTGTGACCGGTGGACGGCGCCAGCGGCGCTCAACCAGGCTGGCGCCGCTGGTGTTGTCTGACGATGAGCGGCGCAGGTTAGCCGCCGGGCGGCCAGATCCTGGTAGCGACTCGCAACCCAAACCTGGACTCACAACCTTCACCCGGACCGGTTCACCGCCGTCGCGCGACCCGGCGGCCCAACCTACTGAGACCGAACAGCCAATGGCCCAGGAACCCTGAGACTGGCTCATCTTGTCTGAGACACGACAGTCTGGAAGATCCCACCGGATCAGCTGGCGCGGCCTGCCGCGTGCGTGACTTTCGCCGGGCCAGGCCAGTTCCGGCGGCCTCATACAACCCGGCCGCTCCTGTCAAAGCGTCATTTTCGCCGCCCACTTCAAATTTCTTGTTTTCCCTGCTCATTGCCCCTTCCAATCGCCGCTTCCGCCCTCTCTTGCTTCCATGATCCAAACGATCTTGCTCTGATTCTCGTCACCATGATCACGGCGCACCGAACCGCACCGAACCAGACCATTGCATTACCGAATGATCATGGTCAGCTCCGCTGCGGGTGATCTTGGAGAGGAGGGCAGGCCGTGGCCGTGGTCGTGACCGTCGCCAAGGGCTACGACCGCGGCTACATATGGAAAAACCAGGCCCGAAAGGAAGGGGCCGAGCAGACAGTCGGCGGCTATTACGTCAGTGCCGCCCAGGCCGGGGAGCCACCCGGTCGCTGGTGGGGGCCGGGAGCGCAAGCGCTCGGCTTCACTCCCGGCCAGACAGTCCAGCGGGGGCCCTACGACGCGGTCTACCAGCAGCGTGACCCGGTCACCGGGGAGAGGCTCGGCCGGGCGCGCGGCAGCTACCTGAAGTTCACCGATCATCTGGCCCGGCTGCGGGCTGCGGAGCCGCACGCCACCGCCGAGCGGCTGATCGAGCTGGAACGGGAGGCGGCCAAGGCGGCCCGCCAGCCCGCCGCCTACACCGATGTGACCGTGTCGTTTTCCAAGTCGATCTCGGTGCTGCACGCTTCCATCAGGGAAAACGTGCGCCGCGGCCGCCTGCCCGGTGCCCAGCAG
>DASYQM010000143.1:0-39266 GCA_036005525.1 Streptosporangiaceae bacterium
TAACCCCCTGTGACAAATCCATCATCACACCACAGCCCGGCCGTTAGCCACAGCGCAGGCGGGCTGGAATCCTTGGCGTCATTTATTTGCCGCAATGAAAGTATTTTGAGCCTCCCCGGGTGACGGTGGCTGCTTCTGCCCGTTCCTGCCCGCGGATACTGGCCTGGCCGTGGCGGGAGGGCGCATGATGAGAGGATGCACGGTCGGGGGGTTGTTCTGCGTTCGGTCTGCCTGGCGCTGGCCGTGCTGTGCGCCGCGTGCACCGCCTCCGGGGGGCAGGGTTCGTCCGCGCAGGTGCCAGCGGCCGGTCGGCCGGGCGCCACGATCACGGTGGGATCGTTCAACTTTCCCGAGAGCGTCCTGCTCGCCCACATCTACGCGAGTGCTCTCGCGGCGAAGGGCTTCCCGGTCCGGGTCCTGCCGGACCTGGGCACCCGCGAGCTGGTGGAACCGGCCCTCATGACCGGCCTGGTCCAGCTTGTCCCCGAGTACACGGGCTCGGCACTGAACTTCATCAGCCTGGGGCGGCGGCCCGCCACGTCCAACGCGACCCAGACCTACCGGTACCTGGCCCGGTCGGCGGCACGCCGCGGGCTCGTCGCGGCGCAGCCGGCGCCGGCGCAGGACGCCAACGCGATCGTGGTCACGGCGGCGACCGCTGCCCGCTATCACCTGCGGTCGATCGCTGACCTGGCCAAGGCGCCGCCGCTGGTGTTCGGCGGCCCACCCGAATGCGCGCAGCGGGCGGACTGCCTGCCCGGGCTTAAGCGTACGTACGGGCTGCGTGTCGCGGCCTTCGCGGCGACCGACGCCGGCGGGCCGCTCACCGTGCAGGCGCTGGCCTCCGGCCAGATCCGCGTGGGGCTGCTCTTCACCACCAACCCGGCCATCCCGAGGCAGAAACTGGTGATCCTGACCGACAACCGCAACCTGCAGCCGGCCGAGAACATCACTCCAGTGGTCCGCCGGGCCACCGTCGACCGGTACGGCCCGCGGCTGCTGACCGCGCTCGACGCCGTTTCGGCCCGCCTGACCACGCCCATCCTGCGTACTCTCAACGCACGGATGGAACTGGACGGGCAAGGCCCGCGCAAGGTCGCCGATGAATGGCTGCTGGCGCAGGCGCTGATCCCAGAAGGGCAGGGTACGCGGTGAGCGAGAAGGCGGAGCGCATCACTGCGCCGGCTGGCCCGCCAAGCCCGGCCGGCCCACCCGGCCCACCCAGCCCGGTCGGACTGCCCAGGGACTCCCCTGCCCAGCGGGCACGCCGCCAGCGCCGCCCGACCGGTGCACCGCCGCCGCTGCCACATCCGATCGCCTTCAGCACCACGGCGTGGCTGCTGTTCGTGGTCGTCATCGTGGCCGGCGCGTTCCTGATCTCGGAGCGCACGCCGTGGCTCCGGCTGGGCGACCAGGCCAACACCTGGTTCCTGCGCCTGCTTGCGAACGTGCGCACGCCGTGGCTGACCGATGTCGCCACCGCGATCAAAACGGTCGGCACCAGCTGGGGGGTCACCGTGGTCGGGCTGTCGGTCGTGGTCCTGACCTTGGTGTTCCGCCGCTGGCGCCACCTGTTCGTCTTCGTGGGCAGCATCCTTTTCCTGCTGCTCGTCGGCGAATGGATCTACAACGGCCTGTCGCGGCCACGCCCGTACGGCATCACCATCATCGGCAGCTGGGGTGGGTACTCGGCGCCGTCCCCCCCGGTTGCCATCCTGACGCTCTGCCTCATGGGTGTGGTGTACTGCCTGGTCGTGCCGGGCCGGTCCCGCACCCATGCCAAGATCGCGGTCGCCGTGGTCATCGCCGTGTTCGGCCTGGCCCGCGTGTACCTGGCCGTTGATCACCCCGATGACGTGCTGTTCGGCGTCGCGCTCGGGGTTGCGATCCCCGTCGCGGCATTCCGTTTCTTCACACCCAACGAGGTGTTCCCGGTCGTCTACCGCCGGGGCAAGACCGCTCACGTGGATGTCGGCGGCCGGCGCGGCGAGGCGGTCCGGACGGCCGTGCGTGACCAGCTCGGGCTGAACGTGCTCGAGATCAAGCCGGTCGGCCTGGAGTCGTCGGCCGGCTCGACGCCGCTGCGGTTGCGCGTCGAGGGGGGCACCGACGAGTACCTGTTCGCGAAGCTGTACACCAAGGGGCACGTGCGCGCCGACCGCTGGTACAAGCTATGGCGGAGCATCCTGTACGGCTCCCTGGAGGACGAGTCTCCCTTCAAGACGGTGCGGCGCCTGGTCACCTACGAGGACTATGCACTGCGCCTGCTGCAGGACATCGGGGTCCGCACGGCCACTCCCCACGGCATCGTCGAGATCACGCCCGAGCGCGAATACCTGCTGGCCACCGAGTTCTTCGCCGGCGCCGTCGAGATCGGCGAGGCCGACGTGGAGGACAAGGTGATCGACCAGGGGCTGCTGCTGATCCGCAAGCTGTGGGACGCCGGGATCGCGCACCGCGACATCAAGCCGGGCAACCTCATGGTCCGCGACAGGGAGTTGCTGCTGATCGACGTGGCCTTCGTCCAGGTGCGGCCGTCGCCGTGGCGGCAGGCGGTCGACCTGGGCAACATGATGCTGGTGCTCGCCGTGCGCTCCGACCCGGAGCGGGTCTACCAGCGGGCGCTGGCCTACTTCACGCCGGATGAGCTCTGTGAGGCGTTCGCCGCCACCCGCGGGGTGGCCAGCCCCACCCAGCTGCGCGCGTTCATGAAACGGGACCCGCGCGACCTGCTGGCCGCGTTCCGCGCCCTCGCACCGCCCAGGAAACCGATCCCGGTGCAGCGCTGGAGCCTCCGGCGGGTGGGCCTGGCCGCCGCGATGTTCGGCGGCATCGCCCTGGCCGCCGTCCTTGGCGTCCAGCTATTCCTCCCAGCGGGGAACCTAGGGGTTTACGCTCCCCAGTGCGGCACCGGCCACTCGGCGATCCTGGCGGCCCAGGCGGTCCCGTCGGCGGCCATGGTGCCCTGCGTCGAAGGGCTGCCATCGGGCTGGCAGGTCGGCGGGGCCGACATCGCCAGCGGGCACGCGAGGTTCTGGCTGAACTCCGACCAGGCCGGCGACCAGGCGGTGACCATCACCCTGTCCGCGGCCTGTGACGTTTCCCGCGCCGAGCAGATCCCGTCCGACCAGCCTGCAGCGCGGCGATTCGAGCGCCCGCTGAGCCTGCGCCCGCAGTACACGGCCCTGCGCTTCTACACCTTCCCCGGTGGCTGCGCCACCTACCGGTTCAACTTCGCGCCCGGCAAGTCCCAGCTCCTGGCCATCCCCATCGACGGCGCGGTGGGCTTCGTGTCCCGTGCCAGGCTCGTGAGCCACATCAGGAGCACCGAGGACCTGGCGCTGTGCGGGCGGGGGGCGCCATGTCCGGGATGAGTAGCCGGGGATGAGCGGTCCGGGATGAGCGGCCCGGGCGCCTCGGAGCGGGCAGAGCATGCGCTCGTGCCCTCCCCCGGGCGCGACATCACCGTCACCGTGGTGGCCGTGGTACTCACGGCGGTCGTCTTTGCCGCTGTCGCCGAGCACGGCGCGCTGGCGCGCATCCAGCACCTGGACGACGCCTGGCTGCGGATCATGATCTCCAGCCGGTCCGGACCGGTCACCGCGTTCGCCAAGTTCCTCAACGTGCTCGGGCTCGTGTACGTAACGCTGCCGGTACGGATCGTCATCGCCGGGTTCCTCGCCCTGCGCCGCAGGTGGTGGCATCTGACCGCGTTTGCCTTGGCCATAGCGATGTCGGAGATCCTGATCGGCACGCTGAAGGGAATCTACGACCGGGCCAGGCCGCTCGGGTCGCTGGTGGCCACGAGCGGCACGTCGTTTCCCTCGGGGCACTCGATCGCCGCCTCGGTCACCGTGGTCGCCGCGGTGATCGCGCTGGTCCCCCCGGGGCGGCGGCGCGCCGTGTGGGGGGCGGCCGCGGTGGTCTTCTCGATCCTGATGGCGCTCTCGCGTGCCTATCTGGGCGCCCACTGGCTGTCCGACGCCATCGCCGGGGTCCTTCTCGGGACATCGTGTGCACTGCTGGCCGCGCTGGCGGTCGGCCTACTCCAGCGGCACTGGGCCGCCCGCCGGGCGGGTGGCCAGGCCGCCCCGGCCGGTCAGCCAGCCCCAGATACAACCCAGCCCGCGGACCAGCGATGACCGCGCCGGGTCAGTGCCCTGTGGGCCAGCGCCTGGACCATGTCTGACGACCGCCGGCAGTTGCTGAGACGAGGTGGCCCGTGTTCGGCTCGCTGGACTACATCTACGTTCCCGCGGCCGACGTCGACGCCGAGGCCGAGCGCTATGCCGGAACGCTGGGCGCGGAGCTGATCTGGAAGGTCCGCGCCATGGGAACCACCGTGGCGTGCCTGCGTGTCGCCGAGGCCGGGCCCGCGATCT
This sequence comes from Streptosporangiaceae bacterium, assembly GCA_036005525.1. GTDB lineage: Bacteria > Actinomycetota > Actinomycetes > Streptosporangiales > Streptosporangiaceae > UBA9676. The sequence continues at coordinate 4,383 of DASYQM010000143.1, forward strand.
TGCTCTCCGGACACCTGCAGGGCCCGGGCGCGGTTCTCGTCTACCGGGTGCCGGACTATCCGGCCACGGTCCAGCTGCTGCGGCAGCGGAGCGTCGCCGTCCACGAGCTCGAGATCCCGCACGGGCCGTGCGCGACGTTCACGCTGGCCGGGCAGCGCTACGCGGTATACCAGCTCACCCGGCCCGATGCGGTCCACCTCTTCGACGGCCGCATCGACCCGTAGCGGCCCTCCCGGCAACCGCGGGGACGTGGCGCCCTCTCGGCAGCGTGGGCGCGCGTCGGCCCTCCCCTGCAACCGCGGGGACGTGGCGGCCCCTCTGGCAGCCGTGGGCGCGCGGCGGGCCCTCCCCGCAACTGCCGGCGCGCGGCGGCCCTCCCAGCGACCGCGGCGCGCGGCGGCCCGCCGGGTGGCTACGCGACCCGGGCCGGAGACGGCGCGTCGAGCGGGCGGAGCTCGTCGGCGTAGCTGACCGACACCCGGCGCATGACGCCGTCGTCGTCGATGCTGTACTGGCCGAGCCGCCACAGCGGGGGGGAGTAGGCGTGCAGCGAGACGCTGCGCTCAGCCTCGCAGGTCAGACGGTGGATATGGTCCGGCCCAAAACAGATCGAGCCGCCTTCGGCGATGACCGTCTGGGCGTGGACGCCCCCGATGCGGGGGTTTGACTCCATGAGAGCACCCAGCACCACGCGGACCGCTCCCGCCGAGATGTCGTGGTCGTGCCAGCCGGTGTCATTCCCGGGGGACCAGCAGATGAGCCAGATGTCTACGTATTCGTCGCGGTGGATCGAGGCGTATTGCCGGCGCCCCCCGGAATAGGCAACCTGGCCGCGCCACAGATCCGGGTGGCTGGCCAGCTTCTCGACGAGTTCAGCCAGCTCGCGCTCGTCGAGATACCGGGCGGGCAGCGACGAGATAGTCATTGCGGTCACTCCTCTCCTCCTCTTGGACGGTCAGGTCCCGGCCCTCCGGGAGCGGCCGGTCGCCGTGAAGCAGCCGGGCCGGGTTGGTCACGCGGATCGCATGGCAGGCGGCGTCGCCCATGCCCGGATCGCGGCGGGGCTGTGCATACGGCCGGTCCGAGCCAAAGACGAGCACGTCGACGCCGAGCACGCGGAGCACGGAGTCGATGGTCCGGCCGCCATAGCTGGAGGTTTCGACGAACATGTCCCGGTCGACCACCCCCCGCGCCAGCGGGCTGGCCCCGCCGCGGGCGGCCAGCCGCTCGCCGTGCAGCGGCCCGAGCCCCGCCAGCGCCGTGAAGCAGACCCGCAGCCGCGGGTAGGCCGGCCGCCCGTAGGCGCGGAACGCGAACCACGCCGCGTGGAGTTGCTGAACGTACGGGACGAGGGCGGCCCACCACGCCGGGCCGGCCGGTCCCGCCCCGGCCGCGGGCCCGGGGTGAATGAACAGCGGGAGGTCCCGCTCGGCGAGCACGTCAAGCAGCGGGCCGCACCGGCGGTAGCCGGACTCGTCGGCAACCGCCGTCGCTGGCAGCTGGAGCCCGACGAAGCCCTGGTCGAGCTGCTTGGCGAGGCCGGGAGCGTCGATCTCGGCCAGGCAGGCCGCAGCCCAGCCGGCGAACGGGGTGCCCAGCGCGGCGACCCCGCGGTGGTAGGCGTCAAGCAGCCGGCCCGCGTCCTCCGGCGCCAGGTACTCGATGCCGAGTGGGCTCGACAGGCCGATCACCGCAAGGCCGATGCCGTCGCAGGCTGCCTGCCGTGCCCGCTGCGTGGCGTCGTGGTCCACGGGGTTAACAGCGAAGGGCGGTTCACCGGAAGTCAGCAGCGTCCAACCATCCAGCCGCGGCGGGCGTGATCGCCGCCGAAGCTCCTCGACCAGCGCGTCCGGCCAGACGTGCTGGTGGATGTCGACGTGCACGGTGCTCCCCCACTGCTGGCCGGGGCCGGTGTTGCTGAGGCGGACACGTGGCCGGCGCCCGCGACCGGTCAGAGACCTTTTGATCCGGTTCACTGATCCGGTTCACTGAAGCGATTCACTTACCCGCTTCAGTGAACCGCTTAAGTGCCTGCGGCGTCAAGACCTTCGGCCACCTGCAGGCCGCCGCGCGCCGGGTTGCCAGTAGGCTTCTGTCACGGCGTGGCGAGCTGGCACGGCGGCCGCGACAACTAGGCTGGCAAAGGGCTGGCAAAATCTAGGCTGGTAACGGGTGCCGCAGCAACGCAAGCGCGCGACGATCCGCGACGTGGCAGAGGCGACGGGGCTGTCTCCTGCAGCTGTCTCCTACGCCTTGCGCGGCATCCAGACTTCCGAGGAGACGCAGGAGCGGGTGCGCTCCGCCGCCGCCGAGCTCGGCTACAAGGTCGACCGCATAGCGCGCGCCCTGGCCAGCGGCCGGACCGGGACCGTCGGGCTGCTCTGCGGTTCGCTGGAGGACCTGTGGCAGCAGATGCTCGGCGTCGGGATCGGCAGCGCGCTGCTGGCCCGCGACCATTACGCCCTGCTGGTCGACGCCGCCGACGACCCCGAACGGGAGCTGCTTCTCGCCCGCCAGCTCCGGGACCAGCGGGTGGACGGTCTGATCGTGCAGCCGCTCGACCCATCGGACGAGAGATGGTCGCAGCTGGCGGAGAGCCTGCCCATCGTGTCGATCGGCGACGCACTGCCGGGCGCGCAAGCCGGTGAGGTGGTCTTCGACAACCGCTCCGGGGTCACGCTCGCCCTGGAGCATCTGCACAATCTCGGCCACCGCCGGATCGGTGTGCTGACGCCGACCCAGCCGAGCACACCGGACCGCCCGGCCGACATCCACGTCACCGCGGAAGCCGAACGGCTCGGCCTCGACGTGAGCATTATCAGCTCAGCGCCGGCGCTCGCGGCGGCAACCGAGGTGGCGCGCGAAGTGCTCTCGAAGACGGACCGGCCGACGGCGCTGTTCTGCTTCGCCGACTCCATCGCCTACGGCGCCTACGCGGCCGCCCGCGAGCTCGGCCTGCGTATCCCCGACGAGATCTCCGTCTCCGGCTACGACGATCATCCGATGTCTGCGCTGCTGACACCGGCGCTCACCACGGTTGACTGGAATATCGACGGCATCGTGCGTGCCGCCGTCCGGCTCATCCTCGCGGCCATCGAGGGAAAGCCCTACCGCCGCCGCACGGTCCAGCCGCCGCACCTGCGGGAGCGCGGCTCCACCGGACCGCCCGGCGCGCGCACGTAGCCCCTGCCTGCCACCCGTGCCCGGCGCCGGGCCCGCGGTGCCCGGCTGTGGTGCTGAGCCACGGTGCGGGCCACGGCGGCGGGCTGCGGTGTCACGCCCCTTCGGCGACCGGGTAGATCTCGTCCGCGACGAGCCCGTGTGCCTGGTGGTGCACGGTGGCCGCGGCGTCCGCGTCCGGCGCGTCGACCAGGCAGAAGATCTTGCCGTGCGACTCGTCGACCCAGTAGCGCAGGTAGTGAACGCCGTATTCACCTTGGGTCTGCAGATCGGAGGCGTGTGCCTTCGCGACGTCGTCGATGGCGACCTGACCGCCCGTCGTGTGCACGTCCATGAACAGACTCATGACTTCGTCCTTCCCGGTGTCCGGCGCGGGCCCGCTGCCCGCACGCACAGCAAACCTCCGTCCGAGCCGGCGGCACATCGGGCGTTTACCCTAATTTGGCGGAGATGATCCCGCGCCGCAGCGCAGCGGCGACCGCCCGTGACCGGGTCGGCTCGCCGAGCTTGCGCAACACGGACGAGACGTGGTGGCCCACCGTCTTCTGCGACACGATCAGGCGCTCGGCAACCTCGGCGTAGGACAGCCCGTCGGCGAGCAGGCCGAGCACCTCGACCTCCCGCGTCGTGAGCCCGGACGGATTGGCGCGGCTCGTCGCCCGGGGACCGCGCGGCACCGCCAGGCCGCGAAGGCGCCGGTCGCGCAGCACGGCGCCGCGAACGGCCGGAACCCCGAGCTCGTCAAGGATCTCCAGGCATTCCCGCGCATCCCGCCGGTCCGGCGAACCGGCCAGCGCGTACGCCGACCACAGCGGGCAGCCCTGTGCCCGCCACGCGTCGGCGGCCTCGCGGTGCTCGCCCGCCAGCATCAGCGCGAACGGCCGGGCAACCGGTGCCTGGGCCCGCCGGTCATCCCCGGCGAGCCAGAGCCACCAGCTCAGCTCGCCCAGTTCCCACGGCTGCGGGTGTGCGGCGGCGGCGGGCCAGGCCTGGTCGATCTCGGCGGCGATGTCCGGAACGCGGCCGGCGATCCACGCCGCTTCGGCGCGCGCCGCGGCCACCTGTTTCAGCCGCTGGGACTCACCGGTGTGGACGGCGAGCCGGAGAGCCTCGTCGAGCGCAGCGGTACCGTCACCGCCGCGCCGCACGGCAAGCACCCCGCTGACGGCCAGGGCGGGGACCTTCGTGACCGGCGACAGGTGCGGGCGCCGCATGGCGTCGGCCAGGTGCTGCTCCGCCCCGGCGTACTGGCCCTGCTCAGCCAGCGATCGCGCGAGGCAGGCGCTCATGTACAGGCGCCAGGAATCGAGCTCGCGGTCGGTGCAGTACGTGATGCCGGCGCGCAGAAACCGGCCGGCATCGCCGAATGACCGGTCGAGGACGCTCATGCTGCCGAGGTTCGTGTAGGCCCGTGCGGCGTGCTCGTGTGCGTCGTCGTCGCGCGACCCCGCCGCCGTCAGTTCGGCAAGCGCCCGGGCATGAAGACTGGCGCGCAGGGCCCGGGGAAGTGACCGGGCGACCGCGAGCCGGGCCAGCTCGTGCCGGAATCCCACGGCGTCGCCGTCCGCAACCAGGACACCGCGGCGCAGGCACTCGTCGACCGCCGCGAGCGGCTGGCCCGACACCTCCACGAGAAGGCCCGCCTCCGCGCGCAGCCCGAGCACGGCGGCCGCGGCAACAACTCCCTTCCCGCGCGTGAGAGCCGGGACACCCGCGCCAGTACCGCGTCCCGGACCGTGGTGGGCACACGCTCGGAACCCGCTGCCAGCACCTCGGTGACGTAGAACGGGTTCCCGCCCGTCCGCTGGTACACCTCGCCAGCGTCCAGAGCCGAGCCCGCGTCATTGAGCAGCTGCCGCACGCCGCCTGGGCTGAACGCGGGAAGCTGCATCCGGACGACACCCGGCAACGTGGCGAGGTCCCCCATGACGACCGTAAGTGGATGGTCGCGGTCCACCTCCTCCGAGCGGAACGTCGCGAGGATCATCAGCCGGGTGCCGCCCAGCCGGCGGCCTACGAAGCGCAGGACCTCCAGCGTCGCCTCGTCGGCCCAGTGGACGTCCTCGAGCAGGAGCAGCATCGGCCCCTCCACCAGCACGTCGCGCACCTGCTGGAACCGCCGGAGCCTGCTCACGCCCGCCTCGTCGTCCAGCAACCCGGCGAGTTCGGGCAGGGCGTCCGCGAGCGGGCCCAGCGCTTCCGCCGTCGTGATGTTGTCGCAGCAACCGCGCCGGACGTCCAGCCCGGTGGCCGCGCCGGCCGATGCGCCCGCGTCGGCCAATACGCCTGCGTCGGCCAGGGCGCCCGCGAGCGTCGTCTTGCCGACGCCGGCCTCCCCGCCCAGGAAGACGAGCCGGCCGCTGCCGCCCATCGCCTCGCCGAGCAGTCCCTCCAGCGACGCCAGGAAATCCTCGCGCTCGATCAGCACGTCAGCCATTCAACCCTGGCGGAGCGGCCGCGGGCAGTCACCTACTGCCGCCGCGCCGCGTGCGGCCGCCTCCGTCCGCGGGCCGTGCGCAGCCCTCTACCGTCCGCGGGCCGCGTGCGGCCACCCCGCCCCGGCGAGCCGGGCAGCCATCCCGCCAGGCGGTATACAAGCTGCTACCGCCAGTCGGCCGCGCGCAGCGACGCCAGCGGGCCGCGCGCAGCGACGCCAGCGGGCCGCGCACAGCCACCCCCGCCCGGGCGGTGTGCAACTGCTACCGCCGGCCGACCGCGTGCAGCGACCCCAGCGGGCCGCGGCGGGAATTGTTGCGCCGGGGATGGTCAGTGCCCGCTCGCTGGGCCTGGTCACCTCACCGCATGTGCAGCGGCCGGTGCCGGGCCCGCCGGGCCGCGAAGCCGCCCGCCAGCGCGAGCAGGCCGCCGGCGCCGACGGTCAGCAGCCACGGCACTGCCGGAGAGCCGGGATGCGGCGCCGCGCCACCCAGCCCGGTTTCCACCCCGCCCTCCGGCATTTCCATGGCGCCCGCGGTGTCGAGGAGGTCATCGATCTTCAGGCTACGGTGCCCGTCCAGGATGACGATCGTGTGGATGCAGTCGGGGACGAGCTTGATGGCCCGCGAGGTGTGCTCGGTGCCACCGGTAGCACGGAAGGTATACGTGCCCGGGTTGGCCTCCCGGTAGCTGCTCAGGTTGCCGAAGGCCAGGTTGCTCGCCAGCACCTCTTTGCCGGCGGTGACCGTCACCAGGTGCTGGTGCAGCGATGCCTGGATCACCCTGACGAGTATCTTGCCCTTCGGCCCCTCGATCCGGTCCCGCAGGATCTGCAGCCTGATGCCGTTCGCCGGGCCCATGCCGGCCACCGTGTAGGCGTGGTCGGCCTTGACATGGACCGTGGTGGACAGGACCGGCGGCGAACCTGGCGCTGCCCCTGCCGCGCGCATGGCGACGGTGTATTGGCCCGGGGCCACCCTCATGTAGGACGCCACCGTGCCGTAGGCGACATGGTGCAGGACCACCTTCGCGTGCGGGTCGCTGAAGGAGTACAGGTAGACGTCGACCGCGGGGGTGTTCGGCGACAGGTGGGCCAGCCGTATCCAGCCGTCCATGCCAGGCATCGACGTGGAGGTGGCGGCCGAGGCGGCCGGGGCCAGCAGGCCGGTCAGCCCGGCCGTCAGGACCAGGCTGGCCAGCATCCGGCTCAGGCGCGCATGGTTGGCGAGGACTCTCACGACAGCCTCATTTCTCGAACGGTTCGGGTTGCCGGGGCGTTGCTGTCTGCCTGGGGACCGGCTGGTGCACCATCGGCATGGGAAACCGTCCGGCTGTCCGGCCGTCGGCATGGGAAACCGTCCGGCTGTTCGGCCGCCTGTCACTGCTCACGCGGTCCACCCCCACGTGCCCGAGCTACGGGGCACCCCCTATGCGGGACGCAGGACAGCACAGAACCAGCCGCCATTTCCGTAATATGAGGAAATTCGCTACGGAGTACTACTCTCCGTAACCGGGCGCCCGGCGCGCGGTGGCACGAGGCTCACCAGGGATCGCCGTCGCGCCAGTCGCAAGTCAGCTCGCTGGACAGGTCAAGCGCGACCTCCCCCGGAAGGACGTAGATGCAGCCGTCCTCCTCCTCGGTGCGCTTGATGCCCGCGGGTGTCAGCGCCGAGGAGGGCCCCTGCCACAGCTGCCAGCCGCGCGCCACGTAGAACGCCGCCCCAGCGTCGGTGGCGCCCAGGGCGCCCAGCTCGTAGGCACCGCGCACCACCCGCTCGAGCGCGTCCATCATGGCCGCGCCATGTCCGCGTCCGCGCCGGTCCGCGCGCACCCCCACGGCCTCCACATAGCCGGTACGCAGCGCACGGCTGCCGTTGAGGAGCCGTCGCTGGATCACCGATGCGTGGCCGATCAGGTCGGCACCCTCCCACACCAGGGCGTGCATCCCGCCCAGGGCGTGTTCCCAGTCATCGTCGGTCATGTCGTCGAAGACATCGTCCAGAAGGGCCCGCGCCGCCTTGCGGGTGGCGATATCCAGGTCGGCGGTATGGGCGGTGCGCAGCTCAGCCATGGCACCATCCTCACCATCAGCGCCGATCCGGGCGACGCCATTTCCGGTACACGTGGTCGGCCGGTGACTATCCAGCCGCGGCAGCCGGTGGGTTATCCAGCCGCCGTCGGGCCGGTCAGCGTGGGTCTGGCCCGACTCGCTGGTCCAGCCAGCGGTGCAGCGGCGCCGCGGTGCGCAGGAAGCCGACGACGTGGTCTTTGGCCTTCGCCGTGCTCAACCATGGCGCGACCGGCCAGTGGCGCCAGCAGATCAGGCCCCGGTAGCGGAGCAGCTCTATCCGGGGATGGTCCTTCGGATAACCGCGCGGGGCGCTCCGGAGGGTCTGCCCACCACCGACCTCGAGCCCCTCGGCTCTGAGCCGCCTCACCACCTCGGCCAGCTGGGCGCCGCCCTCATCGGCGACCGCGCGCCGGTATCGATCCTGCTGGGCGGCGGTCATCATGAAGTAGCCAAGGCCGGCCGTCAGCCCGTCCGCGCTGAACCTCACGTACCCCCCGCGTTCCAGAGTCGCGTAGATCTCGGTCTTGTAGAGCTGCTTGCCGGCGCTAAACCGCATGTCCCGGTAGGGCCGGGCGATCCGCCCGGGACCGAACTCCCCGCTCAGTTCCTGGAGCAGTTCCGCCATGGGTTCTCGCAAGGACGCCTCATAGAACGCCTTGTGCGCGCCCCAGAACTCCTTGGTGTTGTCGGCCTGGAGGTCCTTGAAGAACTCCACGGCCTCCGTGGACCACCCCGAGAACCCCATGCCTCCAGACTATTGAGGGAGTCCCGGCTGGACAGGGCATGTCACCGAGGCCTGCCACGGCTGCCGTCCTGGTAGCGGATGGTCGCCAAGGGCACGAACACGGCGAGCAGCAACAGCGCTGAACCGGCACCTCAGTCGCCGCCGTTGCCTTCGCCGCCGCTGTTGCCGTTCCCATTGCCGTTCCCGTTTCCATTTCCATTCCCGTTGCCGTGGCCGCCGCTTGGCTGCGCCACGGCGGTGACTAGCACGGTGCTGCCGGCCGGCAGCTGCCCGGTGGGCTGCACGGACACCACGGTGCCCGGGTCCTGCTGGTCGCTGGTTATCCAGGCCACACGGGGGTGCAGGCCGAGCTGGCGCAGCTGCTCGCTTACCGTGCTGACCGGCTGACCCACGAGCGGGCCGTCGTTCACCGTGACGGTGCGTGGAGCCGGGGCGCTGGATGATGCCCGGGCGGCAGGCGACTCCTCCGGGCGCGGGGGGGTTGCGCCGCCGAACGTGGATGCCAGCAGCCACCCGGTGAGGCCGGCGATCAGCGCGACAGCGGCCAGGACCAGGACGACGCCCCTGCCGGGCCACGATCTGCCGCCCCGGAGCCGTCGGTCAACGGGCGGGCGACTCGCCGCCTCGCCGTCCGCAAAATCCGGTGGGATGGTGTGGACCAGAGTCACCGGCTGCGCATCCATGGTCGGCGGGAGCCGGTCAGGGCCCCGCGGCACGACGCCGCGAGGCAGGGTGTCACGGAGGTGGCCGGCGCGCTCGGCTACCACCGCGGCGCTGGCAGGTCGTGCGGCCGGGTCCTTGGCGGTCAGCTCGGCGGCCAGCACGGCCACTCCGGACGGCACGCCAGGAGGCAGCGGCGGCAGCGGCCGGATGCGGTGGGCGGCCGCGATCTCCAGTGGGGACCCGCTGAACGGAACGGCGCCGGTCAGGCACTCGTAGGCGACCACGCCCAGGGAATACAGGTCGCTGGCCGGGGTGGCGGGGGCGCCCGCGGCGCGTTCCGGCGCCAGGTAGGCGGGCGTGCCCACCAGCGTCCCTGTCAAGGTCAGCGGCGCGGATCCCGCCGCATGGGCGATGCCGAAGTCGGTGATCTTCACCTGGCCATCGGGGCCCAGCAGCAGGTTGGCCGACTTGATGTCCCGATGCACGAGGCCAGCCTCGTGCGCCGCAGCCAGTCCCGCGGCGGCCTGGGCAACCACGTCCATCGTGTGTGCCGGGTCCAGCGGGCCGTCGGCCAGCACCCCGGCCAGCGAGGGCCCGTCGACCAGTTCCATCACCAGATACGGCGATTCGGGCCAGTCGGCGTCGCCGTAGTCGTACACCTGGGCGATCCCCGGATGTGACAGGGAGCCAGCGTGCCGGGCTTCCGCCCGGAACCGCGCCAGGATCTCGGGATGCTGGGTGTATTCCGCCCGCAGCAGCTTGACCGCGACCGGCCGGCCCAGAACAAGATCCGTTGCCCGCCAGACCTGGCCTACAGCACCCGCCGCGATCTGCGATTCCAGGCGGTACCGGTCCGCGAGCATGACGATGGTGTCGGACACAGCGACCAAACCTATCCTTCGGTGGCGAGTTCGTTCCCGTCGGCCACAAGATCCGCGGGAGAACCCCGCGGCGCCGACTCGCCGGACTGTGCGCGGCGGCCCACAGGATGAAGCCTCCGGCCCGGCGCCTGACCATAGCGTGAAGCCCTGGCCAGCCCACCTGCCCTGGCGTGAAGCCCCTGGCCAGCGCGCCTGCCCGTGGTGTGAAGCCGCGGGCCGGGCCGCAAGCGATCGCAGCGCGCGCCGACCGGCTTGGACCCGCCCCATAGCAAATCGCGGGGACCCAGCCTCGGGGGGCTGGGGCCCCGCGCAGGGAAACACCCATTACCGGCTAAGCGCCCGCCACGCCGGACCCGTTACGGCCGACAGCAGTCGCGAGCCGGGTCCGGCGGCTGTGCGCAGCCGCCGTTCGCGGGCCGATAAGGCAGAGCGCCTTGCGCGGAAGAGGTCCGTGCCGGCCGGATCGGTGAAGGCGACGCGGTACCCGTCCTTACGGCCACGGTCCGTGACCTGTTCACCGCAACCGGGCGATGAGACCCAACGGATCGGCCGCTAAGCCTGCGGCGTCTCCACTGCCTCCCTGACTGGGACGGGCAGCCCGCCGCTGATGGTGGCGCCGTGCCCGGGCTGGGAGCGTACGTGGAGGGCGCCGCCGACCGCGGCAAGCCGGTCGGCCATGCCCTGCAGGCCGGTGCCGTGGGTGGCTGTGGCGGTGTCGAAGCCGTCGCCGTCGTCGGCGACAGTGAACTCCAGGTGGCCGTCGGGGCTGGACAGGCCGACGGTTGCCCGGGAGGCGCGCGCGTACTTGGCGGTGTTTTGCAGGGCCTCCAGGACGCAGAAGTAGACGGCGGCTTCGGCCTCGCGCGGGTAGCGCCCGATCCCGTCGGCGTGGATCTCGACGGGGAGCGGGGCGCGGCTGGCCTGCGCCTGCAGCGCGGCGGCCAGGCCCTGGTCGGCGAGCAGCGGCGGGTAGATCCCGCGGGCCAGGGCGCGCAGGTCATCCAGGGCTGCGCGCAGCCCGCCGCGGAGCTCGCCGGCCAGTTGCCGGACCTCGCCGGGGTCTGCCGCGGCCTCGTCCAGCAGGCTGAGCTGGACGGTGAGCGCGACGAGCTGCTGCTGGGCGCCGTCGTGCAGGTTCCGCTCGATCCGCTGCCGTTCGGTGTCCTGGGCCTGCACCAGCCGCCGCCGCGACGCCCGCAGATCGTCGATGGTGGCCTGCAGCTCGGCGGTCAGGCGGACGTTGCGCAGCACCAGGGCGGCCTGGGAGGCCAGGTGCTCAAGCAGCTGGTCCTCGGTGGCCGACACCGTCTCGTTGCGCGGCTTGCAGATGGTGATCGCACCGAGCAGCTCGCTCCGGTGACGAACCGCGACCGCCCGCGTCGCCGCGTCGAAGGCCGGTAGCGCTGTGGGGTCGGCGATCGGGACGGCCGCGGCCGGGGAGGATTCGGGCGGCCAGGTAGCCTCTGGACGCAGCTGCGGCCCGACCCGGACCCAGACCTCAACCCGGACCGCGCCGGTGGCCCCGGCCAGCACCGCTGCCATCTTCCCCAGCGCCGCGTCGGCGTCCAGCTGCCCCGCCATGTCTTCGGCGAAGTCCGACAGCACCTGATACGGCGTGGCCCGCTGCCCGTACACGATCCGGTTCGCCAAAAGCTGCGCCCGGCGGCGCAGCGGCTGAAACAACACCGCGACCGCCAGCGCCGCCGCCGCGTTCAGCAGCGGGCCGCCCGCATAACCGGCCGTCGTCCCGATCCCCACCACGATGCCAACGTAGATGGCCGTGAGCGCCGCTGAGAGCAGGCCGTAGACGATGGCGCGGTTGATGATGACATCGATCTGGTACAGGCCGTGCTTAAGGATCGCCACCGTGATGATCGCGGGAATCCCGAACAACGCGATGACCGGGATCACGACAAAGGCGGTGGCCGTGACGGGGTTTGAGTCGGTCCCAGTGGCCGCGGTGGCCAGTAGCGCCGCAACCTGGCAGACGGCGGCCGCCACCACTGCCAAGGTGATCCACTTGATCTGCTGGCGCACCTCGCGCCCGCCCGACCGGTAGCGGACCACCAGGGACAGGAAGGCCGCCGCCAGCAGGACGGTGAGAAGCACCCCTACGCCGTTGAGGGTCCCGATCAAGACTGTGGACACGACAGGTCCTAGTGACCTGATGCCGAGGGGATTCGCGACCGCCAGCGACTCGCCGCCAGGGGCTGGCAGCGTCATCAGCCTCGGATGCACCACGAACCCGGCCAGCGCCAGCGCGGTGGCCAGTAGGGCCAGCCCGGCGAACGGGCGCCAGCGCGGCGACGGCAGCGTCCCGGACGGAAACAGCAGCAGCATGAAGCCAAGCACAGCGAAGACCGGTACGACGCTCCACTCGGCCAGCAGCCCCACCAACTCCGGCGCAGGCAACGTCCCGGGATGAGTGATGCCCAGGACCGCATAGGCCGAGGCGGCCGCCATGATGGCCAAGCCGGCCCCTTCGCCCAGCAGCAGCCAGCCGATCACGTTGCCTACGCGGCGGACGACAAGCGTTCCGAGCGTGGCATACAGGACCGCGGAAGGCGCCGCCCACAGGTTGGTAATCCGGTCCGAGATCACCAGATCGCCGAACGCCAGGACCGTCAACACCGCCCCGGCCAGCGACACCGCCGTGACCAGGACCCACGCCGTGGCGGTGACGCGCCTTGAGCCGGTCACCGGAGCATCACGGCCAGCACTCCGGCGTGTGTCACCGGATGGCGCCGCAGAACTCACCTGCGCCACGAGATAGCCCTTACGGCTCGTGCCGCCGCGACCAGACGAAGAGGTAGCCCGCGATGCCCAGGATGAGCAGCCCGTCGAACGCGTGCAGGCCGCCGTAGGCCGCGTGGTCCTTCCCCAGCCCGGCGAGCAGGCTCTGCACCAGCGAGGTCAGCAGGACCAGCACGGCCGAGCCGACGATCGCGCGGGCGCCCGGCCGGGCGATCAGCGCGAGCACCAGGATGAGCACCGCGATGCCGGCCATCGCGAACCCGAGCGCGCGATGGGGCGCGAAGGTATCGCCGCCCGTATCAAAGAGGCCGAACACACCCAGGCCGGCCAGGAAGATCTGGGCCACCCCGGCCAGCAGGAAGGCCAGCAGCAGCCACTGGTACCCGAGGAAGGCGCCGCGGCGCAGCCCGGTGACAGGCCCGGCCGTGACGTGCTCGGTCTCGGCGGCGAGCGCTCGTTCTTGTCTCATCTTGTCCCCCTCGATGCACGGCATGCATACCCTGCAAACGCTAGGGGCCCGGCGTTGTTACGTACACCGTGCTGGCCACCGGGATGGGGTGAGGCTGGCCCCCGCCGCCGGTGCGGTTGTCCTCCTTTTGCGCCGGCCGCCGGGCGGGTCACACTGTTACCTATGCGGGCTGTATGCATCGCGCTCGCGATCATCGGGGGCTGCGCGCTGGTCGCGACCGTCGCGATCGAACTGGCCACTGGCAACCCGGATGCCGTCGGCTGGGTGCTGATGGGGCCACTGCCGTTCTACGCTGCCGGGCTGGTTGGCGCGTTCCGTCGGCCAGGTAACCGCGTCGCGGCCTGGCTGCTTGCCGCCGGTGCGCTGTTCATGCTGGAGACCTGCCTTACAGACGCTGTCCTGCCGGCAGTGGCCGGCTCGTCATCTGCCTGGATTGCCGCGCTGGCACGTGCGTGCGTTGGCAACCTCAGCGTCGTGGCCGGGATGGGGCTGATCGGGCTATTCCCGACCGGTGTCGCGGAGCGCCCCGGCGAGCGCTGGGTGCTTCGCACCGCGACGGTCATGGCCGTGTTGCTGCCGGTGCTGGTGACGATTTCCAGTCCCACGGCGCCCAGAGGCTCGTTCCCGAACCCGGCCGAGCCGGCCGTCGCCAGCCCGCTGTTCCTGCCCGCAGTCCATCCGCTGGAGCCGGTTGCCGCAGTGCTGCACTACTCGTTCTCGGCGTGGGCTGTCCTCGGCGTGATCATGCTGTACCTGCGCTACCGGCGGTCGCCGTCGGAAGACCGCCGCCGGATCCGGTGGCTCCTGGTCGGCGTGGGTAGCGCGACGGTGGTCTTCGCCACGCTCTTCGCGCTTGCCTGGTCCCTCGAGCCCGGCTTCGTCCAGGATGCGGCCATTTTCTTCCTCTGGCTGCTGGGGCTGGTGCTTGTCCTTGGTTCCCTGATCATCGGCCTGTCCCAGGATGGAGTTTTTGGCATCGACCGGTCGGCCCGGAGGTCAATGGTCTACCGGGCGCTGTGGCTGTTGATCGCCGTGGTTTACGTCGCCGCCGCCACCACGCTCGGCCTGCTGGCCAGCCGTTATCTGCCGATCGGGGCAGCATTGCTGCTGGTTGCCGGCGCCGCACTGCTGTTCCAGCCGGTCCAGCGCAGGCTGGAACGGCTCGCGGACCGATGGGTGTTCGGAGACCGGCTCGACGGCTACGAGGTGCTCGCCCGTTTTGGATCGACGCTGGAGACCTCGCCCGGCCCGGCCGAGCTGCTGCCCAGGCTCGCCGCCGCGATACGCGATGGGCTTGGCCTGCAATGGGCCCGGGTGCGGCTCGACATCACCCCGACAGGCGGCTCGCTGCCGACGGCCGGTGCGGTCGGGGTCGAGCCCGGTGACGTGCCCGAGCCGGCCCTTATCGTTCCGCTGATTCATGCCGGGACCGTGCTCGGGCGTATCGAATGCGGCCCGCGCCGCGATGGCACGCTGCTGGATGAGGACCGCCGGCTGCTGGCGAACCTGGCTGGCCAGGCCGCAACGGCCGTCCGCAACCTGCACCTGACCGCGGAGCTGGGCGATCGCCTGGACGTCATCCGCCGGCAGACGGCGGAGCTGACCGCGTCGCGTGCCCGGCTGGTGCAGGCCCAGGACGCCGAACGCCAGCGCATCCAGCGGGACCTGCACGACGGCGTCCAGCAGGACCTCGTGGTCCTGACCGCCAAGCTGGCGCTGGCGCGCGAGCGGCTACGCCGCGGCGATCCACGGGCCGATGAGCCCCTCGCCGAGCTCCAGCGGGATCTGAGCGGCCTCCTTGGCCAGCTGCGCGAGTTCGCCCACGCGATCCACCCGCCGGTTCTTGCCGACCAAGGGCTCCTGGAGGCGATCGAGGCGCAGGCCGCCCGGCTGCCCCTGGAGGTGGTCATCGAGGCCGACCCGGCGCTGCGCGGCGTCCGCTACCCCCAGCACATCGAGACCGCCACCTGGTTCGTGGTGTCGGAGGCGCTGACCAACGCGGTCAAGCACGCCCGGGCGGGCCGGGTCCTGGTCGCCCTGGCGCAACCGAACGGGTACCTGGCCGTCGAAGTCCGCGACGACGGCTGCGGCTTCGACCCGGCGGCCGCCCGCGGCCTGGGCCTGGTCGGCCTCGCCGACCGGGTGTCGATCGTGAACGGCGCCCTGCGCATCGACACCGGACTGGGGCGGGGGACCACGCTGCGCGCCGAGATTCCGCTCGCCGCGGCGGACGCCGCCGATGGGTGAGCCGCTCCGCATCGTCATAGCCGATGACAACTACCTGGTCCGCGAGGGGACCCGGCGGCTGCTGGAGGATTCCGGCCAGGTGACTGTCCAGGCCGCGGTGGGTTCGGCGCCCGAGCTGCTCGACGCGGTGCGCCGCTCCCGCCCCGATGCCGTGCTGACCGACATCCGGATGCCGCCAGCGGGCCCGGGCGCCGGCCGGGCCGCCGGGCCGGCGATGGAGGGCATCGACGCGGCTCACGCCATCAAGGCGGCCGATCCCGAGGTCGGCGTGGTGATCCTGTCCCAGTACGCCGACGAGTCCTATGCCTTCGAGCTGTTCCGCAACGGCACCGCGGGCCTCGCGTACCTGCTCAAGGACCGCGTCGGTGACCTGCACCAGCTGCTGTCCGCTCTCCGCACGGTGGTAGGCGGTGGGTCGGTGATCGACCCGCAGGTGGTCGACGCGCTGGTCACCCGGCGGGCGCGGCTGCGCGAGTCGCCGCTGGCCCGGCTCACACCGCGCGAGCTGGATGTGCTGCGGGAGATGGCCCAGGGCCGTGGCAACGCCGGCATCGCCCAGGAGCTGTCGCTGTCGGAGTCATCGGTGGAGAAACACGTCAACGCGATCTTCACCAAGCTCGATCTCTCCAGCGAGCAACTGGTCCACCGGCGGGTCGCCGCGGTCCTGACGTTCCTCCGCGACGCCGGCCTGCGCGCTCCGGGGCTGGCCACCGGGCCGTCATCCACCGGCAATCCCGGTGCCTCGCCCGGTCACTGACGCCGCTGCCGGCGCACCTCGGCGGCGGCGGCCTGGGTGATCTCGGCGGGCATGCCGAGAAATGCCGCATAACGCTCCGCCGCCTGCTGGAAGCGCTCGCGGTCGCGGCCGGAGATTTTGCCGAACGGTGCCAGCTGGATGGTCACGGCTTCTCTGCCGATGGCCCGCCGCCAGAGGCCCACGGCCCGGCCGTCGAGCACCATCACCGGGTTGAGCAGGTCGCCGTGCGAGAGAGAGTGGTCCCGGACGAGGGCGCCACGATCGGAGTACCCGACGGTGTACTCGTCGAAGGCAGGGAGCAGGTGGACGCCGCCAGGGACCGTGCCGGCGGGCCGGCCGGCGCCCTGCCAGTACGTCTCGCCGTCCAGTTCCTCGGCTGCGAGCGCGGGCCCGGCAAGCCCGATCGCCTCGCGAACCTCGCTCAGCTTCAGCCCGGACCACCAGCCGAAGTCCCTGGCGGTCGCCGGGCCGTGGCTCGTGAAGTAGCGGGTCGCCAGCTCGGCCAGCGGGTCGCCGGGTTTGCGCGCGCCTGGCGCCCACTCGTCGAGCAGCACGAAGGTCGGCTGCCTGCCATCGAGCGGGCCCAGGCAGATCAGGCCGGTCATCGACAGATAGCCGAGAATGTGGCCGCCGCGGCTGCCGGTCAGCGAAGCCGAACAGTCGATGCCGCGCTCGGTGAGCAGCGCGTACAGGTCCTTGCGGCGGACCCGCCGTCCGCCGCGTAGTGCGCCCGCGACGACCTCGGCGGACCGGTCGAAGACGGCGTCGGTCAGGCCGATCCGCTGGTAGACACCGGCCATCTGCCGGATGCGGCGCCCGGCCAGCAGCTCGAGCATCCAGCGGGCGTCCGCGGCCGGCACGAGGTGGATCGTGCCGCGCATCGGCCAGGTACGCACGATCGTGCCGCGGTCGATGGCGGCCTCGACCGTGCCCGCACCAGCCTGCCTTGTCCGCAGGCCCACCGCCCACAGCGACTGGCCGTACTCCTGCGCTTGGACCGCACCGAGATGCGTGACGACCTGGGCCGGATCCCCGGCCACGGTGGCGGCGAGTAGCTGGTTGGCCAGCCGCCTCGCCAGCAGGCCTTCGGGGGTCACCGCGTCATCGTATGGTGCCCAGCCGTCACGCGGCTCACCGGTGGCCGCGCACCTCGATAGGCCGCGGCCCAGCAGGCCCGCCGGCTGGGGCCAGTGACGCCGCCGCCGCTACCTTCTGATCACGACCTTCAGGGCGTTGTGCTTTCCTGCATCGGCGAACGTGTCGTAGGCCGCCATCATGTCATGCAGCGCGAAGTCATGCGTGCCGAAGAGGTCGGCCGCGATCTTCCCCGAGCGGACCAGCTGCAGCAGCACCGGAACGGTGGTGCCGTCGACCAGGCCGGTCGTGATCGTGACGTTCTTGATCCACAGGTCTTCCAGATGCAGCGTGGTGGGTGCCCCGTGCACGCCGATGTTGGCGATGATCCCGCCCGGGCGCACCATCCTGGTGCAGATGTCGAACGTGGCCGGCACCCCCACCGCCTCGATCGCCACATCTGCGCCAAGGCCGCCGTCGGTCAGCGCCGCGACCTGCTCCTCAGCGTCCGCGTCGGCTGGGTTGATCGCGACATCGGCGCCGAATCGCAGCGCGTGCTCCCGCCGGGAGTCCGCGACTTCCAGCGCGATGATCTTGGCCGCACCGGCCAGGGACGCGGTCTGGATCGCGGCGAGGCCGACCGGCCCCGCGCCCACGACCACAACCACATCGCCGCCGGCGGGAATGATGGCGTTGTGGAGTCGCTGACCGAGCTGCAAGAGCGGCGAGTGTTCGAGTGCCACCTGGCACCCGACCTGGCGCTGCGGACGCTCGAGGAGGCGGATGCGTTCCTGCGCGGCCGCGGATTGCTGACCCGCACCATGGACTGCGCGCTGCCGAGCCTGTATGAGGCATGCCACGAGGATCCGTACCGGCCCGGGAGCGCGGGCTTCGCGACCTGGCCGGCGACGAAGTGGCCGTGGTTCGGCGAGCTCGCAGAGCGTGGCTACCTGATTGCCGGGGTCCACCGTGGCAAGAACCTGATCGTGACCGGGGAGGTGGCGCGCCTGCTCGACCCGATCTGCCGCGCGGAACTCGAGCGCATGGGCGCCGCCGACCGTGGCTGGGGCCGGCTGCTGGATCATCTGGCCGCCGCGGGACCATCCAGCGTCGAGGATCTGCGCACCGAACTCGGGCTCAAGCGGCAGGAACTGAGGTCGCTGCGGGCACCGCTCGAGCGGTGCGGCGCGATCGTCTCGCGCTCGCTGGAGGTGACCGCCGGCCGGGGTCACCTGCATTCGAGCGAGCTGGCACGCTGGGACCAGGCCTACCCCCGCAGCGGCGAGACGGGTGCTGACCCCGCCCGCGCGCTCAAGGACCTGGTCGCCGCCGGCGTGCGCGCGGCGGTCGTCGCGCCCGAGCCCGAGCTGCGGCGCTGGTTCTCCTGGCAGTGGTACTGGACGGACACGCTCGTCGGCGACCTCGTCCGCGAGGGCCGGCTGCGGAGGGTGGACGGTCACGTCACGGCAGCGGCCTGACCGGCCGGGAGCCGAACGGCACCGGGCGGTGCGGGTCGAGTGGGCACGAGTATCAGCTGGGGCCGTCTCACCCGCGGTCGCGAAGGCCCACGACCAAGCGGAGATGTTAATGCTGCGTTCGTGTTCGCTGAACCCAGGGGTCGCCGTCGTGCGTGATAGTGGGTGCCGCCTACCCCACGGCACCGAGCCGGGCTAACAGTCGTGAGGGACTCTCGATGTGCAACCAGAACGAATGGATCGTGCGTGAGGCATTCCTGGCCTACGACCGCGGCGACGTGACGCGGATGATGGACTTCGTGGACCCGGACGTGGACTGGACCTACCTGGATCCAGGCCCAGACGGCCCGCGGCCGCGGACCTGCCACGGCCGCGGGGAACTGGAGGAGGCGCTGCGCCGCCAGGCCCAATGGGGGCTGCGGGCCGAACTCGAGGAGGTCGTCGCCGCCGGCGACCGGGTGATGCTGGTCATGCGGACGCCCGGGATCGACGAGTACCCGCACCGGCAGGCCGACGACCGGACCTACGACATCGTCACGGTCCGGGGCGGGCTGATCATCGGTCTGCACGCCTGCCGCGACCGCAGCGAGGCGCGGTCGCTCGCGGGTATTGCATAGCCGTCACGGCGGGCGACGATGGGGTCGTGATCGACCCATCGCAGGACGCCTTCGGGGCCGCCCTGCTCGACTACCTAGCCGGCGAGCAGGTACCGAGCTGGTGCTCGGTGACCTGAACGACCCGCCGGCGGACCTGCCGTGGGCCGGCGTGCTGCTGCTGTGCGGGAACCTCGGCCTCGGCGGCTCCTCGGCGTGCGTAGTCCGGGGACGGCAAGCGCCCGTCGCGGCCCGGTTCCTCCCCGGGCGCGCTGGGGAATGATCGACGGGTGATCGCGGTCGGCCGGGAGGGTCGTGCCTCCGGCCGGCGGTACTCGTCCCGCAACCCGGGCTGAGAGGTGAGAGTCATGTCAGACAAGGTCACGAGGCGTGGGCCCTGGATCCTCGCCGCGATCGCGGGCGCGGCGCTGGCAGCGGGGGCCGCCGCCCGCCTGCGAGCCCGCCAGGCTTCGGGCCAGGCGGACGCACCGGCCGACGTCGGTTTCATGCGCGCCCTGCACGCGGCGCTGCGCCGCGACCTGTCCCGGCTGCGGGATGTGGCCGCGAAGATCGACGGCTCAGCGGGGGCGCCGGCGACCGTGCTGGCCGGCTGGGACGCCTTCCGCGCCGAGCTCGACAACCATCACCAGGCCGAGGACGACGACCTGTGGCCGGTGCTCCGGCGGGAGCTGTCCGATCCCGGCGAGCTGGCGTCGGTCGACGCCATGGTGGAGGAGCACCAGCACATCGAGCCCGCCCTCGAAGGCGTGGACGCCGCGCTGCGCGGCAGGGGCGAGCTCGCGGCGCCCGTCGAGGCCCTGTCCACCGTCGTGCTGGACCACCTGGCGCACGAGGAACGCGAGGTGCTTCCCCTCATCGAGCAGCACATGACCCGCGCGCAATGGCGCGCGTTCATGGTCAAGGAACGGAACAAGCGCCCGCCGCGGGAACGGCCGGAATTCCTGAGCTGGGTCCTCGACGACGCCGGCGAGCAGGACGCGGCGGCGGTTCTCACCGAGCTACCGCCGCCGGCCCGGCTGGTCTACCGCTGGGTGCTCCGGCCCCGCTACGACGCACAGCACCGGTGGCAGATCCCCGGCACCGCGGCGGCCAGACGCGACACCTGACGCCGTGGAGCTGAGCCCGTTCCGGATCGAGCGCTTCTACGCCCAGTACGAGCACACCACGCGGTTCATGCTGTCGAGCAGCGACTGCCAGTCGCGCACGATCGCGGAGTTGCTCGAGCTCGAGCCGGACGCACACGAGCGGCTGCTGGAGTGCTGGTGCGGATACACCGAGCCGCCGGGCGCGCCCGCGCTCCGCCAGGCGATCGCGTCCCTCTATGAGTGGACCGGCGCCAAGGAGGTTGTCGTCACCTCGTGCGCCGAGGAGGGCATCTTCCTGCTCTACCACGCCCTGCTCCGGCCCGGCGACCACGCGATCGTCGAGACGCCCTGCTATGAGTCGGCGCTGCAGCTCGCGCGCAGCACCGGCGCCGACGTGAGCCAGTGGCGGCGCCGCCACGAGGACGGCTGGGCTCATGATCTCGATGCCCTCGCGCGCCTGATCCGCCCCGAGACCCGGATGCTCTACGTCAACCAGCCGCACAACCCCACCGGCACGCTGATGGCGCGGCCGGTGTTCGAGCATGTCGTCGGGCTCGCCCGCGATCACGGGCTCATTCTGTTCAGCGACGAGGTGTACCGGGAGCTCGAGCATGACCCTGCTCAACG
Source organism: Streptosporangiaceae bacterium (assembly GCA_036005525.1). Lineage (GTDB taxonomy): Bacteria > Actinomycetota > Actinomycetes > Streptosporangiales > Streptosporangiaceae > UBA9676. The sequence continues at coordinate 25,461 of DASYQM010000143.1, forward strand.
GCTGCCGCCAGCGTGCGACGCGTACGAGCGGGCCGTGTCGCTCGGCAGCATCTCCAAGAGTTATGGCCTGCCGGGGCTGCGGATCGGCTGGATCGCCACCCGCGACAGCGCGCTGCGGGACGCCGTCGCCGTGCTGAAGGACTACACGACCATCTGCGCGAGCGCGCCGAGCGAGTTCCTGACCGCGCTGGCCCTGCGGAACCGCCAGGTTCTCCTCGACCGCAATCTCGCGATCGTGCGGCACAACCTCCCCCTTCTCGATGGCTTCTTCGAGCGGCACGCCGAGGCCTTCGCGTGGATACGCCCGACGGCAAGCCCGATCAGCTTCCCCCGCGTGACCGGGATGGGCGACCTGGGCCAGTTCTGCGCGCGGCTGGCCGGGATCGGGGTCCTGCTCCTTCCCGGCGCGGTCTATGACGAGCCGGATCACGTCCGCATCGGCTTCGGCCGGGCCGACATGCCCGATGCACTCGAGCTCCTGGAGGCGAGCCTCACCGGCAGCCGCTGACGCCGTACCTGCCGCCCGACGGGCGGCCCGGGACCGCCATCCCGGCTGGCGCCTGGCCGGCGTTTCCGGGAGGCCGTACCGGCCACACGCGGTTCGCCGCCACGGGTGTGGCTGTGGTCACTGCTAAGGTCGGAGGTGGAATTGTCGGCTCGTCCCCCTGGCCGGTGTCAGCGTCCGGTGCGCTCTCCGCGAGACCGCGGCGACCCGCCGGGCAGTCGACCTGGGAGGCTTGATATGGCTCAACCGGCGGAGAGCGGCCGCGGTACGCCCACCGCTGGCCGAAGGTCATGACCGGCACGATGATTGTGCGGGTAAGCCGGCGAGAATCGTTCAATGCGGCCCATCAGCTGTGTGACCCGGGCCTGTCGGACGCCGAGAACCAGCGCCTCTTCGGAAAATGCGCGAACCTCCACGGGCACAATTACGTCCTGGAGGTCGTCGTCGCCGGGCCCGTCGACGCGGCCAGTGGCTATGTCATCGACCTGAAGGTACTTTCGGACGTCATTTGCCGGCTGATCATCCAGGATGTGGACCATCGCAACCTGAACACCGACGTCCCGTGGCTCAAGGGGTGCATCCCGACCGCCGAGAACCTCGCCCTGACGTTCTGGGAACGGCTGCAGCCAGAGTTCCCGGAGGGGTTGCTCCAGTCAGTCCGCCTCTGGGAGACCGAAAAGAACTGGGCCGAGGTCGGTGGTCACGGCTGAGGACCCGGCCCGGCTGGGCCGGGAGTTCCGGAGGCGCTACACCACCGCTGACCTTGGTGTGCTCACAGGCGACGAGCTGAGCCGCTTTGCACCGGGCGGGGACGGCGATCCTCAGGCCGATGCCAGCCTGGCCTGGGAGCTGCTGTACCGGCTGGAACCGGAGCTGTATGACCGGCTGGTGAGCGCGGAGCGGCTCCATCCCGGTGTGCTTGACTGGCTGCCGTATGACGTGGACCGGATCGTCGAGGTGGGCGCGGGCGCGGGACGGCTGACGCTTGAGCTCGTCGGACGCGCGCGGGAGGTGGTCGCGGTCGAGCCGGCGGCGCCGCTGCGGCGGATCCTGACGCGGAAGCTCGGGGAAGCCGAGCACGGGGACCGCGCACGGGCGACCCATGGCTTCTTCGACGACCTGCCAGTCGCCGATGGTTTCGCCGACCTGGTGGTCGCCTGCTCCGCGTTGACCCCGGACCCCGGGCATGGCGGCGAGGCCGGCCTGTCCGAGATGGAGCGGGTATGCAGGCCAGGTGGCTGCGTCACGATCATCTGGCCCAACAATCTCGGCTGGCTCGCCGCCCACGGCTACGAGTACGTCTGCTTCGCGGGGCCGATGTTCGTCGAGTTCGCCAGCCCTGAGGAGGCCGCCGAGCTGGCCAGCATCTTCTACCCCCGCGCCGCCGCGGAGGTCGGCCGCCGGGCCCAGCGGCGGGTCCCCTACGACATCCTGGGGATCAACCCGCCGCGCGACCTCGCCTTCAAGAGGGTGCCCCGGTGAAGGTCGCGATCATCGCGCCGCTGGTGACGGCCATCAGCGAGCCACAGCGCGGCGGCTCGCAGGCATTCGTGTCCGACCTGGCGCGCGGCCTGGTCCGCCGGGGGCACGGCGTCCACGTCTACGCCGCCTCCGGATCGGAGATACCGGGGGCCGAGGTGATCGACACCGGCATCGACCCTGAGTCGCTCGCCGCCACGCTCTACCGGGCGTCCGGGCCGGGCGCGGCCGATCTGGCACCGGCCGAGGCGGCGTTCGCCAGCGTTTATGCGCAGGTGCGGGGGGTCCGGTACGACGTCGTCCACAATCATGCCTTCGACGCGCCCGCGGTAACGGCCGCGACCGCGCTTGGTGCGCCGGTGGTTCACACGCTCCACCTGCCGCCGGACGAGAGGGTGGCGGCGGCGCTTCGTTATGCAGATCAATGGGATGAGCCGCCGTCGGTCGCCGCCGTGTCGGCCTTCCACGCCGCGGCCTGGCGCCGGGTCGTCCGGGTGGACGCGATCCTCCCGCCGCTCGTGCCCACGGCGTCGATCTCATGGTCGCGCACGGCAGAGGGTGGTGCCGTGTTCGCGGGCCGGCTGAGCCCCGAGAAGGGGGCCGCCGAAGCCATCGACATCGCCCGTGCCGCGGGAGTCCCGATCGACGTCTACGGCGACGCCTACGACGCCGGCTACGCGCGCGAGCAGATCGGCCCCCGGCGGGCACAGCCGGGCGTGGCGGTTCACCGGGCGGTGCCGCGGGCATCGCTGTGGGCGGCGATGGCCCGTGCGGCGGTCGTGCTCTACCCCGCCCAGTGGGACGAGCCGTTCGGCATGGCCGCCGCCGAGGCGCAGGCGTGCGGGACCCCCGTCGTCGCGTTCCGGCGCGGCGCGCTCGGTGAGGTGATCTCCGACGGATTGACCGGCTTCCTGGTCCCGCCCGGCGACACGGGCGCGGCCGTCGCCGCCGTCGGCAGGGCGGCCGGGATCTCGCGCCCGGCGTGCCGCGGCCACGCCGAGGCCCGCCTGGACCTAGAACGGAGCCTGCAGGCTCACGAGCGGCTGTACCGGCGGGTGGCCGGTCACGGTGCCGGGGCGCAGGCCAGTGCCTGACCGGGGGCACTGGCTTGCCGGACGGGTGGCGGTGGTCACGGGCGCGAGCCGGGGGATCGGAGCCGCCACCGCCGAGGCCATCGCCACCGCCGGCGCCCGCGTCATCCTCGGCGCCCGTGACCATGACGCTCTGGCCGATGTCGCCGGGCGCATTCACCGGGCCGGCGGCGAGGCCACCCCGGTGCTCACCGACGTGAGCAAGGCGAGGGACGTGGAGCGCCTCTTCGCTGCCGCCGAAGCGGCGGGCGGCCCCACCGCGCTGGTTTGCGCGGCCGGGGTGCTGACCTCGGTCCCGTTCGCCGAGACGAGTCTGGAAACGTGGGAGCAGACGCTCGGGATCAACCTGACGGGCGCGTTCCTCTGCTGCCGCGCCGCGTTCACCGCCATGCGGTCGGCCGGCGAGGGGCGGATCGTCAACATCGCCTCGCTGTCCGGCGTCTACGCGACCGAGAAGTTCCCGGGCCTAGCCGCCTACAACATCTCCAAGTACGGGGTCATCGGCCTCACCGAGGCGATCGCGGTGGAGGGCAAGGGGCATGGCATCAGTGCCATCTGCGTGAGCCCCGGCGCCGTCGACACCGCGATGCTGCACCGGGCCAACCCCGAACTGCGCCCCGGCCTGACGCCCGGTGATGTCGCAGAACTCATCGTTGCGCTGCTCGACAGCCCACTGGCCCCGGCCAGTGGGGCGAACATCCCGCTGTTCTCCAACGCCTGATGGCGCTCGGCCCGTGGCCCGAGATCCCCGCGCATGGGCGCGGAAGGCGTTATTGCACCAGCGACCAGAGGTCCGTGTGCTCGTCGGTCAGTGCGGTGCGGCCCGGCCGTGCGCGCCGGGCGGCGAGGCGCGCACCCGCGGCCATCTCGGAGTCGTGGTCCAGTTCCGGGTCGCCTCCGCGGTCGAGGCCGACGGCCGCCTGCACGGCCCCGTCGAGCAGGTAGAAGCCGACCAGCTTTCCTTCCTCCAGGCTCCCGCGGACGGCGAAGTCATCCCAGCTGGTGGCGTGGCCGGCGTACTCGATCTTGTGCTCGTACTGGTCGGACCAGAAGGTGTGGATGTAGTCGTAGGGGGCGGCCGAGCCCAGCATCGACCGCGCCGCCGCGGCGCCCATCTTTTCGGCGTTGTTGTAGTGCTCGACCCGGACCCGGCCGAAAACCGGGTGCAGATGGTTGGCGACATCGCCGGCCGCGTAGACGTCGGCCGCGCTGGTCTGGCAACGGCCGTCGGTCAGGATCCCGTTCTCCTGCGCGATAGCCGACCCCGCGAAGGCCGGCACGTCGGGCTCTATGCCCACGCCGGCGACGGCGAAGTCGCACGCGATGCGCTCCCCCTCGGCGGTCACCACCGCCTCCAGCCGCTCGCTCCCCTCGAACGCGGCGACCTGGGCTCCGGCCAGCAGCCTGACCCCGTTCGACCGGTGCATCGCGCCGATGATGGCACCGACCTGTTCGCCCAGCACCCGTTCCAGCGGAATCTTCCCGGGAAAGACCGAGGTCACGTGGACTCCGAGCTGCGTCAGCGAGGCCGTCACCTCGCAGCCGATGAACCCCATGCCCACCACCACCGCGCGCCGGCCCGCCGCGGCCTCGCGCTTGATCGCGTCGCATTCGGCCACGGTCCGCAGATAGTGGATCCCGGGCAGTCCGGCCCCCGGAACCGTCAGCCGCCGGTTCCGCCCTCCGGTCGCCACCAGGAGTTTCTGGTACTCCAGTTCCCGGCCCGAGCCCAGGGCCAGCCGGTGCGCCGGGACATCAATGGCCACCACGCTGGATTCGGTGAGACGGTCGACGCCGTGCGCCTCATACCAGCCCGCGGGCCTGACGTACCAGTCCTCCAGTCGTTCCTCCGACCGCAGGTACGTCTTGGACAGCGGAGGGCGGCCGAACGGGACGGCGGGTTCTCGGCTGATGATCATGACACTTCCGCCGAAACCCTCCTCGCGGAGGGCCACGGCGGCGTTGCCCCCCGCCATGCCACCACCGATGATCACGATCGGTTTCGTGCCGGTTCCCTCGGACATGGCAGTACATTCTGCCGCAGCGCCACGGCGCCAAACGGTGCGCCATCCCCTTGGGCGCGGCCAGGTGGCCGGCGGCCGCCCACCGGGAATGATCTGACCGCCGAGGAAGGAACCCTCATGTCTTGGCTGCCCGCCGCCGTCCAGGCGGACGACATTGCGACCTCCCGGCTGCGCACCCGTGTCCTTCGGTCCGTCCGGGGCGGCGCACCGGAGCTGGTCCTGGTGCACGGCAACGTGTCATCGGCGCGGTTCTTCGCCGAGACCTTGGCCGAGCTGGGCGGGAGCTGGCACTGCATCGCGGCCGACCTGCGCGGCTTCGGCCGCTCGGAGCGGGCACCGATTGACGCCCGGCGCGGCCTGCGGGACTTCGCGGATGACCTGCATGCGCTGCTGGCCGAGACCGGCCTGGTGCCGCGCGGCCAGCGGGTGCACCTGCTCGGATGGTCGCTTGGCGCTGGGGTGGCGATGCCGTACGCGATGGATCATCCGGGCGCCGTCGCGTCCATTGTGCTGGAGAGCCCCATGTCGCCGTTCGGCTTCGGCGGCACGCGTGACACCACCGGCGCCCCGTGCTGGCCGGACTTCGCCGGCGACTTCTACCCCGGCGACCAGGTCGCCTCGCCCAACTGGCCCGGCACCGCGCCCGGCCCTCGCGGCGTGAACAACGCGATCTCGCCGAAGTACTGTGACCTGTCCGGCTTCGCCGGCATCGGCGACCAGCCGGACGTCCTGTGGATCCGCGGCGACGCCGACCAGATCGTCTCCGACGCCTCGCTGGTCGACCTCGGGAACCTGGGCGCGCTGGGCATCGTGCCGGGCTGGCCGGGACAGCACATCTACCCGGCCCAGCCGATGGTGGGCCAGATGCGCGCCGTGCTTGACCGCTACCGGGCGGCCGGCGGCCGGTACACGGAGCGTGTGCTGGCACCATGCGGTCACTCCCCCCACCTGGAACGGCCTCGGGAGTTCGCCGAGATCGTCACCCAGTTCCTCGCCGGATAAGTCCGGTCTCGCGCCAAAGGTGGTAGACGGTGGCTGACCGCGAAGTGGACGGTGCCCTGGCGCACAGCTTCCTCGCGGACCTGCCGCCGGAGGTGGTTGGCCGGCTCCGGGCGGAGGGGGAGCGGACCGACTACCCGGCGGGCACGACGGTGTACCGGGCGAATTCGGACCCGCGGGCGGCGCTGGTCGTTGCGGGCCTGCTGCGGGTGTACCTGACCTCTACAGAAGGCCGCCAGGTCACGGTCCGGTATGCCCGGCCCGGTGATGTGCTGGGGATTGCGGTGCTGGTGGGCGGGCCAGCCAGCGTCGGCGCCGAGGCGGTCGAACCGTCGGGCCTGTTCCGGATCAGCTCACGGATGCTGACCGCGGCCGCCCGGCGGGATCCCCGGGTCTCATGGGCCATCGCTGAGGAGCTGAGCCGGCGCCTCTATGAGGTCCTGGAGCAGACCGCGGTCAACGCGTTCGGCTCGGTGCGCCAGCGCGTCGCGGCTCACCTGCTTGATCTCGCCTCCGCCCAGCGGCATCCGCATGACCGCCTGGTCGCCCGCGTGTCGCAGCAGGAGCTGGCTGATGCGGTGGGGTCGGTCCGCGAGGTCGTGGCCCGCGTCCTGCGCGATTTCCGCGTCGCGGGAATCGTGGCGACGGCGGCGGACGCCGTCGTGATCCTCGACGCGGCCCGGCTGCACGCCGAAACCGTGGGGCCTGCCGGCCTGTGACTTTAGTCGGCCGCGCGGCGACTGACGTTACTGACACATCTGCGGGAGATCAGCAGTCTGGTTGTGTCAGGCCCGCGACAGCGGGCGGCCAGCCAAGGAAAGAGATTGAGGCCATGAACGCGCTGACCGCGGTTTCCCGCACCGAGCCCGGATCGGCCGGACCGGTGCAGGCGGTGTCGGTGATCAGCACCGGTACCGTGCGGATCCGCCCCGAACACCCCCACGGTTCCAGAAAGCCGATGTACTGGTGGCTGCTGACGTCGCAGCATTGGACGCCGCCGCGGCCGATCAACGTCTACGTCATCGAGCACGCCCGCGGGCTGATCCTCTTCGACACCGGGCAGGACCGCGCCTCGGTCACCGATGACAACTACTTCCCCGGCGGTCTCACCGGCTACCTGTATGACCGGCTCGCCCGCTTCGACATCGGCGCGCAGGACACCCTCGCCGCCCAGCTCGCCACGCTCGGGTATGCCCCGGCAGATGTCGACACCGCGATCCTGTCCCACCTGCACGAGGACCACATCGGCGGGCTGGCGGACCTGGCGCATGCGGACCTGCTGGTATCGGCCGCCGAATGGGCCGAGCTGTCCAGGCCCGGCCCGGAGCTGCGCGGCTTCCTGCGTAACCACATCCAGCTCCCGGGGCTGAATTGGCACTGGGTCAGCCCGGAGCCCACGACCGATCCCGGCCTAGCGCCATTCACCGAGTCGCTGGACGTGATGGGTGACGGGTCGCTGGTGCTGCTGCCTACCCCCGGTCACACCGCTGGCTCGATGTCGCTGCTGGTCCGCCGCGCTGGCCGGCCGCCGCTGCTGCTGGCCGGGGACCTCACCTACGGAGCCGACATTCTGCAGCGTGGCCAGCTTCCCGGCGTCGGCGCCCGGCGCCAGCTGACCGAGAGCACCCGCAAGGTCCTCGCCCTGGCAGAGCAGCTGCCGGGCCTGGTTGTGCTGCCCGCCCACGACCCGGCGGCCGCCCGGCGGCTGCTGGCCAGCTGACACCGGAGGCCATCCATGCGCGCATTCGACAACACCGTCACGATCGCCCGGCCCACCGGGGAAGTCTTCGCGTTCCTCGCCGACTTCCAGAACGTGCCGCGGTGGAACTACGCGATCGAGCAGACCCGCAAGCTTTCCCCCGGTCCGGTGGGGGTCGGCACGGCCTACCGACAGACCCGCACCATCCCCCGCAGGACCGAGGAGGGCTTCGAGGTCACCGACTTCGAGCCGCCCAGCCGCCTGGCCATCCACGGGCGGATCGGCCCCTTCCAGGCCACGGCCGGTTACCTCCTCGAGCCGGTGGCGGGCGGCACGCGGCTGACCAACCACGTCGAGCTGGAACCCTCATCGGCGCTGCTGCGGCTGGTCGGTCCGCTGGCCGTGCCGAGCGTCAAGGCGGCCGTGGCGCGCAACCTCACCGCGCTGAAGCGGCTGCTGGAGGGGACGCGCCCGGCGTAGGTAAGGCACGCCGCCGAGGGTACGGACGCGGTATGAACTGGACGTGGAACGTGCGCAGCAACGACGGTGCGATGAACGGTCTGGAGTTCGCCCGGTGCACCACGGCAGGGGGATTCAGCCGGGTGCTCATCCACGCCGCGCCGGGCAGGGCGAAGATCGAGGTCATCGCCGATGACGACCGGGTCGTGGCCCGCGCCGACCTGGACCGGGCCGGCGAGTACTCGCCGATGACGCTTGTGGAACTTGACGGGCCGGAGTTGCGGCGCAGCGAGGTCTGGCCGACCGACGAGCTCTACGGGCTGCCGGTGCTGCTCGCCGGTGGCGAGGTCGGCATCCTGCAGAAGTGGCATCACGCGGAGGACCACAGCTGGTGGCAGTGGTCGCTCGAGTTCTCCAACCACCGGGGCCGCCCCGCGGACTGGGCTCCCCCCGGCCAGCACGTCCGCCGCGGTTCGTGACGGCCGATGGCGGTGGGCGCGGGCCGTCCCGCTGTCTGACCATCCCGGCATGCTGGTGGGCTGGAGCCTCCCGCGTGACCCGATGAGGCGGGAGCATCATGAGCGACCCGATGGGAGAGGCCGATGGCCGTCCGATTCCAGCTGGTGATCGACTGCACTGATCCGGAGCGGCTCGCCCGCTTCTGGGCCGCCGCGCTGGGATATGAGCTTGAGCAACCCCCGGCTGGCTTCGCCACCTGGGATGACTACTGGCGCGATGTCGGGGTACCCGAGGCCGACCTGGGCATCGGCGAGGACCGCATCATCGATCCGGACGGTGGCGGACCGCGCATCTGGTTCCAGGTGGTGCCCGAAAGCAAGACCGTCAAGAACCGGCTCCACCTCGATATTCATGCCAGCGGCGGGCGGGCGGTTCCCATCGGTACCCGCAGGCAGCGAGTCGACGCCGAGGCACGGCGGCTGTCCGATCTCGGCGCCACGGTGGTCCGCGTCCTGAGCGAGGAAGGGATCGATCATTACGCGGTCGCGATGAAGGACCCGGAAAGCAACGAATTCGATATCAACTGAGCCAGGACGGCGTATGCGCAGGTCACGGCGTCACGCTTCCCTCGCGGTCCGCAGAGAGTCGGCGTGACCAGTCAGCCGCCCTTATCGACCCGCCACCCGGCATGGCGACACCCGGCGGGTTATCCGGGGGCGGGCTCGTCTGCTACCACGGTCTCCAGCTTGCCGCGCAGACCGGCGGGATCGCGGGCGACCAGGACGCCAGCGACCTCGTGCTTTATCGGCTGAACGCTTCTTTGAGCTATTCGGCCAGCTCACGCGGTCCTGACCTGGTCGGACTCGGGCTTCGGGACTCCACGCAGGGTCGTGATCGCCTCGAGCGTCGACTGGAATACGAACCGCTCCCTTTTCGGGCTTGCCAGGAACCGCGCAGCGGCCGCGATCGGCTCTGCCGACCCCGGCGAACCGCCGAGTGCCCGGGACTCCTCCACCGCGGCCTGCGCCGTCTTCACCACGTGGGCGACCATGATCGGTGCAGTGGAATGGTCTTCCGCCGCGGCCCGGATCAGCGACCGCTCCAGCTCGGCCCGAGGTCCGGTGTAGCCGTCGACTATCGCTACCGCCGCCTCCGGATCGCCGTTGACGATTGCCCGGTGCACCTCGGCGGCGTCCTGCGTCGGATGCGGCCCGGGCCGGCCGCCGCCCGGGCCGGGGTTCCGCTCGTCGAACTGGCCGGTCCACTGCACGAACCAGGCGGCGTGGAAGAGCCCGCGGAGCACCTGCGGCGAAGGATCGGCGGACCACGCCCAGCGCAGCGCGTTGAGGTAGGTCAGCGTGTGGGTGACGTCGAGCCACCCCCACTCGTTGGTGTCGTCCAGGTCCAGTTCGATGTCGAACCTGGCCAGCCGTTCTGCGGCCGCGCGGCCGGTCGCGTCGATCACGGCGGTCACTGGCACGCCGGACTCCAGCGCCCGCACCAGCGCCCCGGCCGCGTCCTCCGGCGACCCGTCGGTGAGCGCCCGGCGGTAGCCCAGCTCGTCGAACCCGCCGGTCCCGCCGCTCCGTGCCAGCGCCTCCAGGTCCGGGCCGGTCGCTTCCCACGCCCGGAGGAACTTGCGCATGTACGGCAGCTTGTCGTAACGGGTGCCGAGCACCATCTCGGGCACCAGCGGCGACAGCACGGCGTCGGCCTCCTGCCAGCCGATCTGGTCCAGCAGCTCGAACGCCTTCTGTACGAAGATCATCGAGTGCCCATAGGCCAGGAAGTGGTCGGTCACGGCGGTGAGCAGCGTATGCCGCAGCACCGAAGGCGCGACCCTGGCCGCGATGAGCCCGCGGAACAGCGCCTCCGCCTCGTCGGCCCGCTCCTCGTCGACCAGCACCGGGTAGGCGCCCAGCGCGTCCTCGATCGAGGAGTAGCGCGCGACCGGGTCGATCGGCTCAGGCCGGCGCCGCGCCGGGCGCCGGACCTGGTCCTCGGCGGCCACCGACAGGCCCTGGATCACCGGCAGCGCGCGCAGCGATTCGGTGAAGAACCGGCTCATCCGCAGGCAGTCCGCGAGCGTCGCCAGCGAGTGGTCCCAGCCGTACTCGGCCCGCGGCGCGGCGTACCTGACGCCCTCGCGCACCACGTCGGCCAGCGGCGTTCCGATTCTTTGCAGCCGCATCGCGTCCCGCGCCAGGCGGCCGACGTCAAGGTCGTCCATGGCCGCGGTCAGGCTGCGGAACAGATCGGGCCGGATGATCTCGGCCGGGGGGTCGGCGATGTCGATGAACACCTGGCCGTCGCGGACCTGAACGGGGTACGTCCGGATGTTCTCCCCGCCGTACCGGCAGACGCCGGTGCCGAGCTCGAACTTCCAGTTGTGCCAGGCGCACGTGAGCACGCCGTCCTTCACGTCTCCCCGCACCAGGGCGTAACCCTGGTGCGGGCAGCGGTTGTCGCTGGCGAAGATGCCGCCAGGCGTCCGGAACAGCGCGATCCGCTTGTCCAGGTAGGCGAATGATTTGGCGCCGCCGTCCCTGATGTCATTCACCGCCGCGGCGCGCACCCAGTTGCTCACGCCTGCCTCCCACCGTCGGGTACCGGTGGCCGAACGCTATTTCCTTAAGCGCACTTGAAGTCAAGCGGCCAGCGGGGCTGCGCCGTGCCGTCCCGGCCGTCGGGCGATGGCGCCGATGACGTACCGGCTGCGGCGCGGTGGGCGGCGGCGAGGCATGGCTGAGCGGAACGACGGGCGGAGCACCGTGGCTCACTGGACGGGCAAGCGTCTCAGCGGCTCGGTGTTTCCGAATCGATGATGTCGGCCGCCTGCCGCAGCGCGCGGGCCATCCGGTCCCGCAGCCTCAGCTTCCCAAGCTCCGCGACCAGCTCGGACAGCAGCTCGCGCAGCGGCGTCAGGTCAAGCACGCCCGGCTCGCCGTCGGTATTCACCACCCGCCTGGCCTTCGCGGCGTCGGCCGTGCGGCGCGCCTGGTCGGCGAGGTGGCCGACGATGGTCTCGCTCAGGCGCGTTCCGTCGGCGAGCCCGCCGTCGTCGCGGCTGAGTCCGCCGTCCGGGCTGGCGGGGATATCGGGAGTCACACGTGGCGGATCCTCAGGCACCGCAATCACCCCTCTTCCGGAAGGCTGGCCGGCCCGATGTGCATCACAAGCGGGAACGCTTCCCGCCCGGCCCCGGTTTCCACGGCGCTCACCTCTGGCCTCGCGGTCCGGCTGTCCGGCATTCCACCGCTGTCCGGGGCCGGGGACATCACCCTCGAAGGGTGAGCGATGCCGGGCCAGCATGCGCGGCCGGCCGGCCGCGTGGGTCAGGGACACCGGGATTGACGGCGTTATTATAGATATATAATATCCATAATTATGAGGTTGCCTGAAGGGGTGGAGTGGGCACTGCACTGCACCTGGCTGCTGACGCTGGCCCGCGACGGTGACGCGCTGCCGGCCCGGCGCCTGGCCGAGTTCTATGGCTTGCCCGAGGCTTACCTCGCCAAGCTGCTCAAGGCGCTGGTGCGGGCGGGCCTGCTGAGTGCCACCAGCGGCCCACGTGGCGGTTTCCGGCTCGCCCGCCCGGCAGAGGCGATCACTGTCGCCCAGGTCGTCGAGGCCGTAGAGGGGCAGGGCCCGCTGTTCCACTGCATGGAGATCCGCCAGCGCGGGCCGGTTCCCCTCACCGGGGCCGCCTGCCGCAAGCCCTGCGGCATCGCCGAGGTGATGCACCGGGCCGAGCGAGCCTGGCGTAAGGAGCTGGCCGCCACGACCATCGCCGACCTGGTCGAGACGTCAGGCATCGGGGCCGTCACGCGGGTGAGCACGTGGCTGGCGACGCTCCCCGGCGCGTCGTGACAGCGCCGGCCGGCACGGTGCCGGCAGCGCGCAGGAGGAAGTACAGGATGAAGCTCGATGACAGGATCCGGGAGGCCGAGACCAGGCTCTTCGCACGCAGCGGCGTGCAGCCCGAGGAGTCGTTCCTCGACCTCGCCTCGCCTAAGGTGCGCCTGCGGGTACTCAGCGTCGGGGCAGGCACGCCGCTGCTGATGCTGCACGGCGTGACCCTCGCCGACGCCGCGTGGGCGAACTGGCTCACCGAGTTCGCGGGGTACCGGACGCTCCTCATCGAGCTGCCCGGGCATGGCCTCTCCGGGCCGGTGGCCTACCGGCCCGGCGCCGTGCGCGACCACACCCTGGGCCTGATGGACGCCATCTTCGACGCGCTCGGCCTGGTCACCGCCCCGGTCGTGGGCCACTCGCTCGGCGGGATGTTCGCGCTCTGGTATGCGGCCGCGAGGCCGGGACGGATCGCCTCCCTGGCCGCCATCGGCGACCCAGCGGTCGCGCTGCCCGGCGCGGAGGTACGGATGCCGCTGTCGCTGCTGACCGTCCCGGTGCTCGGCGAGGCGATGCTGCGCGCCCCCGCGCCACGGCGGGTGTACCGGGGGCTGCTCGTCAAGGGGCTGAGCCCTGCCGCGGCGGGCGCGCCCGGCGAACTGGTCGATGTGCTCCGCCTTGCGGCCCGCCGCAAGGGCAACGCCCGGACCGTCGCCTCGCTCATGCACGCGATCGACGGCTTCCGCCGGCCCCGGGCGGCCAGCGTCATGAGCGATGGCGAGCTACGCCGGATCACCGCGCCCACCATGTTCTGCTGGGGGACGGATGACCCGTTCCTCGCCCCGACGCGGGCCCGTCCCGCCATCGCCAAGATCCCCGGAGCGGTGCTCCATGAGGTCCCGGGTGGCCACGGTCCCTGGCTGGATGATCCCGCTGGCTGCGCCAAGCTCGTGATCGGCCACCTCGCGGCGACGGGATTCCCGGCGTCTTAGCCCGCGCCGACAGACCGCTCGGCCGCGGCCCCGGAGCTACGCCGCAGGACCCATACGGTGCCAACCCTCAGGGCTAGCCCCGATGTGCCGGGCGTGCTTCAATGCCAGCATCAGGGCATGGCCCGCAGCGTGCTCATCGTCGACGATCACCCAGGGTTCCGCGCCCAGGCCCGGGTGATGCTTGCCGCCGCGGGCTACGACGTTGTCGGTGAGGCCGCGGACGGGGAGTCCGGGGTGCGTGTGGCCA
>DASYQM010000144.1:0-31425 GCA_036005525.1 Streptosporangiaceae bacterium
CCTTCCTGGCCGCTTTTTCGTCCTTCACCGCCCGCTTTTCCTGTTTCTTGGGCGCCTTCACCCGCCTGTCTGCCCTCTCCTTTTTACTGGCCGTCTTGTCCTCCCGCGCTGTCCCGGCCACGGCGGCGCGGATCCCGGCCATGAGCTCGTCCTCGTCCAGGTGGGCGTACCAGATGTCCATCGTCCGCATCTGCGCGAACTCGGCCATCGCCTCCCGGTAGGCCCGCACCGACGCCATGGTCGCGGCGCGGGCATCGGCCGGGGAGAACCCGTTGTTGCGGCCGGCGATCGTGAAGCTGGCCGCCATCCGCTTGACGTCGTACTCGAACGGCCCGGGCAGCGTCTCATCGAAGTCGTTCAGGTCGAACAGCAGCCGCCGCTCCGGCGAGGCGAACGCGCCGAAGTTCGACAGGTGCGCATCCCCGCACAGCTGGGCCTCCAGCCCGGCCACCGGCGTCGCGGCCAGGTCGGCCGCCATGATCGCGGCCGCGCCGCGGTAGAAGGTGAACGGGGAGACCATCATCCGGCCGCGCCGCACCGGGACCAGGCCCGGCATGCGGGTGGCGTCCTGCTCCTCCAGCAAAGCGACCGGGTCTGGGCGGTCCGTGGCGGCCTTCCATCCGGAGTGCGCCGACGGCGGCGTCCGCCTGCGGGCCTCCTCTCCGTGGGCCCGGCGCTCGTCGATGCTCGGATACGCGATCGTGGTCGCGGCCATCCGGCACCACCTCCCGTTCTGATCCCGGCGCCGCCCCCGGCCGCAACCGCGGGCGCTCCCCGTACGCGGCCTTGCCTGCGCTGCTGATGACCACCATCATCCCCCGTGACGACCCACATCACCCCGCCGTGCCGCGGGGCGCCTCACCCGCTCGGGGCCCGGGCGCGCCGGACTCAGACGAAGGCGCTGAAGCCGGTGATGGCGCGGCCGACGACGAGCGTGTTGATCTCCCGGGTGCCCTCGTAGGAGTAGATCGCCTCGGCGTCGGCGACGAACCGGCCGACCTGCTGCTCCAGCAGGATGCCATTACCGCCGAGCAACTCGCGGGCGTAGCCGACGGATTCCCGCATCCGCACCGTGCAGAAGGCCTTGGCCAGCGCCGAATGCTGGTCGGCTGCCTCGCCAGCCGCCTGCAGTTGAGCCAGCCGGGTGCACAGGCACGCCGAGGCCGTGATGTTCGCGAGCATGCGCACCAGCAGGTCCTGGACCAGCTGGAAGCTGCCGATCGGCTTGCCGAACTGGTGCCGCTCCTTGGCGTAGGCCAGCGCGTATTCGTACGCCCCGCGGGCGCAGCCGACCGCCATCCAGGCCACTCCCGCCCTGGTCTGCCGCAGCACCGCCGCGGTCTGCCGGAACGAGGTCGCCTTCTGCAGCCGGTTCTCCTCTGGCACCCGCACTCCGTCCAGCGTGATGTATGCGTTCTGCACGACTCGCAGCGCGATCTTGTCCTTGATCTTGGTGGTGGACAGGCCCGGCGTGCCCTTCCCCACCACGAAGCCCTTGACCTGGCCGTCTTCGGTATCGCGGGCCCAGATGATGATGTAGTCGGCGAAGGTGGCGTTCCCGATCCACTTCTTCTGCCCGTCGAGGATCCACTCGTCGCCATCGCGGCGGGCGGTGGTGGTCAGTCCGCCAGCCGCACCGGACCCGACCTCCGGCTCGGTCAGCCCGAACGCGCCGATCTTCTCCAGCCGGGCCATCGGCGGCAGCCAGCGCTGCTTCTGCTCCTCCGACCCGCACAGGTAGATCGACCCCATCGCGAGGCCGCTGTGCACCCCGCTGAAGGTGGACATGGACGGGTCGACCCGGGCCAGCTCCATCGCGATCATCCCGTCCAGCAGCGGGCCGCCGCCGGGGCAGCCGTAGCCGGTGTACGCGACGCCGGTGATGCCGAGCTGGGCGAAGCCCGGGATCAGGTCGAACGGGAACTCCTCCCGGGTCCAGTAGCGGTTGATGACCGGCCCGACCTCCTTGGTCATGAACTCCCGGGTGCGCTGCAGGGCGTCGCGGCCGGCGTCGTCGAGCAGCTGCTCGAGGTGGTAGAAGTCGGCATCGGCGGCGTTCGTCATCGGGGTCCTCCTCGGGGAATGCGGACGGCTAGCCCGGCTGGCCGTTGTGGGCCGCCCGGCCGCCGTCGCCGGGCACGTCGGCCGCCAGGAACCGGCCGACCACCGGTGCGAGCTCGGCGGCCTCGGTGACCAGGCCCAGGTGGCCGCCGTGGTACACGTGCAGCTGCGAGCCGCGGATCAGGGAATGCATCAGCCGGGCGTTGGCCAGCGGGATCAGCGGGTCGTCGTCGCCGGACAGGATCAGCGTCGGCTGGCGGATCAGCGGCAGGAACGGCAGGCTGGTCCAGCCCGCCCCGGCGGCGAGCTGGTACACATAGCCCAGCGCCGGGCCGACCCGGTTCTCGGCGTGCATCAGCGCGCTGATGTGCTCCGGCTGGCTGCGCGCGGAGCCGCCGTAGAGGCTGGCGGCGTTGTCCCGCAGGTACCCGCGGTCCAGGTAACGGCGCGGGGTGACCATCCGGGCCAGCACGGCCGGCCTGGCCGGCACCATCAGCGAGCCGGTCGCCGTGGCGACCAGCACCAAGCGCCGGCAGCGGTGCCGGTGGAGCAAGGCGAAGTGCTGAGCGACCCCGCCACCCCAGGAGATGCCGAGCACGTCTGCCTCATCGTGGCCGAGCTCGGAGAGCAGGCGCGCCATCAGCCGGGACAGGCCGGTGAAGCGGTAGGGCAGGCCGGGCAGCGGCGAGCCGCCGACTCCCGGGACGTCGAAACGGATGACCTCGAGGGCGGGATCGAGCGCGTCGACGAATGGCTGAAGCAGCTCCAGGCTGGCGCCGACGCCGTTGACCAGCAGCAACGGCGGCTGTCGGCCGGTTCCGGGCCGGACGTCGATGCGCAGCGGCCGGCCCTCGACCACGATGCTGCGGGTCGTCGGCGGCCCCGGTTTCCGGCGGAAGCTGATCGGCATCGGTCCCTGTCCTCCCCTGGGCGTCACACGCTGGAGCGCTGGCCTGCTGCCAGGCTCGCACGAGCGGGCGCCGGTCGGCTACCGGTCGAGGACGTACAGGCCGGGCGCGGGCTCCATCGGCTCGAATCCCTTGTCGCCCAGCTGGCCCGGCCGGTCCTTCTCGCCGCCGCTGCGCTCGGCGAGCCAGGAGGAGTAGTGCGGCCACCAGCTGCCTTGCACGGTCTCGGCTGCCTGCAGCCACTGTCGTGGGTCGGGTGGGTTGGCCGGATCTGCCCCGGCGGGCGCCACCTGGAACCTCGCCTTCGGGTTGTCCGGCGGGTTGATCATTGACGCAATGTGCCCGCTGGTGGACAGCACGAACCGGACGTCACCGCCGAGCAGCTGGGTGCTGCGATAGCAGGACTGCCACGGGCACAGGTGGTCGGCGATGCCCGCCACCAGGTAGGAGTCTGTGTCTACCCGGGACAGGTCCACCGGTGAGCCGAGCATCGTCACCGCGTCGGGCTTGGCGAGCGCGCTGGTCAGAGCGATGTTGATGAAGTCGCGGTGCAGCGCGGCCGGCAGCCGGGTGGTGTCGGCGTTCCAGTACAGGATGTCGAACGGCGGCGGGGTCTTGCCCTGCAGGTAGTTGTTGACCCAGTAGTTCCAGATCAGGTCGTTGGCCCGCAGCCAGGCGAACACCTCGGCCAGCGACCGGCCGTCCAGGTAGCCGCGGGACCGTGAGGCCGCGACCGCCAGCGCCGCCGCGTGCTCGTCGGCCAGCGCCGCCACGGTGCCCTCCTGCACCTGGTCGAGCACGGTAACCCCGAGGTACAGCGACGCGAGCTGCTCCAGGCCGCCGGTATCGGCCAGGTGCGCGGCCACCATCGAGGACACGATGCCGCCCGAGCAGAGCGCGCAGATGCTGGCCTTCGGCGCCCCGCAGATCGACCGCGCCGCGTTCAGCGCGTCCACGATGGCCTGGCCGTAGGCGTCGGTGCCCCAGTCCCGGTGCCGGGCGTCCGGGTTGCGCCAGGAGATCGCGAACACCTGGTGGCCCTGCGACACCAGGTACTCGATCATGCTGCGGCCGGGCGCCAGGTCGGTGACGTAGAACTTGTTGATCATCGGCGGCACGATCACCAGCGGGAACTCGTGCACGCGCGGCGTGGCCGGCTCGTACTGGATCAGCTCGCAGATCTCCGACCGCCGCACCACGGCCCCGGGCGAGACGGCCAGATCGCGGCCGACCTCGAAGGCATCGGGCGCCACCATGGCCGGGATCCTCGGCGCGGTCGCCATGTCGGACGCGAACGCGCGCATCCCGCGCACCGCGCTCAGCCCGCCGGTGTCGACCAGCGCCTTCCACGTGCCCGGGTTCAGCACCGGGTTGTTGCTGGGCGCCGCCGCGTCGACGACGTTATGCACGACGAACCCGACGCGCTCGCCGTCGCGCCAGCCCAGGTCCGCGTCGGCGAGCAGTTCGTCCGCCAGCGCGCCACCGGCCAGGTAGGCCTGCAGGATCCGCCGGAGGAACGGGTTGCCCATCCATGCCGGGTCGGTAAACCGCCGGTCGCGCGGGGCAGGAGCGACGGCAGAGCGTCCCACCGCGATCTTGCCGAGCTCACCGGCCAGCGCGGCCGCCCGGCGGGTCACCGTCCACGGCCGCCGGGCCAGGCCGAGGCCGAACCGGAGCGTGGAACCGTCGGGCCGAAACCGGCGCATGATACCGAGGGCCGCGTCCGACAGCAGCAGGTCGAGCGCGGGCGCGGCCTCGGCGACGTCGGCGAAGTCCTCGGCCTGGCGGCCGCCTCCCGCCCGCCCGGTCACGAGCCCTCCAGCACGTCCGCGGGCGGCTGCACCTCACGGCGGAGGATCTTGCCGGTCGGTCCCTTGGGCAGCTGGTCCACCAGCCAGACGTACCTGGGGTACTTGTAGGCGGCCACCCTGGCCTTGGCGAACGCCCTCAGCTCGTCGGGGGTGGCGGTGGCGCCCGGCTTCAGCGCGACCGCGGCGCCCACCTCCTCGCCCAGCGAGTCGTGCGGGATCCCGACGACCGCCACCTCGGCCACGGCCGGATGCTCGTGCAGCGCCTCCTCGATTTCCCGCGGGTAGACGTTGTACCCGCCCCGGATGATCAGCTCCTTCTTCCGGTCGACGATAAAGAAGTAGCCGTCCTCGTCGATCCGGGCCAGGTCCCCGGTGCGGAACCAGCCATCGGGGATGGCGGCCGCGGTCGCGTCCGGCTTCCGCCAGTAGCCCTTCATGACGTTATGGCCGCGGATCGCTATCTCACCGACCTCCCCCTGCGGCACGTCCGCCCCGGAGTCGTCGACGGCGCGCATCTCCACCCCGGCAATGGGGGTGCCGATCGAGCCCGCCTTGCGCGGCCGGTCCGGGTGGTTGAACGATGCGACCGGCGAGGTCTCCGACAGCCCGTAGCCCTCCAGGATCGGGCAGCCGAACGCCTCCTCGAACTGGCGCAGCACCTCGACCGGGAGCGCGGCCCCGCCGGACACGCACAGCCGCAGCGACGACACGTCGGCGGTGGCGCGGGCCGGGGCGTGCAGCAGCGCCGAGTACATCGTCGGCACGCCTTCAAAGATCGTCACCTTCTCCCGGCCGATCATCTCCAGGGCCGCTCCCGCGTCGAACCGCGGCAGCAGGGTCAGGGTGGCGCCGCTGACCACCGACGCGTTCAGGCCGCAGGTCAGGCCGAAGACGTGGAACAGCGGCAGGCACCCCATGATCACGTCGCCCGGGCCCGCGGTAAACAGCGTCGTCGTGGCCACCTCGGCGTTCTGGTACAGGTTCGCGTGGGTGAGCTCGGCGCCCTTCGGGACGCCGGTCGTCCCGGAGGTGTACAGGATGACGGCGTCATCGTCGTCGCCGCGCTCGGCCCAGTCATCCAGCGGCTCCCGGTCGCCGAGAATGCTCCGCGCGTCAGGTTCCGCCACCCGGATGACCTGGGCGCCGGTATCGGCCGCTCCTTTGGCCGCCTCGTCCGCCATCGGCTCCCAGGCGAAGATGACCGATGCGCCCGAGTCGCCCAGGTAGTACGCGACCTCCCGGCTCTTCAGCAGCGGGTTCATCGGCACGACCGCGGCGCCCACGGCGAGGCTGCCGTAGAAGAACACCGGGAACGCCAGCACGTTCGGCAGCATCAGCGCCACCCGGTCGCCGGGCCCCACTCCGGCCTCGCGCAGCAAGGCGGCCGCCTGGCCGCTCGCACGCGCAAGCTCCGCGTAGGTCAGCGCCAGTTCGCCCTGCCGCACGGCCAGCCACTCGCCACGCGCCTCCTGCGCGTCCCGCACTATTCCGGCCAGGTTCGTCATCGCCGCGGCTCCTCTCCCCAGGACGGCGGCACACTCGTCCATTCATCCCATGCCGCGCCGCGCGGGACTGTCAATAGCGCGCCTGGCCGGGGCGGGCCGGTCAGACCGGGGCGACCCCGATCAGGCCGTTGCGGGTGACCCGGGCGGCCAGCGCCTGCTCGTCCAGATCCCCAGTCCCGGCCGGCCGGCGCGGGAGGACCATGTAGCGGGACTCCGCACTGGAATCCCACACGTTGATCATCACGGCGGGACCGAGCGCGAAGCCGAACTCGCGCAGCACGCCGCGCGGGTCCCGCACGACCCGGGACCGGTACGCCTCGCTCTTGTACCACGTAGGGGAGGGCCCGAGCAGCGCGATCGGATAGCACGAGCACAGCGTGCACACGATGACGTTGTGGCTCTCTTCGGTGTTCTCGACCACTTTGAGCCGCTGCTCCTGCAGCCCGCCGCCCATGGACAGCCCGAGTTTGGGCAGCGCGGCGTTCGCGTCCGCCAGCAGCCGGGCGCGGAACCCGCCGTCGAGCCAGGCCCGCGCGACCAGGCGGGCGCCGTTGGCCGGCGAGGCACGGGCAAGGAACGCCTCCAGGGCGCGATCCAGTTCTTGGGAATCGACGAGGCCGCGCCGCTCCAGCAGCCCTTCGAGGTGGCGGACTCGGGCGGCCAGCGTCGCCGCCGGGCTGGTGTGGTCGCCGCTCATCCCGCCGCCTCCGGCGTCGCCGGCCGGAGGTAGCTTTCCCAGAGGTCCACCGTCACCGTGTGGTCGCCCTCGCCGAACAGCTCGGCGGCGGCGAAACGGACCGTGTAGACCGGCTCGGGCTCGGCAGGGAGCCGCCGCGCCCGGTCGTCGGGCAGCGGATAGCGGCCCTGGCGTTCCACCACCGTGCCGACGCTGCCGCGCGCATACCGCGGGAGCCGGGTGTGGTGGGGCGGGTCGGCGCGGCGTGCCCGGACCCGGTCTCCCGGGCGGAACAGCTCAGCCACCCGCCATCTCCTCCTCGGTCAGGACGCCCTTCTCGGCCAGCAGCATCGTGATGGCGCGGAACCACTTCTCGTAATACGACGACGCCAGGTATTCCGGCGGCGGTATCCGCTCGATGGCGTCCCGGAACTCGTCGAGGTTGTAGACACCGCGACCGATCAGGGCCCGGTTGAGGGCGAACACGTGCGCCTCCCAGTCGGCGTGGAAGGCCGGCTCGCCGGCCTCCTGCGCCACCGGCGGGAAGCCCTGCATGCCCCCGACGTCGTTGATCCGGCTCAAGGGTCCTCCCACGATCAGCCACCATGCTCAACGTACCCGGCGGTCGCCGGGCGCTCCCGCCCCGCCCGGGCTGATGGTCTCATTGGGTATGTGACTGAACTTCGAAGCGCACAGTGGTACGCGGGCGATCACCGCAACGCGTATCTCCACCGGGCCTGGATGCGGCGGGGCCTGCCGGACAGCGCGTTCTCCGGGCGGCCGCACATCGCGATCGCGAACACGGCCTCCGACCTCACTCCGTGCAACGCGCACATGAACGAGGTCGCCGCCTCCGTCCGGGACGGGATCTACGAGGCGGGCGGTATCCCGCTCAACCTGCCGGTCGTCTCCCTCGGCGAGACCAACCTGCGGCCGACCGCGATGCTGTGGCGGAACATGGCGGCGATGGCCACCGAGGAGATGCTGCGCGCGAACCCCATCGACGGGGTGGTGCTGCTCGGTGGCTGCGACAAGACGATTCCGTCGCTGCTGATGGCGGCGGCGTCGGTAGACCTGCCCGCCGTGGTCGTGCCCGGCGGCCCTATGCTCTCCGGAACCTTCCGGGGCGTGCCGCTGGGATGCGGCACCGACGTGTGGCGGCTCAGCGAGGAGGTCCGCGCGGGCACACTGCCCGAGAGCGCGTTCCTGGCGTCGGAATCCTCGATGATCCGAAGCAGGGGGCACTGCAATACGATGGGAACCGCCTCCACCATGGGACTGCTCGCCGAGGCGCTCGGCACAACCGTGCCCGGCACGGCCGGGCTGCCGGCCCCGGACAGCCGTCTGCTCGAGGCCTCGCACGCGGCCGGCCGCCTGATCGTCGACATGGTCGGGCAGGACCGCCGGCCGAGCCAGGTGCTGACCGCCGGCTCGTTCCGCAACGCGATCGTCGCGCTCGCCGCCATCGGCGGATCCACGAACGCTGTGGTGCATCTGCTCGCCATTGCCGGGCGGCTGGGCGTGCCACTGACCATCGACGACTTCGACCGCATCGGCGCGGGCATCCCATTGCTCGTCAACCTGCAGCCGGCCGGGCGGCATCTGATGGAGGACTTCCACCGCGCCGGCGGCCTGCTCGCCGTCCTGCGCGAGGTGGCGGACCTGCTCGACCCCGGCGCCCGCACCGTCACGGGCCGCCCCCTGGTGGACTATCTCGCCGAGGCGCAGATCTGGGACCACGAGGTGATCCGCGCCCGCGGCGAGCCGCTACAGCCGGAGGCCGGTATCGCGGTCCTGCGCGGGAGCCTCGCCCCCAACGGCGCGATCATCAAGCCCGCGGCGGCGTCGGCGGAGCTGCTCACGCACCGCGGGCGCGCCGTCGTCTTCGACACCATCGAGGACCTGCATGCCCGGATCGACGACCCGGACCTGGACGTGGACGCCGAGTCGGTGCTCGTCCTGCGCGGCTGCGGCCCCAAGGGCTACCCGGGGATGCCCGAGGTGTCGAACGTGCCGCTGCCGCGCAAGCTCCTCGAGCGTGGGGTGCGCGACATGGTGCGTGTCTGCGACGGCCGCATGAGCGGAACCGCCTACGGCACGGTCGTGCTGCACGTGACGCCGGAGGCGGCGGCTGGCGGCCCGCTGGCGCTCGTGCAGACCGGCGACTTCGTCACGCTCGACGTGCCGGCGCGCCGGCTGGACCTCGACGTCCCCGACTCCGAACTGCGGCGGCGCAGCCCGAACCGGGCCACGGCCGCGGGGTTCGCCAACCCGCGCCGGGGGTGGGAGCGGCTGTACGTGGACCACGTGCAGCAGGCCGACACCGGCGCGGACCTTGACTTCCTGGTCGGGTCGAGCGGCGGGAGTGTCAGCCGCGACTCGCACTGAGGCGCCCCGCGGCCGCTGGGGCCGCGGCCGGTCAGCTCGCGGGTGAGCCGAGCAGCGCCCGGCAGACATCCCCGATATCGATGATCCCGGTGAGACCAGATTTGTCGTCGACGACCAGCAGATGCCGGAAATGGCCCGCCACCATGGTCTCGGCCGCGTCGCGGACGCTCGTCGTCGCCCTGATGACGGTAGGGCTGGGGGTCATCAGGTCGTGGATCCGGACCTCGTTCGGGTCCTTCCCGTCCGCCACCGTATGAACGATGTCCGCCTCCGTGATGATGCCGATCGGCCGGTTGGTCTCGTGGCCGTCCAGGACCACAAGCGCGGTCGCGCCCGCGTGTCTCATCACATACGCGGCCGCGGCCACGTGGTCGTTCTGATCGACGGTCGTCAGCGGTGGCTCCATGACGTCCGCGACGGTGGCCAGGGCGGGTTGCGGTCGTGCGGACGGCTCGTGCGCAGAGTTTCCTGCCATGATCTGCTCCGTTCCGGCGATCTCGGCGAATCCCCAGAGATCCGAGCATCCTCTACCGCATAGCCCAACCCCCATCGGGGGTGCCGCATTCCGCCAGCTGACCTTACCCGGAGCGCACCGCGGCCAGCTCCGCCGCGAGCTGGCCCCCTCGTTGCGAACCCAGCGTGGCGGGATCGCCGCGGCCCGGATGAGCGTCCGGATCCACTCCCACCGCGTCGATGGTCGCCGGGCCCTGCTCAACCAGGGCGGATGTTCTTGTTGTGGTGGAAGGCGTTGTCTGGGTCGTACTTGGCCTTGACCTCGGCGAGTCGCCGGTAGATTTGATCGCCGTAGGCCTCTCGAATGCGGCCGGTGTCGTCGTCGGCATCAAGGAAGTTGACGTAGACGCCGGCGGCGCGGTGCGGCTGGAGGGCTTGGAGAAACCGCCGTGCCCACGCGGTCTCGGCGGCGGCGCGCTCGCCGGACTCGTGAGGGAGCCACACTGCGTCGATGATGATGTTGTGGGCTACGTCGCGATCGGCATAGGCGGTGGCGTCGCAGGGGACTCGGGCGACGGCGCCACCCATGTGAAACATCGCCGCGTACGACCGGGGCGAGGTGGCGGTGTACGCGTGATCGGCGATGACAGCGATGGTGTTGTCCGAGAGGCCGGCGAGGTTCGTGGATTTCCAGTAGTAGTGCCACCCGTGGAGGACGGTGTCGTCGATGGCCGCCTGGTGGGCGACATACGGCGTGGGTGCGAGCAGGTCCACGAGCGGCGTCCCGAGCCGGCGGAGTGCCCGCACCGCACGCTCGCCGTCTTCCATGGCGCCGGCGTAGCAGCAGGCGACGGCGATGGCCGGCCGCCAGTGCAGGTCTTCAGGGATGTCCGGCAGTGGGGGGACGGTGCCGAGCCTGACCACGCTGCCGAGCTCGTCGGGGGCTTTGGCGGCGAAGTCCCGGTAGAAGCGCAGCACGTCGGTGGTCTCATCGGCCGCCCAGAAGACGGGTCCGGCCATCACCGTCGGGCCAATGGGGTGCAGAGCAAGCCGGAACGAGGTGACGACGCCGAAGTTGCCGCCGCCGCCTCGCAGCGCCCAGAACAGACCGGGGTGTTCGTCGGTGGACGCCCGGACGATGCTGCCCTCGGCGGTGACCATCTCGGCTTCGACGAGGTTGTCGACGGTGAGCCCGTGTTTGCGCATGAGAAAGCCGATGCCGCCGCCGAGGGTGAGGCCGCCGACGCCGGTATGGCTCACGATGCCGCCGGTGGTGGCCAGACCGTGGGCCTGGGTCTCGTGGTCGACGTCGCCCCATAGGGCACCACCCTGCACCCGGGCCGCCCGGCCGGCCGGGTCGACCCACACGGCCCGCATCGCCGAGAGGTCGATCACGATTCCGTCGTCGCACACCGCGGTGCCGGCCACGTTGTGGCCCCCGCCTCGTACGGCGATCTCGAGGTCGTGGTCGCGGGCGAAGCGCACGGCTGCGGCGACGTCGGCGGTACCGCTGCAGCGGGCGATCAGCCGGGGGCGCCGATCGACGGTGCCGTTCCATACGGCGCGTGCGTCGTCGTATCCATCCTGGCCGGGGGCGGTCACGTCGCCCCGGAACCGGGGATCTGCATCGTGGTTGGCGCTGTCATCGCTCCTCCTCTGGTCGATGGGCTCAATCGCAACATCGGCGGGCACCGAGGAGAAGTCAGCTATCTGGACTTCGAAGTAAAGAATCTGGACTTCACGGCGGTCAAGAGGCGCGGGACACTGCCCTCATGAGGACCTACGGCCAGTACTGCCCCATCGCCCGTGGTGCCGAGATCTTCGCCGAGCGCTGGACGCCGCTGATCATCCGCAATCTGTACCTGGGTTGCGCAAGCTTCGGTGAGATCCTGGACGGCGCGCCCGGGCTCTCCCGCACCCTGCTCTCGGAGCGGCTCAAGCAGCTCGAACGGCTCGGCATCGTCGAGTCGGTACCCAAACCCGACGGGCGCGGCCGCCACTACGAGCTCACGCCCGCGGGTCACGACCTCTTCAAGGTCTGCGTGTCGCTCGGCGAGTGGGGTGCCGCCTGGCTCGAGATCGCCCCCGAGCACCTCGATCCCTTTGTGGCCCTGTGGTCGATGTGCAACATGCTCCGCCGAGACCGGCTCCCGGCTCGGCGCGTCGTCATCCGCTTCGACTTCACCGGGCGCCAACGGCCCGAGCGGTACTGGCTGCTGATTGAGCGCGGAGACACCGAGATCTGCAAGACGTACCCCGGCCTCGACGAGGACCTCTACATCACGGCGGAAGCAGAAGCCTTCGTCAAATGGCACGCCGGCCAGCTCAGCTGGGCCGAGGCCATCCGCAACCGCCGCATCCAGCTCCACGGCCCCGCGTGGCTCGTACGAGCCTTCCCCACCTGGAACGACCGCAGCGCCTTCGCCCACATCAAGCCCGTCTCCCGGGCTGCGGCGAGCTCGGCAGCCTGACATATTCGACCCCACCCTCCCATTGCGGCGCCGCACCGCAGCCTTGATCGCGGCGGCTGCATCCACCGCCGCCGCTGTGCCGCCGAAGGCTGAAGGACGGCTCCGTCACCTTTGGGGAATACGCGCGCTGTGCCGCCCAACCGCCGGCCCGATTGGGCGGATTCGCTCGTGAAAATCGGCGCTAACCCGGAAACCCCAGCCGGCCCCGGCGGTACGGGAGGGCAGCGGAGGCCCGCCTCTGCCAGGGCCGCGCTGATGTGCTTCCGATGAACCTGTGCGGATTTTCGCCGGGGTCCTCGCTGGGCCGCAAACTGTCGGACCTGCCGAGTAGGGTCGAACTAGTCTTCGAAATGGGGTTCTGCAGTAGCAGGACGGGCGTGACAGGGTGGAGGTGGTCAGCTTATGCGGCGCGGATGACCCGGCCACGGTGGCCGGCGCGCTGGCGATGCTGGGTCGTGCCCTGACCGCGCTGGCCGGCGCCGAAGCGGGGTCGCTGCCGACGGCAGTGCAGGCACAGGCGCTGCGGGCCCTGGAACGGGCGGAGGCCCGGCACACCGCCGCGCGGGCCCGGATCCTGGCGGCGTTCACCGCCCAGGACGGGTACGAGTGCGACGGCCAGGGCAGTGCCCGGACGTGGCTGCGGTGGCAGGCCAGGGTGACCAGGGGCGCCGCCGCCGCGGCGACCGCGTGGGCACGGCGGCTGGCCGCGCACCCCGTGATCGCACGGGCGTTAGCCGACGGGGAGCTCTCCGCCTCGTGGGCGCGAGAGTTGTGCGACTGGAGCGACCGGCTGCCCGCCGCCAAGCGGGACGATGCCGACGCGATCTTGACGGAGGCCGCGCGCGCCGGGGCCGAGCTAACTGACCTGGCGGGCCTGGCCGTGGAGATGTACCAGCGCAGCCGGCTGGACTGCCCGGACGAGGAGGGCGGGTTCGGCGACCGGGCGGTCTGGCTCGGGGTGACGCTCGGCGGGGCTGGGCGGCTGGACGGCGACCTGACCCCGGGCTGCGCCGCCGCGCTGTCGGCGGTGCTGGACTCCCTGGGGAAGAGGGCCGGGCCGGAGGACGGCCGGACCGCCGTGCAGCGCCGTCACGACGCGCTGGAGGAGGCGTGCCGCCGGCTCATCGCCGCCGGGATGCTGCCGGGGCGGGCCGGGCAGTCGACGCACGCCCAGGTCCACATCACCCTGGCCCAGCTGCGCAGCCTGCCCGGCGCATCCGACGCCGAGGCGGCCTGGCGGGCCGCCGCTGCCCGTGAGCACGGCTGGCTGACCGCCCCCGAGGCGGACGCCGCCGCGTGCGACGCCACCCTGGCGCCGGTCGTTACCGGGCACGTAGACGCGGCGGCGCTTGACCGGATGGCGGAGGTCTTCCTGGCCGGTCACGGGATGACCGGCGGGCAGGACGCCCGTCGCTGCGGCTGCCGGTGCGGCGGATGCGACTGTCCCGCCGGCACGCCTGTGTCCGGGCAGACCCGTGCGCGGCTGCGCGGCTCGCTGCTGGCGATGGCCGCCGACGTCCTGTCCGGCCCAGGCGGGCTCGCCGCATGGCTGCGGCAGTCTCAGCTCACCGGCGGTCCCGGCGCCTCCCTGAGCCTGCCGCTCGACATCCCGGTGCCACTGGACGTCGGCGAGGCCGAGTCGGCCATCCCCGGCCATCTGCGCCGGGCGGTGACCGCCCGCCATTCGAGCTGTGCCTTCCCCGGCTGCGACCACCCCGCCAGCCTGTGCCAGATCCACCATCTCATCCCGCGCTCGCGGGGCGGTCCCACCGCCCTGCCCAATCTGGTGCCGCTCTGCGCCTATCACCACCTCACCGTCATCCACCGCTGGGGCTGGACCCTGCGCCTGCATGCCGACGGCACGACCACCGCCACCAGCCCGGCCGGCCGCACCCTCCACAGCCACGGCCCGCCCAGCCAGGACCATCCGCCCAGCCAGGGCTATCCACCCAGCCAGGGCCACCGCCCACCCGGCCGAGCCGCATAACGTCATCGGCGGCTGCAGGCTAGGGTCGATCACGTGGACGGGCGAGCGATCTTGGTCACCGGCGCGGCGAGAGGGATCGGCCGTGCACTCGCGGAGGCGTTCGCGGAGCGGGGTGACCGGGTCGCCGTCCACTACGGTCGGTCGGCCGCCCTGGCCGCCGAGGTGCTGGCGGGGCTCCCCGGCAGCGGGCACGTGGCGGTGCAGGGCGATCTGGCAAGCCCGGAGGCGGTGCGCCGGATGGTGGACCAGGCCCGTGCCGGGCTCGGCGGCCTGGATGTGCTGGTGAACAACGCGGGCATTTTCACCCCGCACCCGATCACCGACACGTCGTACGAGCAGTGGCAGGCGGCCTGGCAGGCGACGCTCGCCGTGAACCTCACCGGCGCCGCGAACGTGACCTGGTGCGCGGTCCAGCACATGATCGCCGGGGGTGGCGGGCGGATCATCAACGTCTCCTCCCGCGGCGCCTTCCGTGGTGAGCCGGGCCAGCCCGCCTACGGGGCGAGCAAGGCGGGGCTGAACGCGTTCGGCCAGTCGCTGGCCAGGGCCCTGGCCCCGCACGGGATCGCGGTCGCCACGGTGGCACCGGGTTTCGTGGAGACGAACATGGCGACCCGGTCCCTCGCCGGGCCGTCGGGCGATCAGATCCGCGCGCAAAGCCCGTTTGGGCGGGTGGCCCGCCCGGGCGAGATCGCGGCGGCCGTGCTGTACCTCGCGTCACCGGAAGCCGAGTGGGCCAGCGGCGCGATCCTCGACCTCAACGGCGCCTCCTACCTGCGCTAGCCCGCCGCCGCGGCTACCGCCGCCCAGAAGTCGCCGAAACCGTCCTCCGGGCCGGTCATCGCCCGCTGCGACAGCAGGACACCGACGGTTACGGGCGGGCCGGCAGGAACTCATCGCGCCACGGCCTAGCCGAGCAGATAGCGGCGGCTCAGCGGGACCTCCGGGACCGGCTCGGCCGCCAGGACGCGTCCCTGCAGCCGCACCGTCCCGTCGGAGAGGTCCACCTCCACCGGCGCGAGCGCGGTGTTCGCCACGAGGGTCTCGCGCGAGACCTGCCGGGTGCCCCGGACCGCCACGAACCGGCGACGGCTGCCCAGCCGCCGCCCGATACCGGCAGCTTCCGCCGCCGCGGATACGAAGGTGGTCGAGAGCGCGGGGGAGGCCTCGCCCTGCCCGGCCCAGTGGGGACCGTAGCGGCGGGGCTCGACGCCCTCGACCGTCGCGTTGCCCGCCCCGACCGGTCCCCAGGCGAACCAGCCGCCCTTCAGCACGAGCTCGGGGCGGACACCGAAGTGCGTCGGGCGCCACAGCACGATGTCGGCCAGCCGGCCGGGCCGGAGCGAGCCGGCCTCCTGCTCGATGCCATGGACGCGGGCCGGCTCGGCGGTGTACTTGGCCAGGTACCGGAGCACACGTTCGTTGTCGTCGTGCCCGGGCCGGGTCTCCCGCCAGCGCTTCATCGCGTGCGCCAGCTGCCACGTCCGGCGGATCGTCTCGCCGATCCGCCCCATGCCCTGGGAGTCGCTGTTCACGATGCTGATGGCGCCGAGCTCGTGGAGCGGGCCCTCGGCGGCCATGGTGGCCGGGTGGATGCGCTCCCGCGCCGCGTCGACGTCCTCCTGCACGTCGGCGGATCCTCCGTGCACCAGCAGGATCATGTCCGGGTGCTCCGCCGCGGTCGCGGGCCCGTAGGGGATCGTGGGGGTAGTCGACGAGCACACCACGTTCGGCTCGCGGACGATCCCGATCAGGTCGGGAATGTGACCGCCGCCGGCCCCTTCCACGTGGTAGGCGTGGACCGCCCGCCCCCCGATTGCCTCGACGGTGTCCTCCAGCTCGCACGACTCGTTCAGCTCGGTGTGCAGGCAGACCGCCACGTCATGGGCGTCCGCCAGCCGCAGCGTGGCGTCGATGATCTCCGGGTAGGCGCCCCAGTCCTCGTGGATCTTCAGCCCACAGGCGCCGGCCTCCAGCACGCGCTCCACCTGGCCCGGGACATCGGTGCGGGCGCTCGCCTGCAGGCCCAGGTTGACCGGAAGGAACTCGAACGCCCGCAGGGTCTTGTCCATGGCGTACGGCGGCTCCTCGAATCCCGCGGTGATCAGCGTGGTGATGCCGGCCGACAGGGCGACCGGGACCAGCCTTGGGGTTATCAGATGCACGTGGCTGTCGATCCCGCCGGCGGTGGCGATCAGCCCGTAGCCGTTAACCGGCCAGGTATTGGGCCCGATCGTCAGCTCCACGCCCGCGGTGATGTCCGGGTTCCCGGCCCGGCCGATCCCCGCGACCCGCCCCTCCTTGATCCCGATGTTCGTCTTCACCACACCGAGAAAGGGGTCGATCACCACGACGCCGGCGATCAGCATGTCCAGCTCACTGTCCGGTGTGGCCCGGTCGAACTGCGCCTGGCGAGAGCGGAAGTTCTTCGCATAACCCCACACCGGCTCGTCGCCGTAACCGACGTGGTCGTCCTCGACGCGGACCCACAGGTCGGTGTCTGCCAGGCGGATGAGGTCGCCGGTCGTGGGGCCGAAGCGCCGCGCGTAGTCCTCGCGCCTCACCGCGGCGCCCCCGCCGGGACCTGCTGGGTGATGCAATGGGGGCCACCACCGCCCTCGTTCAGCACTCTGCCGGGTACCGGGACGATCTCCCGGTCGCCGAACGCCGCGGCGATCTGGGCCAGGGCGACGTCATCCTCGGGCGAGCCGACGACGGGGACCACGGCGCCGCCGTTCGGCAGGTAAATGTTCAGGTACGAGATCCCGCCCGGGGATCCGCAGTCCAGCTCGATCACCTCGAGGCGGCGGCCGCGCGCGTCGGTCGCCGCGGCCGCCCGGCGGACGTTGTCCCGCCCGCGGTCATGGTCGGGGTCGGTCCGCTCGCCCGGCGCGTGGATCATCACCGTGCCGGGCCGGACGTACTGTGCGACCCCGTCGACGTGGCCGTCGGTGTCCCGGTCGGCGGAGTGGCCGAGCCCGAGCCAGACCAGGACCTCGGCGCCGAGGAAGTCGCGCAGGCCCCGCTCGATGTCGGCACTGGACAGCGCCGGGTTCCGGTTGGGGTTCAGCAGGCACTGCTCGGTGGTCAGCAGCGTGCCCTCTCCGTCCACGAAGAACGACCCGCCCTCAAGAACGAACGGGGCTGCATAACGGCGGATGCCAAGGTGCGCGGCGAGCGCCGCCGGGACCTCTGCGTCGCGGTCATAGGGCAGGAAGCGCCCGCCCCAGCCATTGAACCGGAAGTGCACCAGCGCGAGCCGCCCCTGCGGGTCGGCGACGAAGATCGGGCCGTTGTCGCGCATCCAGGAGTCGTCGATGGGCACCGGCAGGATCTCTATGCCGGCCCCGCAGTGGTCGCGGGCCTCGCCGGCCTGGGACGGATCGGCCACCATGATCACCGGCTCGAACCCGGCGATCGCCCGCGCCACCGCCACGTAGTCGCGCTTGGCATCGTCCAGCAGCCCTTCCCACAGCTCCGCCCGGGCCGGCCATTGCATGAGGCACGCCTGGTGGGGAGCCCATTCGGCGGGCATCGAGAAGCCGTCCTCACGGGGCGTGCTCATCGTCGTCTCCGTAGCGCATGAGCTCGACCTCTTTCACTTCGCCGGGATCCCAGCGCACCGAGGAGCCCGCCGGGATGTCAAGCCTGAGCCCGCGGGCCGCCTCGCGGTCGAACTCCAGCCGCGGGTTTGCCCGCCAGAACGGGTAGTGCGACGAAATCCGGACCGGCCGGCTTGATCCGTTGCGCACCGTCAGCCGCCGGCGCTCCCGCCCCGCGTGCAGCTCGACCGGCTCCGCTGGATGCCGGATCGCTCCGGGCGCATCCGGCCCCGTGCCCCAGGGCTGGCGCAGCACCACCAGCCGGCTGCCCTCGTCCAGCAGTACCTCCAGCCGGATCTCGTCCACCAGGCCCGCGACGCCGGGCAGCAGTTCGGCTGGCGGGACGGCGCGCTTCCCCGCGGCCAGCACGTCGCCGAACGAGCCACCGGCGCGCGCGGCCATGTGCATCTCGTCGCACACCAGGGCGACCGCCTCCGGCGCGTTCAGCCGGAGCCCCCGGGCGAGCGAGCGGCGCGCCAGCTCGGCCGCCAGGAAAACCCGGAGCCGCTCCTCATCCGCCGGGCCCAGATACATCGCTCACGTCCTCGGATCATCGGTACGGCGCACCACCGTACCGGGGCCGTTAGCGTGGTGGCTGCGGCGTGGCGGGCGGCCAGGCACGGCGAGCGCAGAACGGAGCCACCGATGGCAGGAGAGGGCGGGGGCGCCGGCGCGCGGCCGACGCTGACCGGCCGGCGCGTCACGCTCCGGCCGGGCCTTCCCGGCGACGCCGGCCAACTGCACGCGATTCTGGCCGAACCGTCGGTGGCGCGGTGGTGGGGCGAGCCGGATCCGGTGCCGGTGATCGCCGAAGAGCTGCGGGGCGGCGGCTCATCGGTCCTACTCGTGGTGGAGGTCGGCGGGCAGGTCGCCGGGGGAATCCAGTACCACGAGGAGAACGACCCAATGTACCGGCATGCGGGAATCGACATCTACCTCGGCGGCCGCTTCCAGGGCCAGGGCGCGGGGCGGGAGGCCGTCGCGCTGCTCGCCGGGTTCCTGTTCGAGCGACGCGGTCATCACCGGATCACGATCGACCCGGCGGCCGCCAATGAACGGCCGATCCGCAGCTACACCAAGGTGGGCTTCCGCCGCGTCGGCGTGATGCGCGAGTACGAGCGCGGCGCCGACGGCCGCTACCACGATGGGCTCCTGATGGACCTGCTGCGCCATGAGCTGAGACAGCCATGAGCTGAGACAGCCATGAGCTCGTCGCGCGATGATCCAACGGAGAGTCGGCAGGGCCGTTACGGTTTCTCGGCGATGATGACGCCGTTGGCGTCGGCACATCGATGTCGATGGCGGCGCGTTTCCATGGCCGGCTTCGCAGCCGCTGACGTCGCGCCGCTCTAGGGTGGGAGTGATCCGAGCGTGACCAGGCTGGCGGAGGATGGCCGATGACCTCTTTCGTGTTGATCCCCGGTGCGGGCGGCGCTGGCTGGTACTGGCACCTGGTCATCCCGCTGCTGCGGGATGCCGGGCACGACGCGGTCGCCGTCGACCTGCCCGCCGATGACGAGACGGCGGGCCTGCCCGAGTATGCGCGGCTGGCGGCCGACGCGGTCGGCGGCCGGGAGGATGTGGTACTGGTCGCCCAATCGCTGGGCGGGTTCACCGCACCGCTGGTGGCCACCGCGGTCGCGTTGCGCGGCCTTGTCTTCGTGAACGCGATGGTCCCGGTGGCGGGCGAGACGGCCAACGAGTGGTGGGAGGCCACCGGATGGGCCGATGCGCGCGTGGCCGCGGCCCAGGCCGGCGGCTACAGCACCGATATCGACCTGGCCGTCTATTTCCTGCACGACGTGCCGCCGGATGTCGCGGCGGCCGGCGAGCCGTACCAGCGGCCCGAGGCAGCGGCGGCGTTCAGGTCGGTGTGCGACTTCGCCGCCTGGCCGGCCATTCCGATCCGGGTGGTAGCCGGTGCGGACGACCGGTTCTTCCCGGCTGATTTTCAGCGCAGAGTGGCCGGGGAACGGCTGGGCATCGAGGCGGACGTGTTGCCCGGCGGTCACCTGATCGCGCTGTCCCAGCCCGCTGCGCTCGCCGCTTACCTGCTCAGCACCTGACCGGCGGGCCAATCCGACTACCCGCGCACGTGCGGCCGTGCCTGGGCCGCCGCGGTCTCGCGGCTCCGCCCCCGCTGCCGCGCGGCTTCGGCCTTGCCCGGCCAACGCGAACCCGCGGTCTCGGCGCCGCCCGGCCGACACGCGGCTTCGGCCTTGCCTCGGCCAACGCGAACCTGCGGTCTCGGCGCCGCCCGGCCGACACGCAGATTCGGCCTTGGCCCGGTTAACGCACGTCTGCCGCCCGGCTCGGCCCCCGCTGCCGCGCAGCCTCGGACCCGCCCCGGCCATCGCGCACCCGCGGCGCCAGTGGCCGCGCGCTCCGGTAGCACGGCGCGCTCCGCCGAGGATCTCGGCGCCCGTTCACCGGAGCCGGCCTGCGTGTTTGAATCGGCTGGAACGCGTTATGGCGGGAGGCAGCGATGGCCGAGCCGAGCATCCCTCCGAGGTTCGACTTCACCGATCCCGACCTCTACACGACCCGGGTGCCCATGGATGAATTCGCCGAGCTGCGCCGGACCGCGCCCGTCTGGTGGAACGCGCAGCCCCGAGGCGCCTCCGGCTTCGACGACGACGGGTACTGGGTGGTCACCCGGCATGCGGACGTGCTGGAGGTGTCCCGCTCCAGCGACCTCTACTCGAGCCAGGAGAAGACCGCGATCATCCGCCACGCGCAGGCCGTCACCCCGGAGGCGCTTGATATGCAGCGGCTCATCCTGCTCAACATCGACCCGCCGCAGCACACCAAGCTGCGCGGGATCGTCTCGCAGGGTTTCACGCCGCGGGCGATCGGCCGCCTGCGCGAGGCGCTGACGGCGCGTGCGGAACGGATCGTCCGGGTGGCCGTGGCGGACGGCACGGGGGACTTCGTCACCGATGTGGCCGCCGAGCTTCCACTGCAGGCGATCGCCGAACTGCTGGGGATACCGCAGGAAGACCGGCGCAAGATCTTCGCCTGGTCGAACGAGATGATCGGCTATGACGATCCGGAGTACGACGGCGACGGTCAGGCCGCCGCCGCCGAACTGGTTGGCTACGCCATGGCAATGGCGCAGGAGCGCCGGGCCTGCCCACAGGACGACATCGTCACCAAGCTTGTCCACGCCCAGGTCGACGGGGGTGAGCTCTCGGTGGACGAGTTCGGCTTCTTCGTGATCCTACTGGCCGTGGCCGGCAACGAGACCACCCGCAACGCGATCTCACACCGGATGCTGGCCTTCCTCGACCACCCGGACCAGTGGGAGCTGTTCCTGGCCGAGCGGCCCGGAACAGCGGCCGACGAGATCGTCCGGTGGGCGACCCCGGTGACGGTGTTCCAGCGCACCGCGGTCGGCGACACCATCCTGGGTGGCCAGCGGATCAGAGCCGGCCAGCGGGTCGGCCTGTTCTACCGGTCAGCCAACTTCGACGAGGAGGTCTTCGACGCCCCCGAGCGGTTCGACATCCTGCGCAGCCCGAACCCGCATCTGGGCTTCGGTGGCACTGGGACGCATTACTGCCTTGGCGCGAACCTGGCCCAGCTTGAGATCGACCTGATGTTCAACGCGATCGCCGACGGCATGCCGGGGATCCGGCGGGCGGGCGAAGCGGAGCGCCTGCGTTCAGGCTGGCTCAACGGCATCAAGAGACTGCCGGTCAGCTACCAGTGAGGCCGAGCGCCTGCCGGGCACTGTCCCCCTCAGGCGACTGAACGTCAGTCTTCGCCGCGTCCCCGTAGGCCGTCGCGTTCCCGTTAGCCGCCGTGGCGCTGGCCGCCGCGGTCATCGGCGAAGCGGCCGTCCGGGGCAGCGGCACCCGCTGGGCGGCCGCTGTGGTGCGAGCCGTTGCGGCCTGGTCCGCGGGCCCGACGTGGTCCGGGTCGATGACGGCCTCGGCCTGCTTCTCCAGCCGTAGGAGGAACCGCTCCGACGCACCCAGCAGGATCGCTACGCCCAGCACCGCGGCGGATGGCGCCCGCAGGTCGGCCAGAGAGGTCTGCAGGGCGGCGAGCTTCAGCACGCCCGCCGTCTGCAGCAGCGATATGAGGACCAGCCCGGCCCAGGCCGCCAGCGCGCCAAGGACCGGCGCGCAGAACAGCGGGCCCCACGAGCTGCCGTAGGTGACGGGGATACGGGTGGAGAACACCAGCCGATGCATGCGGCTGATCAGGCCGCCGATCGCCCCCGCCACCAGCAGCATCCCGAAGCCGAACCCGGCCAGCACCGCCAGTGGGAGGAGAGAGACCAGGATGATCCACGTAGCCCGGTTGTAGAGGCCGGACAGCTGAACGGCGTTACCGTTAGACGCCTCATAGATCTCGCCGAGAAGCTCGTCGAGATATGCGCGGTAGTCGCGGTCCAGCCGCTCGAGATATGCGCGGTAGTCGCGGTCCAGCCGCTTGCGGTCGGGTTCGTCCTTGCGAGCGAGGAGGGTGCAGATCACGTAATCCCACGCCTCCCGCCGGGGCTGGGGCAGTTCGGCCAGCTGTCCCCGGGCCCGCTCCAGCCGGGCGACTAGCTGTTCGTGGCCGAGGGCGGGCAAGGCCAGCCGTTCGGCCTCGTGCATGGTCACCCACTGGGCGATCTGGCGTGAGCCATTCCAGCCGAAGATGTCGCGGCGCTCGCTCGCGGAGTCGTTGTCCTTGATGTCATCGAGCAGCGGCTGCAGGCACAGCGGTGTCACCGGCGCCTGGCCGTTCCCCGGACAGCCGCGTCGGTCCAGCATAGACAGCCGCCTGGTTATCGCCCTGGCCTGCGCGCGGGTCCACAGCATATTGGTGCGCGCGATACAGATCCACCGAGCCATGATCACCAAGAGCACGTACGCGCCCAGCAGCACCAGCCCCCAAACCAGTTCAGACATGGCGCCCCCTCTTACCGCCGGGACCGTTCCCTCATTGGTAAGGAGGAAAGCTTCGGGCGAGAAATACACGCAGGTGGCGCCCGCCACCCAGATCGGGAACGGCTGTGAGACCTCGCCGGGCGCCGTCCTGGCGTGCGCGATTCCCCCTGGGCCGGCCGAGCGCCCGGTCCGAGCACACCGGCACACCGCGGCCGGTGGAGAACCATTTCTTGGGGAACCGGTTCCGTACCACCCTCGGCGCATGAAGGTGAACCGGCAATAATGGTTGAACGTGCTGGGGCGAAAAGGGGGGCACAATGCCATCGAGCATCGCTCTTATCCCTTCGGGGGACACCACGGGGGCGGCCGACACCGCTGCGGTCAACACCGCTCTGGGCAACGCGGGTGCTGGTGGGGGCTTGCTGCTCGGGCCGGGCAACTGGTACACCAAGGCGCCGCTGGCGATCCCCGCCGGGGTCGAACTGGCGGGCATCAAGGGCGCGATCAACGGACCCACGGCGCGGGCGCCCGCCGGGTCCGTGATCCACCCGGTCGCCGCGTTCAGCGGATCGGGCGTCATCAGCCTGTCGGCCGTCGCCGGGGTGCGGATCAGAGACCTCGCCATTCTCAACGACCTTGGCACGCCGGCCAACGTGGACGGGATCTCCTGCCGGGGCAACGTCAATGGCCTGGAGGTGCTGCACGTCTCGGTTACCCAGGTAAGCGGCTACGGGCTTGCGTACTACCGGTCTGGCGGTACGGATGGCGACGGGCTGTGGATGAGCCGCTGCATGTTCCAGCAAACCGGCAAGTCGGCGGTTCACCGGCCGGTCAACGACGCCAACATTCACAACGTCCACATCCAGTACGCGGGCGCCGTCGCCGGAGCCGCGGACGGTCATGGCTTCTTCTCGGACCCCGGATCGGCGGGGAACATGACCTACGTTGGGTGCCGGGCCGACCTGTGCGCGGGCAGCGGCTGGGTCATCGACCACAGGGGCGCCTTCGGCGACGCCACCAAGCTCGTCGGCTGCTCCACCGAGCGCAACTCGCACGACGGCGTCCTCATCACCAACACATCTGCCACCGGCACCGTGTGGCGGTCCCCGGTCATCATCAGCGGCTGCTGCTTCGAGGGCGACGGGAAAGGCAGCAACGCCGGGGGCGAGTACGCCGGCATCCGGGTCCGGGGGCGGAACCGGGTGTTCATCGATGGCACCACCGTCATGGTCAACACCACCGACGTGACGGCCGGGGCCCCGAAATACTCGCTGGGGATCAACCAGACCGGTTCGGCCCGTGGCCGGCCGGAGACGATCGAGTGGGCCAGCGGGCGGATGAACTACTCCACCGGGCAGGACGGCCTGGCCATCCAGAACCACTCGCTGGTGGATCATCTGGTCATCGGACCGACCGTCACCCAGGCGGGCGGGTACGAGAGCACGGCCATCTCGCCGCGGACGGGCAGCGTCACCCTCTCGGGCGCCACCGCCACCGTCTCCACCCCCTGGGCGTTCCCGCAGAGCCTGATCTATCTCACCAATGTTCGCCCTTCCGGCACGGTGGGGACGCCCTACGTCTCCGCGCGCGGCACCGGGTCGTTCACGATCCAGTCCACCAGCGGCTCCGACGCCAGCACCATCGCCTGGATGATCATGTAGCCGGGAGCGGCTCAGCCGTTATCACCCTCGGTGAGCCGGCGCAGCTCCTCATCGGCGTCCGCCGCCGCGCCGTGGGTCAGCGGACCAGGACTTTCCCCTGGATGATGGTGGGCACGGATCAGCACATACGACCTCAACCGCGCGGTCTCGCCAACGGTAGCCCAGACGCTCACGTCCACCCGGTCAATGAACTGCAAGTCCCTGCCGTCACAGATCGCCAGCTCAACGGGACCATCCAAGCCGCCGGGCGACTCGGCGGCCGCGGCGCTGAGCCGGTCGATGAACTCGCGGACGGATTCTCCCTGCACGCCCCCAGTCTTGGCACCGGACGAACCACCTGGCAAGGGGTGGAGGCGCTGACCCACGCGACGGCTTACGCTGGCGGTGGCGGGGGCAGGCG
The DNA here is from genome assembly GCA_036005525.1 of Streptosporangiaceae bacterium. Lineage (GTDB taxonomy): Bacteria > Actinomycetota > Actinomycetes > Streptosporangiales > Streptosporangiaceae > UBA9676. The sequence continues at coordinate 24,807 of DASYQM010000144.1, forward strand.
TCCGCGCCGGGGAGGCCGGAGATGAGGATCGCGACCAACGTCGGCTACTGGAGCTCCGGCCCTCCCGATGACGCACCCGAGCTGTTCGCCGCCGCGGACCGGCTGCGGCTCGACCAGATCTGGACCGCGGAGGCCTACGGCAGTGATGCCTGGACCCCGCTCGCCTGGTGGGGTTCGCGCACCTCGCACGTCCACCTGGGCACGGCCATCTCGCAGCTGTCCGCCCGCCCGCCGGCCACCCTGGCGATGGCGGCGATGACGATGGACCATCTCACCGGGGGCCGGGTCATCATCGGGATCGGCACGAGCAACCCACAGGTGGTCGAAGGCTGGTATGGCCAGCCGTACCCGCGCCCGCTCGAGCGCACCAGGGAGTACGTCGACATCCTGCGCGCGATCATCGCGCGGGCGGAGCCGGTGGTCTATCAGGGCAAGCACTACCAGCTGCCGCTGGCCGGCGGGACGGGCCTGGGCAAGCCCCTGCGCTCCATCCTGCACCCGTACCGGACCGAGATCCCGGTCTACCTCGGAGCGGAGGGCCCCAGGAACGTCGCGCTGGCGGCCGAGATCGCCGACGGATGGCTCAGCATGTTCTTCTCGCCCGCCATGAACGACTTCTACGCGGCCGCCCTGGCCGAGGGCTTTGCCCGTCCCGGTGCCCGGCACACCAGCGCCAGCTTTGACGTGGTGGGCGGGCCGCTGCGCATCATCGTGGACGACGACGTGGAGCGGGCGGCCGACATGCTCCGGCCGACCCTCGCCCTCTACGTCGGCGGCATGGGCGCGCGCGGCGTCAACTACCACCACGAGGTCTTCGCCCGGATGGGATACGAGGCGCAGGCCGCCACCATCCAGGACCGCTACCTCGCAGGCGACAAGAAGGGCGCCGTCGCGGCCGTCCCGACCGCGATGGTCGAGGACGTGGCCCTGATCGGCCCGTGGGCCAAGATCGCCGACGAGATCCAGCTGTGGCGGCAGACCGTGCTCACCACCTTCTCGGTCAGCACCGACGTGCGCCACCTGGAACGGATCACCGACCTCCTCCGGAGCTGACCGGCCCGGGGGGCCAGCTTGGCGGCACGGTCGCGGATGGCCGACACTGGTCTCATGCGTGCCCGGATCAGGGCCCTGTTCGACGGCGCTGGCTGGTTCCCCGGCCTGGCGGCAGCGCTGTTCGTCTTCGCCCTCCTCGCCGTGTTGCTGGAACTCGAGTCGCCCGATGCCGTGCGCTGGACGGGCCAGCACGTGGTCGGGACCGAGATAGGCGGGATCGTCAGCTACCGGTGGCACGGCCAGACCTATTCGCTCGACGCCCCGGGATATGGGTCGTCGAAGGCCGTGAGCGTCTATCTCGACCCGGCCGATCCCTCCAACGCCCTCATCGACAACCCGTTCCTGCGGACGTTCGAAGGCTCGCTGGTAGCCGTGCCGCTCGCCGGCGGCGTGGTGCTGCTCGTGCTCGGCCTGACCCGCCGGTGGCGGTGGGAGCGGCGGCAGCAGCGCGCCGCGTCCCGGGCCGGCCACAGCCTGGACCAGGATTTCGTCACCCGGCACCTGCGGGAGTTGCGGCAGGACCACCGCGGCGGCTAGCGCGGTCATCGGCCGCCGCCGCGGCCGGCGTCAGAACGCCGGCCGGCGATGAGTTCCGCGGGGTCGGGCCGTCATACCTGACGGGCGCCTCCCTGACCGAGGGGGGCGGGCCCCTGAGCGGGCATGCAGCGGCTGCCGGAGTGGTTTATTGATTGGCCGGTGTCAGAGGCTGCCGGTAGGTTCGGGTGCGCGTGGACGTGGATCGGGAGGATTAGTGTCACAGATCAGCTCGGGGCCAGCGATTCTCGTTGAAGGCCTGGTCAAGTCGTTTGGGGAGGTGCGCGCGCTGCGCGGTATCGACCTGTCGGTGCCGCGCGGGACCGTGCTGGGTGTTCTCGGCCCGAACGGGGCCGGCAAGACCACGGCGGTGCGCATCCTGACCACTCTGCTCCTGCCGGACGGGGGGCGGGCCTGGGTGGAGGGCCGCGACGTCGTGCGGGAGGCCGCCGCGGTCCGCCGCGTGATCGGCCTGTCCGGGCAGTCGGCGGCCATCCAGGAGGAGCTCACCGGCAGGGAGAACCTAGAGATCATCGGGCGCCTCTATCACCTGGGCAAGGCGCGGGCCCGCAGCCGCGCGACCGAGCTGCTGGAGCAGTTCGGCCTGGTCGATGCGGCCGACCGGGCGGCCAAGACGTTCTCCGGCGGGATGCAGCGCCGCCTGGACCTGGCCGCCAGCCTGGTTGGCCAGCCCCGGGTCCTGTTCCTCGACGAGCCGACGACCGGCCTCGACCCGCGGTCACGGCTGGCGATGTGGGACACCATCCGGTCGCTGGCCGCCGGCGGCACCACGCTGCTGCTCACCACCCAGTACCTCGACGAGGCCGACGAGCTGGCCGACGAGATCGTGGTCATCGACCACGGGGTGGTCATCGCCGCGGGCACCGCCGAGGAGCTGAAGAGCCGGGTCGGCGGGGACGTGCTCGAGTTCACGGTGCCGGACCGGACCCGGATCGGTGACGCCTGCGCGGCGGTCGCGAAGATCGGGGATGCCGAGCCGCACATGGACGGGGAGACCGGCGTGATCAGCGTGGGAGTCGGCGGCCGGGGCTCGGAAGCGCTCATCGAGGCCGTGCGCGGTCTGGACGGCGCCGCGGTCGAGACCCGCGGCCTCATGCTGCGGCGGCCCTCCCTTGACGACGTGTTCATGGCGCTGACCGGCCACGCCGCCGAGGAGACCACCCAGCCGGCCAAGCGCCGTGGCCGGCGCCGACCCACCGACAAGGACACCGACAAGGACACCGTGAGGGCAGCGTCATGACCGCGATCGCCGTACCGCTGGGAGAGCCGGACCTGCTCACCCGCGCTCGCTGGGCGGTGAGCGACACGCTCACCATCACCCAGCGCAACCTGCTGGTCTGGATGCGGGTCCCCGCCTACATCGTGTTCACCATCATCCAGCCAGTGATCTTCGTCCTGTTGTTCCGATACGTCTTCGGCGGCGCGATCCCCGTGGACGTCCCGGGCGGATACGTCAACTTCCTGATCCCGGGGATCATCGCGCAGACCGCGGCGTTCGCGACGTTCGGCACCGCCATCGCGCTGGCAGTAGAGCTGCAGAAGGGCGTCATCGACCGGCTGCGGTCGATGCCGATGGCGCGCTCGGCGGTGCTGGCCGGCCGGCTGACCGCCGACACCATCCGGATGACCGTGACGATCCTGATCGTCCTCGGGGTGGGGTACGCGGTCGGGTTCCGGTTCCAGAACGGCTTCGGGCCGGCCGTGGGCATGGTCGTCCTGTCCATCGTGTTCGGGATGGCGATCTGCTGCATCGCCGCCTTCACCGGGCTGGCCATCGGGGACGAGGAGTCGGTGCAGGCGTTCGGGCTGATCTGGCTCTTCCCGCTCACGTTCCTCAGCTCGGCATTCGTGCCGATCGACACCATGCCCGGCTGGCTGCAGGCCTTCGCCAACAACCAGCCGGTCACCTACGTCGTCGACACGATGCGCGCGCTGGCGCTCGGCGGCCCCGTCGCCGCGAACCTGTGGAAGAGCATCGCGTGGCTGGCCGGGATCTTCATCGTCTTCGCGCCGCTCGCCGTCCGGGCCTACCGGCGGGCAAGCACGCGCTAGCCGGGTCGCGCCAGCCTGCGGTGATCCCAGGAGATCACCCGCAGCGGCTCCACGACGAACCCCACCCGCTTGCGGGCGGTGCGCGCCGTGTACTCCGCCAGCGCGTCGGCGGTCATGCCGGTCGTCACGGCGGCGACGCCGCGGCCGATCTCCAGCACCCCCGCCGGGTCCTCGACGCACCGCGCGGTGCCCACCACCTGCACCCCGCGCAGCTCGAAGTACTCCTCCCCCGTTTCCACCAGGCAGGTCACCCGGGGGTCGCGGGCCAGGTTGCGCGCCTTCTGCGACGAGCGGTAGGTCCAGAACGCGATCCGGCCGCCGAGCATGACGTAGAACATCGTCACCAGGTGCGGCGTCCCATCCCGGTTGATGGTCGCGAGCTGGAGCTTGTGCGACCCCGCCAGCAGGGCCGCCGTGTCCGCGGCCGTCATGGCGACCCGGTCCCGATGCCGCGTCATGCCGTCCCTCCGGCGTCATCCGTGGCGGACATGGCCCCGCCGCACCGACCCTAGCGTCCCATGCCGCGCGGCCGCTGGCGTCGGGTCCGGTAGCGTGCGAAGGTGTAAAGAGGGTGCCTAGCTGGGTACATGGTCTCCCTAGCTCGGTGAGCGGAGGCCTCATGGGTCGTGACATTCAGGCCATCAAGATCAGCGGCGAGGACAGGGCCAAGTACCGCGACAAGGTGCGGCGCTCGCTGGAGGTCTTCGCGCGCATGCTGCAGGAGCGCCTGTTCGAGGCCAACCCCTCGCAAGTGGGCGTGGAGATCGAGCTGAACCTCGTCGACTCCCGCGGGGCGCCGTCCATGTGCAATGCCCCCGTGCTCGACGCGATCGCCGACCCGGCGTGGGCGACCGAGCTTGGGCAGTTCAATCTCGAGATCAACGTGCCGCCCCGGCGGCTCGATGGCGGCGCGGTGGCTGACCTGGAGGCCGAGGTCCGCGCCAGCCTCAACACCGCTGACGCGAAGGCCCGCGGCACCGGCAGCCGCCTGGTCATGATCGGTATCCTGCCGACGCTGGGCGAGGAGGACATGCACGAGGAGACCCTGTCGGCCAACGAGCGCTACCGCGTGCTCAACGAGCAGATCTTCGCGGCCCGCGGTGAGAACATGCGCATCGAGATCGAGGGCGCCGAGCGGCTCGTCACACACGCGGACAGCATCACGCCCGAGGCCGCCTGCACGAGCGTGCAGCTGCATCTCCAGGTCAGCCCGGACGCGTTCGCGAGGTACTGGAACGCCGCCCAGGCGATCGCGGCGGTCCAGGTTGCGCTGGCCGCCAACTCCCCGTTCCTGTTCGGCAGGCAGCTGTGGCACGAGACCCGGATCACACTGTTCGAGCAGGCCACCGACACCCGGCCGGATGAGCTGAAGCAGCAGGGCGTGCGGCCCCGCGTCTGGTTCGGCGAGCGCTGGATCACGTCGGTGTTCGACCTGTTCGAGGAGAACATCCGGTACTTCCCGGCGCTGCTGCCGATCTGCGAGGACGAGGATCCGCTGGCCGAGCTCGACCGCGGCGCCAGCCCGCAGCTGGCCGAGATGAGCCTGCACAACGGGACCATCTACCGCTGGAACCGCCCGGTCTACGCCGTCGTCGACGGCAAGCCGCACCTGCGGGTCGAGAACCGGGTCCTTCCGGCCGGCCCGTCGGTCGCGGACGTCACGGCCAACGCGGCGTTCTACTACGGGCTCGTGCGGGCCCTCGTCGAGGCGGACCGCCCGATCTGGACCCAGATGTCGTTCGCGACCGCGGCCGAGAACCTGCACGAGGCGGCGCGCTATGGCATGGACGCGCAGCTCTACTGGCCGGGCCTCGGCCAGGCGCCGGTGGCCGAGCTGGTGCTCCGCCGCCTGCTGCCGCTGGCCCGCGAGGGACTCGGCCGCTGGGGCGTCAACCCGGCCGACGCCGACCGTCTGCTCGGCATGATCGAGCAGCGCTGCCTGACCGGCCAGACCGGCGCCGCCTGGCAGATCGCCACGACCGCGGCGCTCACCGAGCGCGGCGGGACCGACCGGCCGGAGGCGCTGCGGCTGATGACCCAGCGCTACATCGACCACATGCACACGAACGCGCCGGTCCACACCTGGCCGGTGGACGCCTAGCGCAGGCGGGCGTCCTCGTCACGCACCCACAATCCCGTCAGTCCCCGCAGGTGCTCGATGAACTGGTCGTGCTCGTGGGCCGGGTAGACGGACCGGACCGTCTCGATCAGCAGCTGGTCGAAGTCCGGGCCAGCCGCCCAGTCCAGCACGATCTCGTCGAGATGCGAGAGCCTGTCCGCGCAGAAGTCGTGGTAGCGCTCCGACTCGAAGTAGGCGTCGGCGAGGCCGGCGTAGGCGTCGAGCTTCTCGGCATACGACGCGCCAGCCTGGTCGGCGATCTCGAAGAACCGGTCGGTCTCGGTGTCGAGCCTGGGCCGCCGGCCCGTCACCAGCGCGTAGACGCACCACTTGACCAGCGCCTTCATCGCCCAGGGGAAGTAGTAGTGCAGGCTGGTCAGCGCCAGGTCCGGGCACGCGTTGGCGTAGTCGATCGGGTAGACCTCGCCGCCGGCCACCAGGGTCTCGCACGAGTTGAGCTCCCACCGGAAGAACGCGTTGACCAGCCGCCCGATCGTCACCACCTCGGTGCCGGTCTCCGGTGTCAGGAAGCTGTGGTCGACCGCGTAACGCAGGTGCATCGGCTGGTCCGGCTGGAACCGCACGACCATCGTCTCGGCGCCGATCGACAGGGAGCGGGCGAAGACGTCGTAGTCGACGGCCTTCTGCAGGTGCATGAGCATCTCGCCGCTGGCGTCGTAGGCGGCGTGCAGCTCGGCCGGGCCGGCGATGCGGGAGACGCCGCGCCAGGCGCCGCCGTCGTAGGGCTTCATGAACAGCGGGTAGCCGATCCGCTGGGCGATCGCGTCCAGGTCGAACGGCTGGTTATAGCGGGCCGCGGTGTAGACGTAGCGCGAGTTG
>DASYQM010000145.1:0-7373 GCA_036005525.1 Streptosporangiaceae bacterium
TTCGCCTTCGGCTCTTATACGGCTCCGGGCGGCGCCCCCTGCCCGCGCCCTGTTGCGGATCCGTCCGCTGCAGCCGGGGTGGAAGGATCGCAAGCTGGGCGCGTTAGGGGAGAGCGAGGGGTTGTTTGGAGGGCTAGGTAGTGCCTTGGGTGGCACGTTGGGGGAGGCGAGAGCGAGGGGTTGTTTGGGGGGCTAGGTGGTGGCTTGGGTTTGGCCGTGGCTCGGGCAGTGGGCGGACCAGCCGGTGGGGGTTACCTTGACGACCATGCGGCGGCCGCAACGGGGACAGTAGCGGGGCGGCTCAAGTGCCCGGGCAGCCCGGCAGGCGTCGTGGGCGGCTTGCTGGCCTGGCGTTGGCGGCTGGCCGCAGTGGTCGCAGTACCGGGGGCTGTCGTCCATCGGCGGTCAGCCTAGCCCGCGCTGGGATCGGCGGTCCGCCGCGCGGGCCTTAGGGTTGTCGCATGGGAGTTGCGGCGGGGCTGCGGGCGTCGGTGAGCGCGGTAGTGGACGATGCGGATACGGCGATCCGGGCCGGCAGCGGGGACGTGCCCGTGCTCGCCACCCCCCGGCTGCTCGCACTGGCGGAGGCGGCCACGGTGGCGGCCATCTCGCCGCACCTGCCCTCGGGCGTAACGTCGGTCGGCACGTCGGCATCTCTGGAGCACCGGCGTGCCAGCCCGGTAGGCGCCGAGGTCGTGGTGGAGGCGGAGCTGACCGAGATCGACGGGCGCAGGCTGGTGTTCAGCTTCATCGCCCGCGAGAGCGGGCACCCGGCGGGGGCGCCCGACGACGGTGGCGGCGAAGACCGCGTGGTAGGCGCCGGCACGGTGGAACGGGTCCTGGTGGACCGCCAGGCGTTCCTGGCCCGGGCGGCGGGCGGCCATCAGCCGTAACCCGTCGCCGCGGGCAAGTGTCATGGCTGCGGGCCAGTTTTACGGCGGGCCCGCGGGAGGTCAGATGCCGGTGGTGGAGCGGGGATAGGCGATCGCGGGGTCGGTGATCACATTCACCAGGTAGGGCACGCCTGACCCGAAGGCCCGGCGCAGGGCTGGCGCGATGTCCTGCGGCCGGGTGACCATCTCGCCGGCGCCGCCCAGGGCCTGGACCACCTCGTCGTAGCGGCAGCGCGGCTGCAGGTCCGCGGCCACGTCGTACCCGTACAAGGCCTGCATGGGATGCTTCTCCAGGCCCCAGATGCCGTTGTTGCCGCAGATCATGACCACCGGCAGCCGGTGCCGCACGAGCGTGTCGGCGTCCATCAGCGAGAACCCCGCCGCGCCGTCACCCAGCAACAGCACCACCTGTGCCTGAGGGCGTGCGATGCGGGCTGCGATCGCGTAGCCCAGGCCCGTGCCCAGGCACCCGTATGGCCCGGGATCGAGCCACCCGCCGGGACGTTTCGGCTCGACGTACTTGCCCGCGTAGGAGACGAAGTCGCCGCCGTCGCCGATCACCACCGCGTCCTCGTCAAGGAGGCGCGCGAGTTCGCCGTAGATCCGCATCGGGTGGATGGGGTCGGCATCGCTCGCCAGCAGCGCGCCGTCGGCCGCCATCGCCTCGGTGCGGGCGGCGCGCAGCCGGGGCAGCCACGACTCGTCCCAGGCAAGCACCGGCGCCGTGGGCGCGGCTCCCCGTGCCGGGGATATCAGCCGCGGGACCGCCTCGGCGAGCGCGGTGAAGAACGCCGCGAGATCGCCCGCGGCGGATGCGGCGAGCGCACCATGGGTGGCGATCTGGTCCGGGGCGTCGGCCACGTGCACCACCCGGGCGGGCGGGGCGCCGTCTTTACCCCCGAACTCGCCGTAGCCCAGCCGGAAGTCCAGCGGCGTACCCGCCACCACAACCAGGTCCGCCTCCCGGAAGGCCATCGACCGTGCGCGGGTGGCCAGGAGATCGTGCCCGGCCGGCAGCACGCCCCTCGCCTGGCCGTTGGTGATCACAGGCAGCCGCAGGTCCTCGGCTGCTGCCCGGGCGGCAGCCTCCGCCCCGCCCAGCCATACATCCGAGCCGAGCACCAGCACCGGGCGGCTCGCGCTGGCCACCAGGCCGGCGATCGCGCCCACGTCGGCAGATTCGGGCGCGGGAGCGGGCGGCACCCCGGTGGTGACTGGCAGGGTGCCGCCCGGCCCGGCGGTACCGGGCTCGCCGAACAGGGCCTCCAGCGAGAAGTCGAGGAACACAGGTCCCCGGTGCGCGGTCGTGGCGATGCGGAACGCCTCATCGACCGCGGCGCCCACGTGGTCGGCTTGGTGCTCGGTCCAGGCGCGCTTGGTGACGGGGGCCAGCAGCAGCGGGTGGTCGATCTCCTGCAGGCTGCCGGATCCCCAGCGGTAATCCGGTGCCCTTCCGCCAAGCACGACCACCGGCGACCCGTTGAAATGCGACGTGGTGATCGCGCTGATGCCGTTCGTCACGCCTGGGCCGGCGGTCAGGACGGCCAGGCCGGGACTGCGGGTGAGCCGCGCCGTCGCCTCGGCAGCGAACACCGCTGTCTGTTCGTGCCGGACGTCCACCAGCCGCATCGGCGGGTCGGCCTTGACGGCTCCGTCGTAGAGAGGGAACACATGCCCGCCGGAGAGGGTGAACATCGTGGCTACACCGTGCCGGCGGGCTGCCGCCACCGCCCGCGCGCCGCCATGCCGCGGTGCCTCCCCGCTGCTGCGCTGAGTGGCCTCGCCGCTGCTGCGCTGTGTGGCCTCCCCGCCGCGCTGCGGCGCCTGCGCCGTGCCCGCGCCGGCGGCTTCCTGACTGCCCTCGGCCATGCCGGCGACGTTACCAGGAGGTCATCACGGCGCCGGGGCGGCGGGGAGGGCGCCGGGGCGGCGGGGAGCGCGTCAGTGACCGTGCCCGCCGGCGCCACCCGCGTGCCCGCCCGCATGGGCGGCCGCGTGTGAGGCTGCGTGGTTCGCGGCGTGCACGGCGGCGTGGATCGCGGCCGCGTTCGCTGCCTGCACGGCGGCCTGCACGGCTGCGTCGTTCGCGGCGTGCACGGCGGCGTCGGTCGCTCCGCGCACGGCGGCGTCCGACACCGCGTTCACCGCGGCCTCCGTGGCGGTCTCGCCGACGGCCTCACCCGGGGAGCCCATCACCGTCCGCCGGGCGCCCGGCTCGATGACATCCCCCAGCGCCGCGTCCGATTGCTTGCCCTTCGCCACCTCGGCGAGCCGTTTGCGCGCCTGGCGGCCGTCCCGGCCCCGGTACAGCAGCGACGCCAGGCCGGTCGCGTACGCCAGGCCGCCGTAGGCCGCCTGGGTGACGTCCACGGACCCGGACGACAGCGCGATCGCGTCAAGCCGTGCCCTGGCGCCGGCCACCCGCGCGGCGTCGATCAGGTGCAGCCTTGACCCAGTGGGTATGCCGAGGAACCGGGTCGGCTCCATCTGGATCACGCCGGCCTGCGTGAGCCGGGCCAGGTAGGCGCCGCGGATTCCCCGCCGCGGCTTGCCGACCCAGGCCGTCGCTTTGGGCGGCCGCCCGGCTTCGGCGAGGCTCTTCAGCGCGGCGTCGAGCTCGGCGTCGCCGGTGGGTGCGGCGTCAACCACGGCGATCCGCTCGCCGGCGACCTCGGCCCGGCCGAGCACGGCCAGCCGCACGAGTTCGGCGCCCATCAGCCCGAAGTCGATCTTGTCCACGTTCCCGATCCTGCCCCTGTCCGGCCTGATGGACAGCAACAGCAGGTCTTCGCCCAGGCTCTCCATGCCGACGACGATAGCCACCGGCGCCCGCGCCGTCACCAGCCTGCCGGGAGGGGCGCAGCACCACCCCAGGACTCGGCAGCCGGTGAGCGGCTGACCCGGGCATCTCATCGGCCCCGCCACGCCCGCGCTGACCGGACGGTGCGGCGAATGACCGGGGCCGGGCGGTGCGTGCCCGGCCCCGGTCCTGGTCTGGCCCCGTCAGGAGCTGTGCCGTTCGGCCGATTCGGCCGCTGCTGTGGCACCCGGCACCGCGGCCCCGGGTGCGCCGGCCGGGTCGGCGACGTAGTGGGCGGGCGCGGTCTCGTCCGTCCCTGCGGGGAGCTTCATCAGCCGGAACACGACGGTCAGCACGATCGCCACGACCAGGTTGATGACGAGTGCGGTGAGCGCGATGTACACGGTGTGGTTGAAGACCGGCACATTCGCGGTCGACGCGCCGAAATGCGAGCCCGGCACACCCGGTGCGGGTGTGTTGTAGGCGACGATGGTGCCGTACGCCATCGCCACCGCCCAGCCGATGACCAGCGCCCAGCGGTGGAACCAGCGCGTGTAGAGGCCGACCACGATCGCCGGGAAGGTCTGCAGGATCCAGACCCCGCCCAGTAGCTGCAGGTTGATGGAGAACGTCTTGCTCAGGGCGAGCACGAACACCAGCGCGCCCAGCTTGACCACAAGCGAGACGGTCTGGGCCACCCTGGTTTCGTGAGCGGGGGTCGCGTCCGGCTTGAAGTACTCCTTGTAATGTTGCGGGTGAACAGGTTCGCGGCCGCGATCGACATGATCGCCGCCGGGACCAGCGCGCCGATGACGATGGCCGATAAGGCGATGCCCGTGAACCAGGGCGGGAACATCTTCTGGAACAGGAACGGCACGGCCAGCTGGGCGTTGGCGCCGTTGGCCTTGACGGCCTGGGGCACGCCGGGCGCTGCGAGCGCCATGTAGCCCAGCAGGGCGACGAACCCGAGCATCAGCGAGTACGCGGGCAGGATCGCCATGTTGCGGCGGATGACGTTGCGGCGGCGTGAGGCCAGCACGCCGGTTACCGCGTGCGGGTACATGAACAGCGCCAGCGCCGAGCCGAGAGCGAGCGAGGAGTACGCCCACACGGCGGTTGGCCCGACGGTCAGCGAGCCGAACGGCTTGCCGGTCTTCGGGTTGGTGGTCGCGAGGTGCGAGCCCGCGGTGGAGAAGATGTGGCTCCAGCCGCCCAGCTTGGCCGGGATGTAGAAGATCGCCACGATGATCATCACATAGATGAGGGTGTCCTTGATGAAGGCGATCAGGGCCGGGGCCCGCAGCCCGGCGAGCCAGGTGTACCCGGCGAGCACCACGAAGGCGATGATCAGCGGCCAGTCACCGCCCACCCCGAGCACGGTGAGCACGGCCTGGATGCCGACCAGCTGCAGGGCGATGTAGGGCATCGTGGCCAGGATGCCGGTCACCGCCACGGCCAGCGCCAGGCCCTGGGACCCGTAGCGTCCGCGGACGAAGTCCGCCGGGGTGATGTAGCTGTGCACCCGCGACACCGACCACAGCCGGGGGGCGAACACGAACACGATCGGGAACACGATGATCGTGTAGGGGACGGCGAAGAAACCGACCGCGCCGACCCCGAAGACCAGGGCGGGCACGGCGATGAAGGTGTAGGCGGTGTAGAGGTCGCCGCCGAGCAGGAACCAGGTGATGAATGTGCCGAAGCCACGTCCGCCCAGCCCCCACTCGTTGAGGTGCAGCTTGTCCTCGGCCCGGCGCCACCGGGCGGCGGCGAAGCCGATCAGGGTGACGATCGCGAAGAGGACGATGACGATGATGAACGCGACAGCGTTGCCGCTCATGTCAGCTCGCCTCCCCTGGGTCCTTGTCTGGGGCCTGCGCGCTGGCGGCCGAGCTACCTCGCTGGGCCGTCCTGCTGAGCAGGTACGCGATCGCGGACAGGATCGCGACGATCGGCACCCACAGGAGCTGGTACCAGTAGAAGAAGGGGAATCCCCACAGCGCCGGGGTCAGGTGGTTGTAGAACGGGACCCACAGCGTCCCGATCAGGGCGGCCGCCAGGACGATCGCGATCACGATCCAGGTGCCGGCGTGCGTGCGTGCAGTGCGGGGCTGCGCCATCACGTCCTCCTCCGTGTGTCGGTAACGGGGGTTCGGTGCGCCCGTCCGGCCACTTCGCGGCCGGGCGCGATGCGACGTATGTCGTGTAGCGGTGTCTATGGTGCAGTCGTGAATCGGCCTAATGCAATGGATTGCAGCCAGAGCCGCCGGCTGGCGTTTGGCGCTGGCGCCACGGCTGGCATGTGCGCCCGGCTGCCCCGGCGCACTCCACTTAACCTTTGACCGCGCCCATAGTCGGGCGCTGGCTGAAGCGGCCAAGAAAGAGGGATGAATCGTCTCTGCGGCTTAAGACAACCTCCTCGGATCGCCTGGTCGCGTTGCCTCGTCTGCTGCGGACGGTCATTACCCCAGCAGCCGGCGGGCGCGGCCTGTCGGGCGGGCACGGACAGCAACGCCGCAGCCGCCGCGCACGCGACCGGGCAGGGGAGGAGGACCGGTAATCCTCCGGCTGCGGGGGTGAGGTGGTCGAAGGACGGGATCCCAGGCGTCCCGGCTGGTGCTGCCGCTAACAGAACGACGGCCACGCTCCGGCCGGCGACGTGCGCGCGCGAGGGGCGGGGCTGCGCCATCACGTCCTCTTCCGTGCGTCGACGATGAGGCGTGCGCCCGCCGGGCCACATCGCGGGGCGGGCGCGATGCGACGTATGTCGCGTGATGACGTCTATGGTGCGGCCAAGGATCATCACGGGCAATGGTTGTGCCGATGAAAGATGGAAGATCTTTACGCCCTCGGGCTTTTCGTGGCGGAACGGCCGCGGAACCGGTGGCGATCAGAGGGTGCCGGAAAGCGCCTTGACCGGCATCCGCAGGCGGCCGAGCATCTCCAGATCGGCCTGGGCGGGCCGCCCGAGGGTGGTGAGGTAGTTGCCGACGATGATCGCGTTGATGCCGCCCAGCATCCCGGCCTCGGTGCCCAGGTCACCGAGGGTCAGCTCGCGTCCCCCCGCGTAGCGCAGGACGGCGCGCGGCAGCGCCAGCCGGAACGCTGCAATCGTGCGCAGCGCGTCCGGCGCGCCCAGCCGCGGCCGGTCGGCCAGCGGTGTGCCGGGACGCGGGTTGAGGAAGTTCAGCGGCACCTCGCCCGGCTCGAGGCTGGCGAGCTCGGTGGCGAGCTCGGCCCGCTGCTCCAGCGTCTCGCCCATGCCGACGATGCCGCCACAGCACAGCTCCATCCCGGCCGACTTCACCAGCTCGCAGGTGGCATAACGCTCCTGCCAGCCATGAGTGGTCACGATCTGCCCGAAGTAGGAGCGGGCCGTCTCCAGGTTGTGGTTGTAGCGGTGCACGCCAAGGGCGGCGAGCTCGGCGGCCTGCCCGGGGGTGAGGATGCCCAGCGAGCAGGCGACGTTGATCCCCACCTTGCTGGCGATCGCCCGGACAGCCGCCCGGACCTGTGGCATCAGCCGCTCGTCGGGGCCGCGAACCGCGGCCACGATGCAGAACTCGCTCGCCCCGGTGGCGGCGGTCGCCTTCGCCGCCGCGACCAGCTCGGTGATGTCGAGCCAGACGGGCCGGACCGGTGATTCGAACCTGCCCGACTGGGAGCAGAAGTGGCAGTCC
>DASYQM010000146.1:0-11655 GCA_036005525.1 Streptosporangiaceae bacterium
TGCCCCGCAGTTTGGACGCCCGGCCGGCGGTCCATCCGTAGGCCGCCAGCAGCACGACCGCCACCACAAGGCCGGCGTTGGCGGCGACCAGGGTCGAGGCCCCGACCAGCCGCGCTATCACCACCGCCAGCAGCGGCGCGAAGGACGCACTGACCATCGGCCAGGTCGCGGACAGCGCGCCCCGGATGTGTGCCCACGTCGGCAGGTGACCGTCTTCCACCTGCTCGCCCAGCAGCTCGGCGTACTCCTCGGCGAGCCAGTACACGAGCAACGTGACCACGACCGCGATCACGAGCGCCGAGGTGGGCATGCGGCCGCTGGCGGTGTCGAGGATCGCGGCGGTGATGATGGCGCCGTAGATGCCGGCGGCGCGGCGCCGACCCTGGGCTCGTGCCGGTGACTTGGGCCGCGTTCGGCCTGCCGCGATTCCAGCCATGGCCGTCCCTTCCGGTCGACGCCTGCCACGGTGAGCCAATCATGCGACGTCCGTGCCCGGGCGGCTGGGGAGGTTCGGCGGTCATGGGCATCGGGGCGGCTTGCGTTTACCCTGAGGTGTCAGGAGGCCATCGCGACATGTTGCATGTGTCTCTCTTGGGGGAGTCATCGATCACCGACGACGGGACCGGCACCGTCCGGACCCGGTCGTCGCGCGCGGTTGTCCTCGTTGCCTTTCTGGTCGGTCACGCCGGCTCACCCCAGAGCAGGCAGCGCATCGCCGGGCTGTTCTGGCCCGAGTCCACCGACGCCCAGGCACTGACCAACCTGCGCCGCGAACTGCACCATCTGCGCCAGGTGCTGGGCGACGAGCGCTCGCTCGTGGTGACGTCACGGGATCTGGGCTGGCATGACACGCCGACGTGCCGCGTCGACGTTCGCGTCTTCGGCATCGAGCGGAACGCCGCCCTGGCAGCGGCTGCCGCCGGCGACGACGACGGGATCCTCGTGCACGCCGCCGCGGCAATCGGCCAGTACCGGGGCGACCTGCTGCCCGGCGTGTACGACGACTGGCTGCTCGATGCCAGGTCAGAGCTCGAGCGCCAGTGCGTGGACCTGTGCGATCTGCTGAGCGCGGCGCGGGCGCGCACGGGTGACCTGGCCGGAGCCGTGGAAGCCGCCCGGCGCCGGGTCCAGCTGCAGCCGCTGGAGGAGGTCGGCTACCGCACCCTGATGCGGCTCCAGGCCGATCTTGGCGATCGCGCGGGCGCGCTCAGCACCTACCACCACTGCGCCTCGGTGCTGGAGCGTGAGCTTGGCGTCGTCCCGGACGCCGCGACGCGCGAGGCGTTCCAACGGCTGATGGCCCACGCGCGCCCGGCCAAGGGGGCCCCGGCGGTCGCCGGGCCCGCGGTCGCCGGGCCAGCGGTCGGCCGCCCGGGGCCGGCGGCGGCGCAGCTCTTCGGCCGGTCCGCCGAGCTCGGCCTGCTCCGGGAGGTGTGGAAGGCCGCCGTAGCGGGCCGCCAGGGCCTCGCGCTGGTCCGCGGCGGCGCCGGCGTCGGGAAGACCCGTCTGGTGGCCGAGGTCGCGGACATGGCACAGCTGCAGGGCGCGGTCGTCGCGCGCACCCAGTGTTTCGGCACCTCGGGGCGGCTCGCGCTGGCCCCCGTGGCGGACTGGCTGCGCAATCCCGTCGTCCAGTCGGCGACCGCGACCCTCGACCCGGCCTGGCGGGCCGAGGTCGGCAGGCTGCTGCCGGACGGGGGCCACGGGACGCGGGAGGCCGGGCCGAGGGCGATCGTGGATGCCTGGCAACGCCACCGCTTCTTCGAGGGCCTGGCGCGGGCGCTGCTCGCCGTCGGCCGCCCGCTGCTGCTGGTGCTCGACAACGTGCAGTGGTGCGACCAGGAGACGCTGGCCTTCACCACGTTCTGCCTGGGCCTGGCCGGCGGCGCACAGCTTCTCGTGGCCGGGACGCTGCGCGACGACAATCTCGACGACGATCCTGAGCTCGTGGAGTGGACCTTCCGCATGCGGGCCACCGGCCTGCTCACCGAGCTCTCCCTCGGCCCGCTGGAGGCCGCCGACACGGCGCATCTCGCCCAGGCGATGTCCGGGCACCCCCTCACCGAGGCCGACACCGTCCTGCTGCAGGCGACAACCGGAAGCTTCCCGCTGTACATCATCGAGGCGGTGCGCGGCACCGCCGATCCCGGCGGCGCGCCGCCGCCCGCCGGCGATCTGGCAGCCGTGCTGCGCAAGCGTTTCGAGCAGGTGACCCCGGCGGCCCGGGAAGTGGCCGGCCTGGCGGCGGCGGTGGGAGCGAACTTCACCCTCGACCTGCTCACCGAGGCGAGCGACCTCGAGGCCGACACCGTCGTGGAGGCGGTCGACGAGCTGTGGCGGCGCAGGATCATGCAGGAGTTCGGCGACGGCTACGACTTCTCACACGAAATGCTCCGCGAAACGGCATATGCCCAGGTCAGCCCGCCAAAAGGCTGGCTACTGCACCGGCGCATCGCGCAGGGCCTCGAGCTGCTCCACGCCGAGGACACCGACTCGGTCGCGGCTCAGCTCGCCGAGCAGTATGCGCGGGGCGGGCGGCCCGAGCGGGCGGTGGCCTACTACCGGCGTGCGGCCGACGTCGCGGCGGGCAGATTTGCCCACGCCGAGGCGATCCGGCTGCACCGGGAGGCGCTGTCGATCGTGCGCAACCTGCCTGAGGGAAGAGACAGGGACAGGCAGGAACTCGCGGTCCTCGAGGCCATGGCGACACCGCTCAACGCCAGGTACGGCTACTCATCCCCGGACCTGCAGCAGACGCTTGAGCGCTCGATCGCCCTCGCCGAATCGCTTGGCCGCAGGGACTCGGCGGTCACCGGCCTGGCCGGGCTCTGGACGTCGCGGTTCGTCCAGGGACGCACGGCCGACGGCTATCAGATCGCGACCCGCGCCCTAGCCCTTGTCGACCCCGACTCCGAGCTGAGCGGCGCGGCTCACTTCGCCGTGGGCGGGTCGGCCGTCAGCCTGGGGATGCCCGCCGAGGGGCTGCGTCACCTGGAGCTCGCTGGCAAGCTGGCGAGCGGTGCCGACTCGCTGAGCATCGGCACCCGGGCCGACGTGCACGGCACGGCCTGGGCGGCACATGCCCACTGGCTGCTGGGCCACGACGACGATGCCCTGTCCGCGTGTCGCGAGGCGATCCGGCTGGCCCGGTCGATCGACCACCCGTACAGCCTGGCGGTGGCCCTCGCCTACGGCTGCGTCACCCACCAGATGCGCAACGACACGCGCGAGCTCAGGGACACCGTCGGTGAGCTGCGCGAGCTGTGCGGCCGGTATGACTTCGCCTACTACCGCGAGTGGGCTTTGATTCTCGACGGCTGGTCCCGAACGGACGAGCCAGGCATCGGCCTCGCCCAGCGGGGCATCGACAACCTGAAGTCGGAGGGCGCCTTCGCCCGCATGCCGTACTGGCTGGCATTGCTCGCCGACCTGGCGGCACGCAACGGCAGCCCGGATGCGGCGCGGGCGGCGCTCGACGCGGCCATCGCCGCCGCGCACGCCAACGACGACGTGTGGTGGCTGCCCGAGGTGATGCGGATGCGCGCCGCGTACGACGACCGGGAAGCCGCCACCGCGCGGCTGCGCTCCGCCGCGGAGCTGGCGTCGGCGCATGGCAGCGTCGCGCTGCTGCGGCGCTGCGAGCATGATCTCCGCCGGCGCGGCGTTCGTCCTTCCGCTCCGGGCGTTCTCCCGACGGCGTAGCGCAGGCGCCCGCGCCCGAACGCTCCGCGAACGCCACGGTCCGTACCTTCGGGTGCACCGAACTTCAACGACGCGCCCGAAGGACCCGACATGACCACCTCAACCGCCATTACCACCGCCCCGTATGAGGAACTGGCAGCCGCCGTGCGCGGTGAGCTGATCAGGCCGGGTGATCCCGGTTATGACGGGGCGCGTGCCGTCTACAACGCCATGATCGACAGGCACCCGGCTGCCATCGTGCGCTGCGGGGACACCGCCGACGTCATCGCCGCCGTGCGGTTCGGCCGTGAGCACGGTGTCGAGATCGCCGTCCGTGGCGGCGGCCACAGCGTAGGCGGCCTCGGTGTCTGGGACGACGCCCTGGTCATCGACCTCTCCCTGCTGAGCAGCACCACGGTCAGCCCGCAGAATCACACCGTCCGCGCCGACGCCGGATGCACCCTGGCCGACGTCGACCATGCGACGGCCGCGTTCGGCATGGCCGTTCCCTTCGGGATTCTGGGGTCGACCGGGGTGGCCGGCCTAACCCTCGGAGGCGGCATCGGCTACCTTTCCCGGCGGTTCGGCCTGACGGTCGACAACCTGGTCGCCGCCGATGTGGTGCTGGCCGACGGCACGTTCGTGACGGCCAGCGAGAGCTCCCACACGGACCTGTTCTGGGCCTTGCGCGGCGGCGGCGGGAACTTCGGCATCGTCACCTCGTTCACGTTCCGCTGCCACGACATCGGCGAGCACGGGACGATCATCGGCGGCCCGGTCCTGTACGACCTGGCCGACACCCCCGCGGTGATGCGCTGGTACCGGGAGCTGCTGCCGTCGCTGCCCGAGGAACTGAGCGGCTTCTTCGCGCTGCTCAGCATTCCCCCCGCGGCGCCGTTCCCCGAGGAGCTCTGGGGCCGCAAGGTGTCCGGCATCGTCTGGTGCTACACCGGAGCGCACGATCGAGCCGACGAGGTGCTCGAGCCGATCAGGAGCTACGGCTCCCCGCTGGTCGTCGGATTGCAGGCCATGCCGTTCAGCGCGCTGCAGGGCGCGTTCGACGCCCTGAACCCGGCCGGGCTGCAGCAGTACTGGAAAGCGGACTTCTTCAACGAGATCTCGGACGCAGCGATCGACGTGCACGTGAAGCACGGCGCGCGGCTGCCGACCGGTCTTTCGGCCATGCACCTCCACCCCATCGACGGTGCCGTCAGCCGGGTGCCCGGTGACGCGATGGCCTTCGCCTACCGGGACGGCGGCTGGGCGGGGGTCATCATAGGCACCGACCCGGACCCCGCCAACGCCGGCCGCATCTCGCAGTGGGCGCGGGACTACTGGGAGGAGCTGCACCCGGCCTCGGCCGGCGGGGGCTACGTCAACTTCATGATGAGCGAGGGCCAGGACCGGGTCAAAGCCGCCTACCGGGGCAACTACGACCGGCTCGCCCATGTCAAGAACCGCTACGACCCGGACAACGTCTTCCACATCAACCAGAACATCCAGCCCGGCGCCTAGCGCGGTCCGGGTGCCGGAGGACACCATGCACCGATATCACCCACAGGTCCTGGACACGGAGCCGGCCGGGGGCCTGCGGGACCAGCCGGTGACCGCGGGCCGCGGCGGGCAGGCATACCGCGGCCCGGGCGGACAGGCGACCGCCAGCGTCGTGTGCCTGCACGCGAGCGCCAGCTCGGGCCGCCAGTGGCAGGCGCTCGGGCGCCGGCTGGCCGGCCGCTACCGGATGCTGTCCCCGGACCTCTACGGTGCAGGGGACAGCCCGCCGTGGCCGGCTGAGCGGGAACCGACCCTCGCCGACGAGGTCGCCTTGCTAGAGCCCGTGCTCGAGGCGGCGGGCGAGCCGGTCCATCTGGTCGGGCATTCCTACGGCGGCGCGGTCGCCGCGCGCGCCGCACTCACCTACCCCGGCCGCTTCCGGTCCCTGGTGCTCATCGAGCCGGTGCTGTTCGGCCTGCTGCTTGCCGAGGATCCGGGCCAGCCAGCGGCGCGCGAGGTCGTCGCGGTGTGCCAGCACACCCGGATCGCCGTGGAACTCGGGGCGCTGGGCAGCGCGGCCAGGCGGTTCATCGACTACTGGATGGGCCCGGGCGCCTGGGCGGGCATGCCCCCGGGCCGACGGGCCGCGGCCGCGCGGGCGATGCGCGCCGTATCCAGCGAATGGTCCGCGATCTTCGCCGAGACCACACCGCTGGCGGCGTACGCGTCGCTCGACCTGCCCACGCTCTACGTGGTGGGCGGCAAGTCCCCGGCGTCCACCCGAGCGGTGGCCCGGCTGCTGACCCGGGCCCTGCCCGACGTGACCACGGCCGAGCTAGCGGAGGCGGGCCACATGGCCCCCATTACGCATCCCGATCTGGTCAGCGCGGCCATCGAGGCACATATCGCCCAGATCAGGTGACCCGGATCCGCCGCCCGCCGCAGGCCCGGATCGTGATCATGGGATCACTATCGTTCTTGCAGTAGCCATCCCATGATCACGCCTGGGCACGGGCACCGCTTCTGGGCACGGCACCGCTCCTGGGCACGGGCACCGCGCCCGGGCCCAGCCGGGCCGGGCCGGGCACCGCAGCATGGCGCTGCAGGACGCTTCTATAAGACAAGATGATTGACTAAATTACCCATCCGGGTCTATCGTCAACTTTGATGTTCGTTAGAACTGGGCAGTGGGCCGGTCGGGTCCGGCTTCCGAATCGCTCACGCGGCTGCGCATGAGCCTGACCGAAGAGAGGATCCGATGACCAGACCGGTGTTCCTGATCGTCGGCGCGAGCCTTGCCGGTGCCAAGGCAGCGGAAGAGCTGCGTACGCGCGGCTTCGACGGCCGGGTGATGCTGATCGGCGCCGAGCCGGAGCGGCCGTACGAGCGGCCGCCGCTGACCAAAGACTACCTGCGGGGCGAGTCCGAGCGCACGAACGCCTACGTGCACCCGGAGGGCTTCTACGCGGAGCAGGAGATCGAGCTGCTGACCGGGGTGACGGTGACCGCGATCGAGCCCGGCGCGTCACGCGTGACGCTGGACGATGGCCGCACGCTCGGCTACGACCGGCTGCTGCTCACAACCGGTGCCGAGCCGCGCCGCCTGCGCATTCCCGGCGCGGACCTGGACGGTGTCTACTACCTGCGCACGCTCGCCGACTGCGACCTGCTGCGGGCGCGGCTCGCCGCCGGCGGGCGCGTGGCGGTGGTCGGCGCGGGCTGGATCGGCAGCGAGTTCGCCGCCTCGGCGCGCCAGCGCGGGCTCGAGGTCACCGTCATCGACCCGCAGGCGCTGCCGAACGAGCGGATCTTCGGCAGCGAGGTCGCGGGCTTCTACCGGGATGTCCACGACCAGCACGGCGTCGAGCTCTTGCTCGGCGACGGGGTCGAGTCGTTCGAGGGGACCGGCGCGATCACGCGGGTACGGACCGCCAGCGGCCGTGGGATCGAGTGCGACTTCGCCGTCGTCGGTATCGGCGTCGTGCCGCGCACCGGCCTGGCCAGCGACGCGGGCCTGGAGACCGACAACGGTATCGTCGTCGACGCCCAGCTGCGGACCGCCGCGCCGGGCATCTTCGCGGCCGGCGACGTCGCGAACGCGTGGCATCCGTTCTTCGAGCAGCGGATCCGCGTGGAGCACTGGGCGAATGCCCTCAACCAGGGGCCCGCGGCCGCGCAGGCGCTGCTCGGCCAGGAGGTCAGCTACGACCACATCCCGTACTTCTACTCCGACCAGTACGACGTGGGGATGGAATACTCGGGATATGCGCCGCAATGGGATGAGGTCGTGTTCCGCGGCGACCGCGCCGGTGGCGAGTTCATCGCGTTCTGGCTGCGCGACGGGCGGGTCATGGCCGGCATGAACGTCAATGTCTGGGATGTGAATGAGGACGTGCAAGCGCTGATCCGCTCGGGCCAGCAGGTCAAGGTGGCCGCGCTCACCGATCCCGGCATGCCGCTCGGCTCGCTGGCCGGCGAGCTAGCGGCCGGAACCTGAGCGGAGGACCGCCGTGGCACCGAACCCCAACCTGCGGCGGCTCCGGGAGGCGGGCGTATCCATCTGGCTGGACACGCTGTCCCGCGAGCTGCTCGAGACCGGCGAGTTCGCCGAGCTGATCGACGACTACTGCGTCACCGGCGCGACCTCTAACCCGACGATCTTCGCCAAGGCGATCACCGACTCGGACCGCTACGACGATCAGCTGCGCAGGCTGGTCGCGGGCGGGGAGCGTGACCTGCAGGAGCTGTTCTTCTCGCTCGCGCTCGACGACATCCGGGCGGCCGCCCACCTGCTGCGTCCGGCATATGAGGACAGTGGGCGCGACGACGGGTTCGTCTCGTTCGAGTGCACGCCCGATCTCGCCGACGACACCGAGGCGACCATCGCCCAGGCAACCAGCCTGTGGCAGCGGCTCGCCCAGCCGAACGTGATGATCAAGGTCCCCGGCACGGCCGCGGGATTGCCCGCGATCGAGGAGCTGACGCGCCGCGGCGTGAACATCAACATCACGCTGCTGTTCTCGATCGAGCGCTACGAGCAGGTGATCGACGCGTACCTGCGCGGTCTGTCGGCGCGCGCCGGCGCGGGCGAGCCGGTGGACAAGGTCTCCTCCGTGGCGTCGTTCTTCCTGTCGCGCATCGATACCAAGACGGACGCGCTGCTCGACGCCGGCGCGCCCGCCCGCGGCCAGGTCGCGCTCGCCAGCGCCCGCGTCGCCTACCAGCGGTACCTGGCGAAGTTCGCCGGTCCCGCCTGGGAGCGGCTTCGTGATCTTGGCGCCCGGCGGCAGCGGCCGCTGTGGGCGAGTACCGGAACCAAGAACCCCGACTACTCCGACGTCCGCTACGTCGCGGAGCTGATCGGCCCCGACGTGATCAACACGATGCCCGAGCACACGCTGCGGGCGTTCGCCGACCACGGCGCGGTCGCGCGCACGCTCGACGCCGACCCAGATGGTGCGGAACGGATGCTCGCCGCGGCCGCGGCAGCCGGGCTCGACCTAAGCGTCATCACCGCCGAGCTCGAGCGCGAGGGCGTCCGCTCGTTCTGCGACTCCTACCATCAGCTGCTGGCCTGCATCGAGCACAAGCTCACCGCCGGAGATGCCGCCCGCGGCTAGGGAGCCATGCTCGCCCGCGAGTAGCGCTGGCCCCGGCCCGGTTGGGAGGCTGGGGCATGAACTTCGCGAGCCTGGGCGCACTGGTGAACCGGGTCATCGCGTGGGCGGACGGCGTGCAGCGCCGGCATGGCGTGCTGGGATTCCCCTACGCGGTGATCAAGAAGTACGGTGACGACGACGGCGGGCGCGAGGCCGCACTCATCACCTACTACGGCTTCCTGTCCATCTTCCCGCTGTTGCTGCTCGGGGTGGCGATCCTGTCACGGGTGCTGGCGTCGAACTCTGAGCTGCGCCAGCGGCTCATGGACGCGATCGTCCCGCCGGTGCTGCAATCCACGGTTGACCAGGCGGTGACCACTTTGCCGACGTCGACCGTCCCGTTCATCGCCGGCCTGATAGGCCTGCTGTTCTCCGGAACCGGCGTCGTGTTCTCCGTGTCCCAGACGCTGAACAACGTCGCCGCCGTCCCGCGCCGTGCTCGTTTCGGCTTCTTCCCGCGCTACCTCCGGGTGTTCGCGATGCTGGCGGCGCTGCTGCTCGGGGCGGGCGCGGTCGGCGCGCTCACCGTGGCGGTCACGGCGATCCCCAACCTGGCGGGAGCGGAGCGCGTCGTGGCGGCGCTCGGGTCGGCCCTGGTCATCTTCGCCGTCTTGCTGCTTGGCGCCCGGCTGCTGCTGGCACGGCCCGCGCCGTTCCGCGCCATCTGGCCGGGCGCCGCCGTTGGCGCCGTGGTGGTGGCGCTGGTGCTCAGCCTCGGGCCGATTCTGCTGTCGAGGCTGGTGAGCCGGGCCGGGCCGGTCTACGGCAGCTTCGCCACCGTGGCCGGCATCTTCGCCCTGCTCTACCTGGTCAGCCAGGCGCTGGTCTACTCGGCCGAGGTCGCCGCCGTCCGGTATGCCCGCCTCTGGCCGCGGGCTTTGGACGTGAACCGCCCCACCCCGGCCGACGCCCGCGCGATGGCCCTGCTCGCCCGCGAGCAGGAGCGTATCCAGGCCGCCCGGGTGGACCTCCGCCTCGCCTCTCCCGACGCGCCTCCGGCCAGCAACAGCTCGCCGGAATCGCGCCGCCAGTAACGGCCTCACCGGTGGCCGCGAACGACGCAGCGGAACCCGACATGGCTGGTGCTGCCGCGCACCCGTCTGGCCCTGCCGGCGCCGTGCTGCCCGCCAGGCTCTCGGCCGATCCCGAGTCGTGACGATCAATTTGGGAGGGCTTTACATTAGCCGCGACGAAAGGGGGGTATGCAGGGCGGGATTCCGTAGTCGCCGAGTTGTGGTCCCGCCCAGGCGAGGACCTGGAGGTGAGCGGACATGACGAGCCCTCAGGCGGCAGCCCCGCCATCTGCCCAGAAGAGACCGGCCCGCCGGGAAGGCCTGCGGCAGGCCAACCTGGCCGTCCTGATCATCCTGATCGTTCAGTTCGCCCTTGGCATCGGCGTCAACTTGTACGTCACGCTGCCGGCCGTGGGCACCCCCGGGCGGAGCAGCGACCAGTTCTTCTCCAACGGCCCGCTGATGGCCATCCACGCCGTGCTCGGCCTGCTCCTGGTCATCGGCGCCATAGCCGTGCTGGTCCGGGCGATCATCGCCAGGACCGCGACCCTGATCGTTACCTCGGTGGCGGGCCTGGCGGCCATCATCCTCGCCGCGGTCTTCGGATCCGGCTTCACGGACAAGCTCACCGACGGCTACTCCCTCGGGATGGCGCTGGCCACCGCGGCGGCGCTGGCCTGCTACGCCATCGGCCTGTATGCCGCGCCCGGGTAAGGCAGCGGTCTGTGACCGCGGACCCGCGTAGCCAGCTCCCCAACTGGGCCCGGGTGCGGACGACCCTGGGCCGCCCCGTGAGGCTGGCCCAGGGTCGTTATCGCGGTCAGGGCTCGATGCGGAGGATCTGGCCTTGTCCTTCGCCGAAGCCGAAGCCCTGGTTGGAGACGTAGAACGCCCCGTCGGGACCGACCGTCATGCCTGTCGGGAAGGTCAAACCCGAGACGATCGTCACGGGCGGACCGTGCCGCTTAACGCGCACGATCGCCCCGGTGCCCGGGGTCGGGCCGCCCGCGCTCGTGCTCATCTGCAGCGCGTACAGCTTGTCGCCGCGGAAGGCGAGCCCGAGGACCTTCTCCACCCCCGGTTGCGCGCACTCTGAGCGTCCTGTGGCCGGTGAGCTTCCACACCTTTTCGTCGCCCGCCTGGTCGCTGGCTTCGAACAGGCCCAGGTTTGCGATGTAGGTCGCGCCGCGATGGACCAGCGCCGTCGGGACCACGTGCCCCTGGCTCGCCGAGATGTCGATCACCCGGCTGATCCGGCCGGCCTGCGTGACCCGGTCGAGCTCGCCGTGGTTGGAGTCCATCGGGTACAGGGCCCTGCCGATGGCGATCATGCTGTACCAGGTCCCGTCGGGCTCGAAGTCCTCCGGGTCGGGGTTGGCGACCGGGTGCGCCTTCTGGAAGGCGCTCAGGTTGGCGATCATCCTCCAGGTGCCGTGCCGGCCGACCTTGATGACGCCGTTCGGGATGCTGGGCACGCCGTGTGAGCAGCCGGCGCCCGCCAGCAGCGCGTAGAGCTTATGGCCGATGAAGGCAACGCTCGAGACGCCGCTGACCAGGTTCCCCGTGGCATCGCTGGTCTGGCTCGAGGGGAGCGCCTTCACCACCGTCGTGACCACGCCGGATGGGCTGATCTTCGCGATTCGCCCGCCGAGCCTCCGGCTGTGGGTGCTTCCGGTATAGGGGGCGGCCGCGCCCGCCGCCTGCTGGCACTTGCCGACGGTGGAGTGGGTGCCGCCGAGACCACCCTCGGCAACGTAGAGGTTTCCGTCCGGGCCGAAGGTCAGCCCGCGCGGATTGTTCAGGCCCGA